>LADQ01000082.1 GCA_000961635.1 Hoeflea sp. BRH_c9 | reverse complement strand
CGCTTGGATTGCGGCGTGTCGCCGGTGCGGGTTTCGATCCGCACCGGCAGGCCCATCTCCGCGACCGGACGCGCCAGATTGCGTTCGATGTCGACCGCCAGCGCCTTCAGCGGCGAGACATAGAGCGTGTGCAGCGATCTCGCGCCCGGTGTGCCGGGTTTCGGTTTGCCGCGTGTGGTCAGTTCGGTCAGACTCGGCAGGAAGCCTGCCAGCGTCTTGCCGGCGCCGGTCGGCGCGATCAGCAGCATCGAGCGGCCTTGCGCGGTCTCTGCCAGCAGTTCGAGCTGATGCGCGCGCGGCCGCCAGCCGCGGCTGGCGAACCAGCCGAGGAATGGCTCGGGCAGCGCAAAGCCCGGATTGTAGGCGTCGGATAAGGATTCGGCTTTCACACGGCCCAATCTAGAGCAGCCGTGGCCCGGCTCCAAGCTGTAAGGCGTCGATCAGTTCGACGATTACATCCGCGAGAACGGACCATCGCCGGGTGTCTCCTCGCCCCGGTCGGCGGGCTCCGCCACGACGACCGCCGGAAACGCGGGACGAGTTCCGGCCTGCGATGGCTTGCGGGCGATCACAAGAAGTCCGCTGATTGTGTTGGATCCGTCGCGCCGGATGGGCTCTTGCACCAGCCGCTCGACGGAAAGCCCGTGACGCTCGATGAGCGTACGGAGATAGTCAGCGCCGTGGCAATAGCGCAGCGAGGTCTGCAGCAGCCAGCCGGAGTCCGCCAGTCCAGCCTCGCAGGAAAAGGCAAGCAGTCCGCCGGGCGCCACCAGATCGGACGCAATGCCGATCACCCCGTCGAGATCGCCGAAATAGGCAAACACATCGGCCGCCGCGACCAGATCGGCCGGTTCCGCGCCATGAAGGCGCGCGGCGGGGATGCCGTGCAGAATGTCGGCCTGGCCGAGGCGGTCGTAAACGCCCTTGTCGCCGGCCTTGGCCAGCATGCCCTGCGACAGGTCGTAGCCCTCGAGCCAGGAGGTGCTGCGCCGAATCCGCTCCCCGAACAGCCCCGTGCCGCAGCCCAGGTCAATCACCTTGGCAAACTGCGCATCCGCGCCCGCGACGTCAGTGAGCAGCGCAGTCAACCGCTCCGGCACGCAATAGCCAAGCTCCTCGACCAGCGCCGCGTCGAAGCGATCCGAATAGCCGTCAAACAGCGCCTCGACATACTCGGAAGGGGGCGCCGGCGGCGTCTCCGCTTGGCCGGTCAGCGACAGTTTCAGGCCCGCGCCGAAAATGTCCACCGGCGCAAGCGCCAGCACCTGCCGCCAAGCATCCGCAGCGCCGGTCAAGTCCCCGGCCTTCTCGCAGTAATTGCCAAGTTCGTGCCAGCCCGCGGCCCAGCCGGGCGCCAGCTCCAGCGCCTGAACCTGCAGATCGACGGCAGCGCCAAGATCGCCGCCCTCGGCGTAAAGCCGGGCATACTGGGCGCGGCGATCGGCAGTCAGATCGCCCGAGGAAAGCTGGTAAGAGGTCAATGGTGGACCGGAAGTGCAAGAGGGAGACTGCCTATGCTGCCGTGCGTCAAAAAACGCAAGCCCTTTCGCTTGCCCCGCCGCCGCCCTAACTTGGCGTCATGGCCATCAGACCCGAGCATCTGCTGATTCCCCGCCGCGAAGGGCTCTATTGCCCGCCGGGCGATTTCTTCATCGATCCGGTGCGCAGCGTCGACCGAGCGCTGATCACCCATGGCCACGCCGACCATGCCCGCGCCGGCCACGGCCATGTGCTGGCGACGGCTCAGACGCTCGACATCATGGCGATCCGTTATGGCGCGGGTCATGCCGGCGCCACCCAGGCGGCCGGTCTCGGCGAGACGATCCGGATCAAGGACGTCACGGTCAGGTTTCACCCGGCTGGCCACGTGCTCGGTTCGGCGCAGATATCCGTGGAGAAGGATGGTCTGCGCATCGTTGCGTCCGGGGATTACAAGCCAAGGCCGGACCCGACCTGCGCCACATTCGAGCCGGTGGCCTGCGATGTCTTCATCACCGAGGCGACATTCGCCCTGCCGGTGTTCCGCCATCCCGACGCCACTAGTGAGATCGGCCGGCTGCTGCGCTCGGTCAGGCGCAATCCGGACCGGGCGCATCTGGTCGGCGTCTATTCACTCGGCAAGGCGCAGCGGGTGATCCGGCTGATCCGCGATGCCGGGTATCAAGCGCCGCTCTACATTCACGGCGCGCTGCAGAAGCTCTGCGACTATTATGAAAGCCAGGGCATCGCCCTCGGCGATCTGCGCCCGGCCACGGTCGAGGCGAGCGCCAAGGGCGACTTCGCCGGCGCCATCGTGCTCGGGCCGCCCTCAGCCTTCAGTGACACATGGGCCCGCCGGTTTCCCGATCCGCTGATCAGTTTCGCCTCGGGCTGGATGCAGGTGCGGGCCAGAGCGCGCCAGCGGGGCGTCGAGCTGCCGCTGGTGATCTCCGATCATGCCGACTGGGACGAGCTGGCGCAAACCATCCAGGCGGTTTCGCCGGGCGAGGTCTGGGTCACCCATGGCCGCGAGGAGGCGCTGGTGCGCTGGTGCCATATGCAGGGCATCGCCGCCAAGCCGCTGCATCTGGTCGGCTATGAAGATGAGGGCGACTGAGCCATGAACCGCTTCGCCGACCTTCTCGACATGCTGGCTTTCACGCCGTCGCGCAACGCCAAGCTGTCGCTGTTGCAGGACTATTTCCGCACCGTGCCTGATCCCGAGCGCGGCTACGCGCTGGCGGCAATCGTGCGCGATCTCGACATCCTCGCAGTCAAGCCGGCGCAATTGCGCGAGCTGATTTCCGCCCGCATGGATGCCGAGCTGTTCGCCTATTCCTATGATTATGTCGGCGATCTGGCCGAGACCATCGCGCTCGCCTGGCCGGAGAAGGCCGGAAAGGCGGTTGGCCGCAACGACGCGCCGGGGCTCGCCGAAGTGGTTGAGACCCTCCAGGCCTCCTCGCGCAGGGACGGGCCGAAGCTTGTCGAGGACTGGCTCGACCGGCTCGATCCGCCCGGCCGTTATGCCCTGCTCAAGCTGGTCACCGGCGGCTTCCGCATGGGTCTGTCCGCCCGGCTGGTCAAGCAGGCGCTGGCCGGGTTCGGCCAAGTCGAGGTCAATGAGATCGAGGAACTGTGGCACGGGTTGACGCCGCCTTATCTCGACCTGTTTGCCTGGCTTGAAGGTTCCGGCCCCAGGCCCGTCAACGCGGCGGCGGCGCCGTTCCGGCCGGTGATGCTGTCGCATGCAATCGACATTGGTGATTTTGACAAGCTTGATCCGGCGGATTTTACGGCTGAATGGAAATGGGATGGCATCCGGGTGCAGGCGACATCGGAGCGCGGCGTCAGCCGGCTTTACACCCGCACCGGCGACGATATTTCCGCAGCCTTTCCCGATCTGGTCGATGCGATTGGCTTTGACGGCGCGCTCGATGGCGAACTGCTGGTCGCCCGCCCCGGCGGCGACGGAATCGAGACCGGCACATTCTCAGATCTTCAGCAAAGGCTCAACCGCAAGACGGTGACGGCCAGGCAGGTGCGCGACTATCCGGCATTCTTCCGCGCCTATGATCTGCTGCAGGATGGCGCCGAGGATCTGCGCGCCAATCCTTTCCTTGACCGCCGCGCCAGGCTCGAAGCCTTTGTTGCACGGCTCGATCCGATGCGCTTCGATTGCTCGGACATGCTCACGTTTGCCGATTGGGACGAGCTTGCCGCCCATCGCGCCAATCCGCCTCTTGCGGTGATCGAGGGCGTGATGATCAAGCGCAAGGCCTCGCCCTACCTGCCGGGCCGGCCCAAGGGCGAATGGTTCAAATGGAAGCGTGATCCGTTCCTCATCGACGCGGTGCTGATGTATGCGCAGCGCGGCCATGGCAAGCGCTCGGGTTTTTATTCCGACTACACGTTCGGCGTCTGGCGCGAGCCGGGCGAGTTGGTGCCCGTCGGAAAGGCCTATTTCGGCTTTACCGATGCGGAACTCGTGCAGATCGACAAATATGTGCGCGACAACACCATGGAGCGCTTTGGCCCTGTCCGCTCGGTGCGGGCGGATCTGGAGAAGGGCTTGGTGTTCGAGGTCGCCTTTGAGGGCATCAACCGCTCGAGCCGGCACAAATCCGGCGTCGCCATGCGGTTCCCGAGGATCAGCCGGCTGCGCTGGGACAAGCCGCCCGGCGAGGCCGACCGGCTGGAAACGCTGGAGCGGATGATTGACGGCGCTGCATGATGCACTTGCCCGGCGCCCGCGCCGTGACTATGTGAAGGACAACGCAACACGGGAACCGCCGGCATGAGCAATGGTCTGACACGCTTTCTCGGCGATACGCCGGGGCGCACCGTCCTCAAACTGCTGGTCGCCTCCTTCGTGGTCGGCGTCATCATGGCGGCATTCAACTGGTATCCGGTCGACCTGCTGTTCATCGTCCGCGATTTCCTGGTCAATCTCTGGGAAACCGGCTTTGCCGCCCTGGGGCGGTTCGGCACCTATTTGCTGCTCGGCGCCGGCGTGGTGATTCCCGTCTTCATCATTCTGCGGCTGTTCAGCCTGCGCAGGTAGATCAGGGCTCAAACGAACTCCGACGCCGCCTCGAAGGTGATCAGATGCCGCCGGGCGACGGCGTCGATGTCATGGCTGTAGCCGCCGCCGAGAACGCTGGCGATAGGGATTCCCCTGTCGCGGAAAAATGAAAACACCCGGCGGTCGCGGTCCTTCAGACCCCGGTCCGTCAGCGAAAGCCGCCCCAGCCGGTCTTCCCCGTGCGGGTCGACGCCGGCATTGTAGAACACCAGGTCCGGCGAAAATCCTTCCAAGGTCCGGGGCAGCAGCCAGTCAAGCGTCTCCAGATAGGCGTCATCGCGCACCCCGTCCGGCAGGCCGACATCGATCGACGAGGCCTGCTTGCGCACCGGGTAGTTTTTCTCCGCATGCATGGACACTGTCCGGATCGCCTTTGTTCCGGCGCAGATTTCCGCCGTGCCGTCGCCCTGGTGCACATCGAGATCGATCACCAGCACGCGGTCGACCTCGCCATCGGCGAGCAGCAGATGCGCCGCCACAGCCACATCGTTGAAGGTGCAGAAACCGGCTCCTTGCGCACGCCGCGCATGGTGACTGCCGCCAGCGGTGTTGCAGGCAATGCCGCCACTGAGCGCCAACCGCGCCGCCATCACGGTGCCGGCGGCAGCCAGCCGCGCCCGCATGCTCACCCGCTGATCGACCGGAAATCCGATCTCGCGTTCGACCAGCGCCGGCACGTCGCAGGCCAGCACCTGATCGACATAGGCGCGTGCATGCGCCAGCGTCAGCCATTCGGCGCTGGCTGGCGCTGGTGCATGCAGCTCCATGATCGAGGCCAGGCCAGATTGCAGGATCAGCTCCATCAGGCGCGTGTATTTGCCCATCGGAAACCGGTGGCCGGGGGCAAAACCGGCGTCATAGGCGGGGGCGTGGATGATTGGCAGCTGGGACATCGCCGAAGATGTGGCGCAGCAAAGCGAATTCGTCCATGCCCCCGATGGGCTTTCTTTCCCGCCCGGTTTATTTTGCAGCCGACCCCGGTCCGAATCATAGTTCTCAACGGACATTTTCATGCCGCTTTCAGACGTCCGGACCGCGCCGCCGCAGTCAAAGCCCTTCGATGTCAACAACCGCATGGTGCTGGCCATCGCCGTGCCGATGACGCTGGCCTTTCTGACCACGCCGTTGTTGGGATTGGTCGATACCGCCGTGGTTGGCCGGCTGGGCGATGCGGCGCTGATCGGCGGGCTGGCGATCGCCGCCATCCTGTTCGATCTTGTGTTCACCACCTTCAATTTCCTGCGCTCGGCGACCACGGGTCTGGTTGCGCAAGCCATGGGCCGGGACGATCCGACCGAGGAACAGGCGGTGTTCTGGCGCTCGCTGATGATTTCGGTCGTAGCCGGCGTCGCCATCATCGCCGCCACGCCGCTGTTATTGGCCGCCGGTCTCGCCTTCATGGGCGCGCAAGGCCAGGTGGCCTCCGCCGCCTCCGCCTATCTGATGATCCGGGCGCTGTCGGCGCCAGCCGCGCTCGCCAATTACGCCATCCTTGGCTACGTGCTCGGCCGCGGCATGGGCGGAACCGGGCTGTTGTTGCAAACGGTGATCAACGGCACCAACATAATTTTGTCGATCTGGCTGGGTCTGGGTCTTGGCCATGGCCTTGAAGGCGTGGCCCTGGCCACGGTGATCGCCGAGATTGTCGGTTGCGCCACCGGCTTCTTTGTCATTCATCGCCGGTTTGATCGCGCCCACAGCCCGTCGTGGAAGAGGATCATCGACCGGCCTTCGCTGATGAGGCTGATGGCGCTCAATGGTGACATCATGATCCGTTCCTTTGCGCTGATCATCGCTTTCGCCTGGTTCACCCGTATGGGAACCGGGTTCGGCGAGACGACGCTGGCCGCCAACGCCATCTTGATGAATTTTTTTATGGTCGCCGGCTATTATCTCGATGGCTTCGCCACCGCCGCTGAACAGATCGCCGGACGTGCGATTGGCGCCCGCAACCGGCAGGCTTTCGCCAGGGCCGTCAAACTGACGCTGATCTGGGGCTTTGCCCTGGCCGGCTTCACAACGCTGTTTTTCCTGATCTTCGGCACGACGGTGATCGGATGGATGACGACGCTTCAGCCGGTGCGTCTCGAGGCCGGCGCCTATCTGTTCTGGGCGGCGCTGACGGCGCTTGCGGGCGTGCTCGCCTTTCAGATGGATGGCATCTATATCGGCGCCACCTGGTCGCGCGACATGCGCAACATGATGCTGCTCTCGCTTGCCCTGTTCATCGCGCTGTCGGTTGGCCTGAGCGGGATCTGGGGCAATCACGGACTGTGGATATCGCTGAACATCTTTCTGGCGGCGCGCGGCTTCACCTTGCTGGCGATTCTGCCGCGGCGCATGCAGACCGCATTTGGCCCCTCCTGATCTATTTGGGGCTGAACTATTCGGGAATAGGCCGCGCGGCGTAATGGGCGGTTTTCAGATCGCGCAGGTCTGACAGGCGCGTCAGATGTTCACGGTCGCAAAGCTTCGAAAGCCCGCGCAGGATCCCGCCCGGCAGCAGCGGCCCGCCATAGATGAACCCGGTATAGAGCTGGACGAGATCCGCGCCCGCGCGGATTTTTTCCGCCGCCGTCTCGGCGCTGTCGATGCCGCCAACGCCAATCAGCGGCATGTCCGGGCCAAGCCTTTGCCGCATCTTGGCGAGCACGATGGTCGAGCGTTCAAACACCGGCCGGCCTGACAGCCCGCCTGCCTCGGAAATTTTCGCGTCACGGCTGAGGCCCGTGCGCGACAGCGTCGTGTTGGACACGATCACGCCGTCGAGTTTCTGCGCCAGGCATTCGGCCGCGATGTCATCGAGATAGGGCTCGGTCAAATCCGGCGCGATCTTGAGAAACACCGGAACGCGCCTGGTCTTTGCGTCGCGTTCGGCAAGTACCCGGCTCAACAGGTCCGACAGCGCTTGCCGGCTCTGCAGATTGCGCAGGCCCGGCGTGTTCGGCGACGAAATATTGACGGTGAAATAGTCCGCCATATCGGCAAAACACGCGATGCCGGCGACGTAATCCGCGGCGCGGTCCTCGGTGTCCTTGTTGGCGCCGATATTGACCCCGAGTATGCCCTCCCGGCGGCGCCCCGCAATGCGGGCGTGCGCCTCGGCATGGCCCTGATTGTTGAACCCCAGCCGGTTGATCACCGCGTGATCCTTGACCAGACGGAAGATCCGCGGCTTGGGATTGCCGCTCTGCGGTCGGGGGGTCAGCGTGCCGACTTCGACAAAACCGAAACCGAGCCGCGACAACTCCGAGGCCACCTCGGCGTTCTTGTCATAACCCGCCGCCATGCCAAGCGGGTTGGGGAACGACAGCCCGGCGATGGTGACGCTGAGCCGCGGATCGCCGTCAGCGCGGCAAGCGGGAACCAGCCCGCTCTTCAGCGCGGCGATCGAAAACCCGTGCGCGGTTTCCGGATCAAGCGTGAAAAGCGCGCGCCGGGCAATTCCTTCAAACACTCCGCTCATGGCTCCATGTCCGGAAATACATGCGCTCCGTCCGGTCCGAGCGGCAGCGGCTTGACCCATTTGACCGCGGACAAGGGCATTCCCGCATAGAGATGCGGAAACAAGGCGCCGCCGCGCGAGGCTTCGAAGATCAGTTTTTCACCCAGCGCACCCGCATCGACGGCGACCAGCAACAGGCCATCCTGTCCGCCGAAGTGGCGTTGCGCGGTCTCGATCGCCTGGTCGCGGGTGGAGAAATGAATGAAACCGTCGGCCAGATCCACCGGCGCCCCGGTGAAACGGCCCTCGGCTTCCGCCAGACGCCAGAGCGCTTCCGGCGTGATCTTGTAAATTGTCGCATGCATGAGTGATTGTCTCGCTTTCCTGCTGCCGTGTCCTCGCCGGCCGCCGAACGATTGCGGGGCGGGGTTCTCGATTCTGTCGTTATTGCGTGTCATGACAGAAAAAAACAGGAGTGTACCGTCATGACCCGTTTTGCAATGCTGTCAGTCCCGGCCCTTGCGCTGCTGATCGCTGCGCCGGCGCTGTCGCAAGAGCCGATAGCAAGCCGCTTCACTCTGGAAAAGACCGAGAGCGGCTTTGTCCGCATGGACACGCTGACCGGCGAGATGTCGATCTGCACCGAACAATCCGGCCAGTTGGTGTGCAGGCTGTCGGCTGATGAGCGGCAGGCGTTTGAGCAAACCCTTTCGGAGCTTTCAGCCCGCGTGGCGGATCTGGAGCAGCGGCTCGATGCGCTGGCCCCGCCCGCCGGACCCGATGAGATCCCGGACGAGGCCGAGCTGGACCACGCCATCGGCGTCATGGAAAAGATGATGCGCCGCTTCTTCGGCATGGTCGAAGAGCTGCAAAAGGAATTTGATGACAAGCCGGCCGTCCCGCCGGAACCGATCCCGGACCGGACCTGATGCTGCTTTGACAGCGGGCCGCCGCGCGGCAACGGGCTTCGGGATCGGGTCCTGGGCCTGTATGGGCCGGGCTTTGGTTCATCATCGCGGCGCCGCCCTTGCGCGAAAGCCAGCTGCGCCGCTAGAGTGCGCTCGGGAATCGGGTTTTGGGCCGGGTTCGTCGCGGCAACGCGACCAGGGGGCAGCGTGCATGGCGCAATTGACACTCATCATAGCGGATGATCATCCCTTGTTCAGGGGAGCGATGCGGCAGGCCCTGGAAGGAATGGACGCCAGTGTTGATATTCTGGAGGCTGGTGATCTTGAAAGCGCGCGCAAGAAAGCGGGCGATCACCCCGAAGCGGATCTGATCCTTCTAGATCTGACCATGCCCGGCGTGTCGGGCCTGTCCGGGTTGATCGCGTTCCGCGCCGAATTTTCCAGCCTGCCGGTTGTGGTGGTGTCGGCGTCGGACGATCCGCCGACCATGCGCCGGGCGCTTGAACTGGGCGCGTCGGGCTTCATCCCGAAATCCGCCAGCATCGATGAAATCCGCCAAGGCGTGCGAACCGTGCTTGACGGCGGCATCTGGTCGCCGCCCGGGGTGGATCTGGGATCCGAGCACGATCCGGAAATCGCCAGCCTGATTGCCCGTATCCAGACCCTGACCCCGCAGCAGGGCCGGGTGCTGGGAATGCTGGCGGAAGGTCTGCTCAACAAGCAGATCGCCTATGAACTCGGCGTCTCCGAAGCCACCATCAAGGCCCATGTCTCCGCCGTGCTGCAGAAGCTTGGCGTCGACAGCCGCACCCAGGCTGTCATTCAACTCTCCAAAATCGGCGCCGAAGTTCTCAGCCAGAACGATTGATCCAGAAGCACCCTGATCCGGCCCGAGGGCGGAGCTTGAGCATCCGCCTATTCCGCGGCATTGCGCCGGGTGACCGTCACCTGGTTGAGGAATGCGCGAAGGGCCGCGGGCTTGATCGGCTTGTTCTGAACCGAGATATGGTCGATCGCGGCGGTGGTCCGGACTTCCGGCGTGCGGTCGGCGGTGACCAGAAGCGCCGGGAAATCCGTTTTCCACAATTTGCGAAGGGCGATGATTGCCTCGATTCCGGTCCCGTCATCGAGATGGTAATCGGCGAAAATGACGTCGGGCGCGTCTTCTGTTTCCGCGATCTTCAGGCTCTCCGTCAGCGATCCGGAAGCAAGCACCGTGCATCCCCATCCGCTCAAGAGCAGTGTCATGCCCTCGAGGATTTTCGGCTCATTGTCGATGCACAGCACCCGAAGCCCCTTCAGATTGGTGCTTGCCTGATCCGCGCTGGTGCGTTTCGGCTGCTCCTGGATACGCTTGATATTGGTTTCCAGCGGCAATTCCACCCGGAACTCGGTGCCTTTTCCCGCCCGTGAGGCGATGTCGACCGGATGCTTGAGCACCCGGGCGATGCGATCGACGATCGAAAGTCCGAGCCCAAGCCCGGATGCGGTGCGCGCGCCCTCCTCAAGCCGGGCGAATTCGCGGAAAACGGTTCGGAACTTGCTGGTGGGAATTCCGATACCGGTGTCGATAACCTGAATGATAACCTTGTCGCCGCGCCGCCGCACCCCCACCAGAACCCGGCCCTCGCGGGTATATTTGATGGCGTTGGAAACCAGGTTCTGGATCAGCCGGCGCAACAGATTGGGGTCGGAGCGGACATAGACGCTGGTCGGCATCACCGTGAATTTGAGGTTTCGTTCACGCGCCACCGGCGCGAAGTCGGTCACCACCCGTTGCAGCAGGTCATTGAGCGCGAAGCTTGCCAATTGCGGCTTCATCGCGCCGGTGTCGAGCCGGGAAATATCCAGCACCGCGCCTAAAATGGCCTCCACCGATTCGAGCGAGGAATCGATGTTCTGCACCAGTCTCTGGTTGGCTGAATTGCCCAGCCGCTCGACCAGGGTGGAGGAATAGAGCCGGGCGGCGTTGAGCGGCTGCAGGATGTCATGGCCGGCGGCGGCGAGAAACCTTGTCTTGCCGATATTGGCTTCTTCAGCGGTCAATTGCGCCTTTTCCAGCTCGCGGTTGACGCGGGTCAGTTCGGCGGTGCGTTGCGTCACCCGTTGTTCCAGCGTTTCATTGGCCTGCTTGAGCGCCATGTCGGCTGCCACCCGCTCGGTGATGTCGGCATAGGTGGTCACGATGCCGCTGTCCGGCATCGGGTTCGAGCGGATTTCGACGATCCGCTTTTCCACGCCGATGGTCAGCGCGAACGCGGTGTCCATGATCAGGAAGCGGTCCAGCACATCCTGCTTTTCACTGGCCTTGATATCGCCGCGCTCCACCAGGATCGAGATGATGTTTTCCAGCGGAAACCCGACCTGGCCCACATGTTCGGGCAGGTCCAGCAATGAGCGAAACCGCTTGTTCCACACCGTCAGCCGGTTGCTGCTGTCAAAAACAGTGATGCCCTGGTTCATCTGGCCAAGCGCGGTCTGCAACAGATCGCGATTGTACTGCAACGCGTCGGACGCCTCATCGAGCAGCCTGGCGGTATCGCCGGGAATGTCGTCCGCCCGCTCGAACAACAGTGACAGCACCAGCCGCGCCGACGCCGAGCCGATGGCGCTGCCCAGCAATTGCTCGGCGAACCGCAGCACGCCCATGTCGGCCGGATCATCGGCATTGATCCATCGCCCGATTGCGCGCTCATGCGAATGAAACGACCGTTCCGTCCGTTCATGGCCGAGATAACGGCTGATCGTCTGCTTCAGATCAGCGACGGTCACCTTGGTTTTCCAGCTGCGGCCCGACGTCGCCAGTCTCCGGCTCTGCGGGATGAACACCGCGGATTGTATTCGTTCGATGGATTTGGGGCGGCGCGACAGCGACCCGATCACATAACACAGGCAGTTGACCAACAGGCTCAGCACCACGGCGTTGAACAGCGGATCAGAGTCTGGGCCGGCAAAGCTGCTGGCGCCGGGAATCAGGAAATCCAGAATTGCCGCCGCCACATGGCTGTTGTCCGGCCCGCCCAGGCTCGGCACCATCAGCATGTAGGCCCAGATGAAAATCCCGCTGGAAAGGCCGGCAATGGCGCCGCGGGCATTGGCCTGACGCCAGAACAGGCCGCCGAAGAAGGCCGGCGCCAGTTGTGCGATCGCAGCGAACGACAACAGGCCGATGGAGGCCAGTCCGGCATTGATATCGGCGGCGCGGTAATAGGCAAATCCCAGCAAGAGGATGCCGACGATCGCCGTGCGCCGGATGATCAGGATCAGATTTGAAAAATCGCCGCTCTGGCCCCGCCTGTTGCGCCGCCGCAGCACCACCGGAACGATAATATCATTGGACACCATGATGGCGACGGCCACGGAGGCCACGATCACCATCGCGGTTGCCGCCGAAAAGCCGCCAATGAAGGTCAGAAGCGCGATGACCGGCATGTTGTTGGCCATCGGCAAAGCCAGCACAAAAAGATCGCTTGCGCCGCCTGGCCCGAATTGCAAAACGCCGGCGATCGCCACCGGCAGAACAAACAGGTTGATGGCCACCAGATACAGCGGCAGCATCCATCCGGCCAGCCGCAACTCGCCGAGCGTCCGGTTTTCCACCACGGCGACATGGAACTGACGCGGCAGCAGCACGATGGCGAAGGCCGAAAGCACGATCAGCAGGACCCAGCGCTGCGGCGGGGTCTCATAGGTGAGCGCCGCCATCACGTCGGCTTGCTGGGTGGCCGCGCCGAGCAAATCCCACGGACCGTCATAGATCACGAAAACCACTGACAAGCCGATCAAAGTGAAAGCAAGCAGCTTGACCAGCGACTCCATGGCGATGGCCAGGATCAGTCCATCCTGGTGCTCGGTCGCATCCGTATGCCGCGTGCCGAAAATCGCGGCGAATGCCGCGAGCATCAGGGTGACGAAGAAAGAGATGTCGGACAGAAAGAAAGTCTCGGTGACCCGGTGCAATTGTTCCACATCAACCATCACCGCGACCGATGAGGAGACTGCCTTGAGCTGCAGCGCGATGTAGGGAATGGTGCCGATCACGGCAATCAGCGCGACCAGCGCCGCCACCATCGGGCTTTTGCCGTAGCGCGCCGCCATGAAGTCGGCGATCGATGTCAGTTTTTCGGCCTTGGCCAGCGTCACGATGCGCCGCAGGATCGGCATGCCGAGCGTGAACATCAGAATCGGACCGATATAGATCGCGGTGAATTCCAGCCCGCGCGACGCGGCCAGGCCGACGCCGCCAAAATAGGTCCAGGAGGTGCAATAGATCGCCAGGCTGAGCGAATAGATGATGGGACGGCCCGCCGTCCGCCGCCGCCGTTGCCGCGCCGACCGGTCGCCATAGGTGGCTATGGCGAACAGCATCAGCAGATAAAAAAGGGCTGATCCAAACACCAGCCAGCCGGGCATCATCGTCTCTCACTCCCCACCTGTCCCCAGACGGCAGCATAGACCGTAAAAACAGTCTGACAAAGCAGCCTTTGGTTCAGGAGAATCAGTCAAATGATTTTGCGCGGCCAAACAGCCGCCGCGCATTTCCCAAACCCGATTTATGTAAGAAGATGTTGAGACCGTACAGGCTCTGCGCGCGGGCCGGGCGGTCTATTCAAAGAGGGACCATGCGCACAACGGAGTGACTGAACATGCTGAACGAGTTCAAGGCGTTTGTCGCCAAGGGCAATGTCATGGATCTGGCCGTCGGCGTCATTATTGGCGGCGCTTTCGGACTGATCGTGTCATCGCTGGTCGATGACATCATCATGCCGATCGTCGGGGCCGTTTTTGGCGGCCTCGACTTTTCCAACTTCTTCATCCCGCTCGCAAGCGGCATCACGGCGACGACGCTGGAAGCGGCCAGGGAGCAGGGAGCCATTCTGGCATACGGAAATTTCCTCACGGTCATGATCAATTTTCTGATCCTGGCCTGGATCATTTTCCTGATGGTCAAGGCCGTCAATTCAATCCGGGCGGAAGACAAACCGTCCGCGGCCGCGCCTGTTGCACCGCCCGCCGACATTGCCTTGCTGACGGAAATCCGGGATCTGCTGAAAAAACAGGCGTAGCGGGTTCGCGATGAAACGGAAAAAATGGCCCTGGCGTGAATTTGCCGGGGTCAAGTTCAGTCAGGGCCTTGCATCAGAAAAATCCATGGATCGATATCGCCGGGACGGATGCGGTCTTCCGGTGGACCGGCTATGAAAGGCAAACGGAGTTTGCCATGAATCAGTTTGACAGTCTGAGCCGCCGCGCCATAGAGGCCCCTGAAAGCGGAATTGTCGCGGTCGTCAATCACGGCCGCCTCAAGCCCGGCCTGATTCCGCTGTGGGCCGGCGAGGGCGACGAGCCGACGCCGGATTTCATCAGCCGCCCGGCGGCGGACGCATTGCTGGCCGGCGAGACCTTCTACACATGGCAACGCGGCATCCCTGAGCTCAGGCAGGCGCTGGCGGATTACCATGCCCGTCTTTTTGGCCGGACCCTGCCTCTCGACGCCTTCTGCGTCACCGGTTCGGGCATGCAGGCGATCAAGATCGCCATTGAGGCGGTGATTGATCCCGGCGACGAAGTCATCCAGATCACCCCCGCCTGGCCCAATTTTGCCGCCGCACTTGGCATGTCCGGCGGGGTTTCGGTCGCAGCGCAGCTCGATTACGCCAACGGACGATGGAGCATCGATCCGGACCGGATCGCCAGTGTGATCACGCCGAGAACCCGCGCGCTGTTCATCAACACCCCGTCCAATCCGACGGGCTGGACAGCGAGGCGCGAGGATCTGGTGGCGATCCTCGACCTGGCGCGCAAGCATGGTCTCTGGATCATCGCCGACGAGATCTACACCCGTTTCTTCTACGCCGGCGGGCGGGCGCCGTCGTTCCTGGACATCATGGATGATGATGACCGGGTCATCTTCGTCAACACGTTTTCCAAGAACTGGTCGATGACCGGTTGGCGGGTCGGCTGGATCGTGGCGCCGCCCAAAATCATTCAGGTGCTCGAAAACAGCGTCCAGTACCAGACATCAGGGGTTCCCCAGTTCTTGCAGAAGGGCGCGCTGGCTGCGCTCGAGCATGGCGACGCGTATGTCGACGCGCAAGTCGCCAAGGCGACAGCGGCGCGGGATCTGTTCTGCGACGCCCTTACCGGCACCAACCGTGTGGTCACGCAAAAGCCGGACGGAGCGTTTTACGCCTTCTTCCGCATAGACGGCGTCACCGACACAAGGGCCGCGGCGATCGACATGGTTGATCGCGCCGGGGTCGGACTGGCGCCGGGCACGGCGTTCGGTCTGGGCGGCGAAACATTCCTGCGCGCCTGTTTCCTGCGCCGCCTCGATCACGTCGAGGAAGCCGCGCACCGGTTGGCCGGTTACATCTCCTCGCTTTGAGCTTGATCCGTTTGGTATGGTGAAGACAGAGCCGCCGTTCATGGTTTCTTGAATTTTCAGGTTCATCCTTGCGTGGTGAAGACACCATTGAGGATTTGCCATGACGGTTCTGGTGACCGGCGGAGCAGGATATATCGGCAGCCATATGGTCTGGGCGCTGCTGGATGCCGGCGAGGAGGTGGTGGTTGTCGACCGGCTGTCGACCGGCTTCGACTGGGCCGTGGCGCCAGAGGCAAAACTGGTCCGCGCCGATATCTCGGACACCGGCATTGTTGCCGACATCATCAGGTCGCACGGCATCAAGGCGATCATTCATTTCGCCGGATCGATTTCGGTGCCCGAATCCATGGTCGACCCGCTCGGCTATTATCACAACAACACCGCCAATTCGCTGACGCTGATCCGCACCGCGATCGAGAACGGGGTGGACAAATTCGTGTTCTCGTCGACCGCGGCCGTCTATGGCAGCCCGGAGAACGATCTGCCGATTGCCGAAACCACGCCCACCCTGCCGCAATCGCCTTACGGCGCCTCCAAGCTGATGACCGAGATAATGCTGGCCGATGCCGCCGCCGCCCATGATTTCCGCTACGCGGCGTTGCGCTATTTCAATGTTTCCGGCGCTGATCCCAAGGGCCGCACCGGTCAATCCACGCGCGGCGCCGTCAACCTGATCAAGGTCGCGACCGAGGCGGCCCTGGGCAAACGTGACGGCATCGAGGTGTTCGGCACTGATTATCCGACCCGTGACGGCTCCTGCGTGCGGGATTTCATCCACGTCACTGATCTGGTCACCGCCCATCTTGACTCTCTGTCCTACCTGCGCGCCGGCGGGCCCAGCCTGATCGCCAATTGCGGCTACGGCCGCGGCTACACGGTGCGGGAGGTGCTCGATTCGGTGCGGCGCATCAGCGGGCGAGATTTCAAAATCCGTCTGGGCCCACGGCGCGACGGCGACATCGTCACCTCGGTGGCCGACTCGACCAGAGCCCGGAAGGTGCTCGATTGGACGCCCAGGCTTGATGCCATCGACGACATCGTCGGCAGCGCGCTGGCCTGGGAGGAAAGCCTGTCGCGGCGCAACCAGGTGTAGGACCTCAGACGCCCTGCAGGAGATCGCGCAGCATGTCGCGGATGAGGTCGATGCGACCGAGCGCCTCGCGCAGATGCGCGCTGTCCTGGTGGTTGAGCCGGTTGACTTCGACCCTGTTGGAGGGTTTCACCCCTGCCTCGATGTCAGCGATCTGCTGCGTCAGGATCAGCCGGATCAGGAACCCATGGATATCGGAGAGCAGAACCGCATCCGTTTCCGCCCGCTCCGCCGCCCTGGCCGCGCCAATCAGCCGGCCCGGCGTGTCGATTGCCGCAACGCCATGGCGCAATGCGATCACCCGGGCTCCGGCGACGATCGGCAG
>LADQ01000083.1 GCA_000961635.1 Hoeflea sp. BRH_c9 | reverse complement strand
CGGCGGCACTCCTCCGCAAAGCCCGGACGGCGCGTGTCCGGCACCCAGATCTGCACCGGCCGCAAACCAGCGGCGCGCATCGCGTCCCGGTGCTTCTGGACCCGCTTGGTCACAAGGTTGGCCATGGCGAAATCTCCGTGCGGTTTGTTACATGTAACTGATAGGCGAGGGCGGGGCGGCGTCAAGGTAGGTGGAGTGTTGGGGCCCGGAACGTGGTATTACGATTCAGGAGTCCTCAACCCGAGATTGGTGCTGTCCTCAAGATAGAGTAGAATGGTAGACCGTTCTGGGAAATGGACCCGACCGAAACTTTCGTGGCTCACGGCTCACAATTGCTTGTCAATTTGTATCCTTTGGAATACATTCGATGGATGCTCGCAGGCACCCTGTTTTTGATCGCTGGATGCGCGCGTTGCGTGACCGGCGGGCGCTGTCCAAAATCCTGCTGCGGATCGAGCGTGTGGCCGACGGCAATTTCGGCGATCATAAACCGGTCGGGCAGGGCGTGCAGGAGATGCGCATCGACCATGGCCCCGGCTACCGGGTCTACTATGTTCAGCGCGGCGCACTTGTGGTGATCCTGCTCTGCGGCGGCGCCAAAAGCAGCCAGGCGCGGGACATCGCGACAGCCAGGCGGCTCGTAAGGGAATTGAAGGATTGGCCCGATGACATCCATTAAGGACCTGCCGCGATTTGACGCGGCGGACTATCTCGACAGCCCGGACGCCCGTGCCGATTACATGGCTGCGGCACTTGAGGAGGGTGACGCCGCCGAGATTCGTCGGGCGCTCAACAGTGTTGCCCGCTCGCTCGGCATGGCGGCGGTGGCGCAGGAGGCGGGGCTTGGGCGGGAAAGCCTTTACAAGGCGCTTGGCGAGAGCGGCAATCCCGAATTCGCCACCGTGCTCAAACTGATGAAGGCGATGGGCCTCAAGCTCTCCGCGCTGCCGATCGAGGCGGAGTAGGGCTGCTTGATTTTCCCCGGTATTGCCGGGAAAAATCAAACTGTCCCCATCCTGCCGTCCCGTCCCCCGCACGCTGTCGCAAAAGGTTCATCGGCCCGCGCTAAGCGGTGCGGATGATGACAGCAGACATTCCATTTTCGCGTCCCGCTCCGGCGATTGACTGTGCGGGGCTGACCCGCCGCTTTGCCACGGCAACCGCGCTTGATCAGGTTGATGTGAGCCTGCCGGGCGGGGAATTTTCAGTGCTTCTCGGGCCTTCGGGTTGCGGCAAGTCCACGCTTTTGCGGCTGATCGCCGGGCTTGACTGGCCGACGGAGGGCCGGGTCGAGATTGGCGGGAGCGATGTGTCGGGGCTGCCGCCGGTCGACCGCGACCTGTCGATGGTGTTTCAGTCCTATGCGCTGTTTCCGCATCTTGATGTGGCTGAGAACATCCTGTTCGGCCTGTCGGTGCGCCGCGTGGCCAAGGCAGACCAGGCAGCGCGGCTCGACCGCGTGGCGCGGATGATGGGGCTCGAAAGCCTGCTCAAGCGCAAACCCAATGAATTGTCGGGCGGCCAGCAGCAGCGCGTGGCGCTGGCGCGCGCGGTGATTTCCGAACGGCCGATCTGCCTGATGGACGAGCCGCTGTCCAACCTCGACGCCAAGCTGCGCGCCGAGATGCGGGTGGAACTCAGGGAGATCCAGCAGCGGCTGGGGCTGACCGTGGTTTACGTCACCCACGACCAGGTCGAGGCGATGACCATGGCCGACCAGATCGTGGTGATGAATGCGGGCCGCATCGAACAGGTGGGCACGCCGCGCGAGATCTATTCCACACCCGCCACGGCCTTCGTTGCGCGCTTCATCGGCACTCCGCCGATGAACCTCGCGCCGCTCTCCGATCTCAAGGGTGCGGGCGCGATGACGCTGCCCGGTCTGGAACCCGGCGTGCTGGCCGGCCCCGGCGTTCTGGCCGGACTGCGCCCCGAGGACCTGAGACTTGCCGCGACCGGGCTGCCGGTCAGCTTCGTCTCGGAGGAATATCTCGGCGCCGACCGTCTGGTGACGGTGCGCGCCGGGGCGTCGACGCTGATCCTGCGGCTGGCGGCTTCGGCTGACGCGCTGCCCGAAACTTTCCATCTCACCTGGCCGACCGGGGCGTTGCATCTGTTTGATGCCGTCACGGGCCGCCGTCTTGCCGGTTCCACCCCCGAGCCCGCCAAGGGCAAGGATCTTCTCGTCCCAACCTCCTGAAAGCCTCCCGAAAGGATATGACATGAATTTGCGTGCCGCTCTTTTTGCCTCGATCGCGTTTGTGGGCCTTGCCGCCCCCGCGCAGGCCATCGACCTTGAATTCTATTTCCCCGTCGCCGTCGGCGGCAAGCCGGCCGAAACCGTGCAGGCCCTGACCGACGCCTATATGGCGGCCAATCCGGATGTGAAGATCAACGCGATCTACACCGGCTCCTACGCCGACACGACCACCAAGGCGATCACCGCGGCGCGCGGCGGCAACCCGCCGCAGCTGGTGATCTCGCTGTCGACCGACATGTACAAGTTCATCGACGAGGAACTGGTCGAATCGTTCGACCGGTTCGTCACCGACGCGGAAAAGGCCGAGTGGATCGGCGGCTTCTATCCCTCGTTCATGCTCAACAGCCAGTATGAAGGCGAGACCTGGGGCATTCCGTTCCAGCGCTCGACGCCGGTGCTTTACTGGAACAAGGCCGCCTTTGCTGACGCCGGCCTCGACCCGGAAAAGGGCCCCGCCAACTGGACCGAGATGGTCGAGATGGGCAAGAAGCTGACCAAGAAGGACGCCAGCGGCAATGTCAGCCAGTGGGGCGTGCAGATCCCGTCCTCGGGTTTCCCGTCCTGGCTCTGGTCGGGCATCGTCGCCGGCAATGGCGGCAAGCTGCAGAACGACACCGGCACCGAAGTCTTCTTCAATTCGCCCGAAGCCATCGGCGCGCTGGAAGCGCTCGTCGCCCTGTCGGAGACCGACGGCGTGCAGGCGCCCGGCATTCTTGATTGGGGCGCAACGCCGAAAGCCTTCTTCGAAGGCCAGGCCGCGATGATCTGGACCACCACCGGCAATTTGACCAATGTGCGCGCCAACGCGCCGTTCGAGTTCGGCGTCGGCATGCTGCCTGGCCTCAAGCAGCCGGGCGCACCCACCGGCGGCGGCAATTTCTACCTGATGAAGGGGTCTTCGGATGAGGAACTGAAGGCCGCGGTCGATTTCGTCAAATGGGCGACCGCACCCGAGCAGGCGGCCGAATGGACCATCGCCACGGGCTATGTCGCGCCGCGCCCCGATGTCTGGGAATCCGACAAGATGAAGGCCTACACCGCCGACTTCCCGCAGGCGCTGGTGGCGCGCGACCAGCTGGAGTACGCGGTGGCGGAACTGTCGACGTTTGAGGGGCCGCGGGTGACGCAGCTTCTCAACTCGGCGCTGGAATCGGCGATCACGCTGCAGAAGTCGCCGAAGGAGGCGCTCGACGCCGCCCAGGCCGAAGCTGAAGCAATCCTCGCCGCCTACCACTAAGTATCCGGGGGCCGGGGGCAACCCCGGCCCTTTCCTCCTGAAGGACTGATCCCATGCCCCGCCGCCAATGGATCCACGCCTGGCTGCTTTTGCTGCCCGCGTTCGTGTTCCTGATCGCCTTCACCCATTATCCGGCGGTGCAGACGCTGATCGACAGTTTCTGGTCGACGCCGAAGGGGCGGCGGCCTGCCGCCTTCGTCGGGGCCGGGAACTACACACGAATGATGGCCGACCCGATCTTCGCCAAGGCGATGTGGAATTCGGCGGTCTATGCGGCGCTGACCATCCCGACTTCGATTGTGCTGTCGCTCGCCATGGCGCTGTTCGTGCAGGCCCGCTTCGCCGGCGTCGCTCTGATGCGCATGGCCTTCTTCACCCCCACCGTGCTGCCGCTGATCGCGGTGGCCAATATCTGGCTGTTCTTCTATGCCCCCGGCTTCGGCCTGATCGACCAGGTGCGGATGTTTTTTGGCCTTGGCTCGGCCAATTATGTCGGCCAGCCGGCGACCGCGCTTTACGCCGTGGCGGCGGTGACGGTGTGGAAGGAGGCCGGGTTCTTCATGATCTTCTATCTGGCTGCGTTGCAGACCATTCCGCTGTCGCTGAAAGAAGCCGCCGCCATCGAGGGCTGCTCGCGGCTCACCTTCTTTCGCCGGGTGACGCTGCCGCTGATCATGCCGACGACGCTGTTCGTTTCGGTCAACGCCACGATCAACGCCTTCCGGCTGGTCGATCATGTCTTCGTCATGACCCGCGGCGGACCCGACAATGCCTCGATGCTGATGCTCTATTACATTTTCGAGAACGGTTTCCGCTTCTGGGACACGGCCTATGCGGCGGCGCTCACCGTGGTTCTGGTGGCGATCCTGACACTTGTCGGCATCGGCCAGTTCTTCGCCGCCGACCGCAAGGTGCATTACCGATGATCCGGGAGAGCGCGCTTGATAAGATGCTGATGCGCACGGCCGGCTGGATGCTGGCGGCGCTGTGGATCGTACCCTTGCTCTACGCGCTGTGGTCGGCCTTTCACCCCGCGGCGTTTGAGGCACGGTTCGATATCACCGCGCCGCTGACGCTTGAAAATTTCGTCACCGCCTGGGGCAAGGCGCCGTTCGCGCGCTATTTCCTCAACACCATCTTCCTGGTGACGCTGGTGCTGTCGGTTCAACTGGTGCTCTGCACGCTGGCGGCCTTCGCCTTTGCGCGGCTGGAGTTTCCGGGCAAGTCGCTGCTGTTCGGCCTGGTGCTGGTGCAGCTTCTGATCATGCCCGACATCCTGCTGGTCGAGAATTACCGCACCATGTTCCGGCTCGGGCTGGTCGACACGATCCTGGCGATCGGCCTTCCCTATTTCGCCTCGGGGTTCGCCATCTTCCTGCTGCGCCAGACCTTTCGCACCATCCCGAAGGAACTCGACGAGGCGGCGCGGGTGGAGGGCTGTTCGCTGCTCGGTCTGCTCTGGCGCGTCTATGTGCCGCTCGGCAAACCGGCGATGCTGGCCTTTGGCCTGGTCTCGGTCAGCCATCACTGGAACAATTTCCTCTGGCCGCTGGTCATCACCAATTCGGTGGAGACGCGGCCGCTGACCGTTGGCCTGTCGATCTTCGCCACCACCGACAGCGGCATCGAATGGGCGGTGATCAATGCGGCGACGCTGATGACGTCGGCGCCGCTGCTCTTGGGCTTTCTGCTGTTTCAACGCCAGTTCGTGCAGAGCTTTCTGCGCGCGGGCATCAAGTAAAGGACATATCATGACCCTTCCGCTGCTGGGCGCCGCCGTGACGCTTCCCACCTTCGCCTCGATCAAGGACTGGATCTGCGGCCCCGGCCGCGCCATCGAGATTCAGGATTTCTGCCAGATCGGGGTGCTGGAGCGGGATCACTCCGATCTGATCGCCGCCTGGCAGGCGGCGCTGCCTGATCATACGGCCGAGCGCGGCATTCACGGCCCCTTCTTCGGACTGGATATCTCGACCATCGACACCGAGGTGCGCATGATCGTGCAAAAGCGCATGATGCAGGGGCTGGCGGTGGCCGAGGCGCTTGAGGCCACGCATATGGTCATCCACAGCCCGTTCACGCACTGGCACCAGCTCAACCGCGCCAATTATCCCGCCGTCTATCCGAGCCTGATGGACTGCGCCGCCGATTGCCTCGCGCCCGTGCTCGACCGCGCGGCGGAAATCGGCTGCACGCTGATGCTGGAAAACTGCGACGACACCGATCCGGCCGCCCGCGTCGACATGGTGCGCCACATCGGGCACGCCAACCTGAAGGTGTCGCTCGACACCGGCCACGCCGATATCGTGCATGGCCGCTACGACGCCCCGCATGTGGTGGATTACATCGCCGCCGCCAGCGGCCTTCTCGGCCATGTCCATCTGCAGGATGTCGATGGCTACGCCGACCGCCACTGGCACCCCGGCGACGGGCGGATTGCCTGGCGTCCGGT
>LADQ01000279.1 GCA_000961635.1 Hoeflea sp. BRH_c9 | reverse complement strand
CCGCGCCGCGGCGCTGGGCGTCGCCGCGTTTGGCCTGGTCATGACCGCAACGGGCCCGCTGATGGCCGATGATCTTGCCGGACTGCCGCGCAGCCGGGACGATCTCTCCGACAAGGACCGCCAGAAGGAGGAACGGGTCGTCGCGCCGGCGACGTCGTTTGAAGCGCCGGAAAAATTCGAATCCATGCAGGGCGGCGGCGGAACCTCGACCAAGTTGGTCAACCGGGATTCGCTGTCGCATTTCAACGCCAATCTGACCTTCAAGGAAGAAGAGACCTTCAAACTCGGCAATGCGCTGTTCCGAAAGCTCTGGGTGTCCTCGCCATCCTCGACGCTCGCGTCCGACGGATTGGGGCCCCTGTTCAATGCCCGGGCCTGCCAGAGCTGCCACATCAAGGACGGCCGGGGCCACCCGCCCGAAGGTGCTGCCGACGCCACATCGATGTTCCTGCGGCTGGCGCGGCCGGCAAGAACCGATGCAGAGCGTGAGGCGCTGGCGACCTATCTGACCGCGTCGCTGCCCGATCCCGTCTATGGCGGGCAGATGCAGGATCTCGCGGTTCCCGGACTGAAATCCGAAGGCCGCATGGTCATCACCTATGAAGAGCAGCCGGTCACTTTGGCCGATGGAACGATGGTCTCGCTGCGCAAGCCGGCCTACAGCATTGCCGATCTGGGCTATGGTCCGCTTGATCCTGAAACAACCCTGTCGCCGCGATTGACTCCGCCGATGACCGGCATGGGTCTGATCGAAGCCATTCATCCGGCCGATATTCTCGCCCATGCCGATCCCGAAGACCGCGATGGAGATGGTGTTTCCGGCCGGGTGGCCTTGGCCAGGGACCCCGCCACCGGCGATATCGTTCCCGGCCGCTTCGGATGGAAGGCGCAGAACGCGACGGTGCGCCAGCAGTCTTCCAGCGCCTTCGCCGGCGACATCGGCATTTCCACGCCGGATGTTCCCAACAGCCACGGCGATTGCACGCCGGGCCAGGCCGAGTGCCTGGCGCAACCCACCGGCGCGCAGCCGGGTCTGGGCGACGCCGAGGCGCCTGATCCGGTGCTGGAGTTGGTGACGTTTTACTCACAGAATCTGGCGGTTCCCGCCCGCCGCGGCGTTGATGATCCCACCGTGCTCGCTGGCAAGGAGATCTTCTACACTCTGGGCTGCACCGCCTGCCATGTGCCAAAATATGTCACATCCCGCAACGCCCAGAACAAGGCGCACAGGTTCCAGTTGATCTGGCCCTATTCCGACTTTCTGCTGCACGATATGGGCGAGGGGCTGGCCGACGGTCAGCAGGTCGGGGCGGCCAATGGCAAGGAATGGCGCACGCCGCCGCTGTGGGGCGCCGGCCTGACCGAAATCGTCAATGATCATACGTTTTTCCTGCACGACGGGCGGGCCCGCAATTTGACCGAAGCAATCCTGTGGCACGGCGGCGAAGCGCAGACTGCACGTGATGGCTTTGCCGCACTGGAACAGGCGGAGCGGGCGGCGCTGCTCGAATTCCTCAACTCGTTGTAACGGAAATTGCGCCGGCGCGCTCAGGCCCCGGCTATGAATCGTCGGTCACACCCGCATTCCACGCGACCGGCATGGAATGCGGAACGCCTGCAAATTCCGGCGTCAACGCCGGAGAGAATGGAGCAGTGATGAAGCCGAGACTTTTCTTGACCGCAATCGCGATGGCGGCAGCCTTGGTGATGGCGCCGGTGATGCCAGGGTCCGCCCACGCGGCGGATGAGCGGCAGTTGCTCCAGACCCGCGATATCATGGCCAGCACCGTCAATAGCTTTGTCCGGCCCGGTTATGCCGCGTTCCACGCCGCGGGCGATAGGCTCGTCGCGGCCG
This sequence comes from Hoeflea sp. BRH_c9, assembly GCA_000961635.1. Taxonomy (GTDB): domain Bacteria; phylum Pseudomonadota; class Alphaproteobacteria; order Rhizobiales; family Rhizobiaceae; genus Hoeflea. Next base: position 3,708 of record LADQ01000279.1, on the reverse strand, counting down.
CGCAACAGCTGTGCGCGTCTCCCGGATCCGCGTCGCTCGATGCGACACGGGACGCCTTCACCGGCGCGGTGCTTTCCTGGTCGGCGATCGAAATCGTGCGGTTTGGCCCGGTCAGCGCGGAAAACCGCTTCGAGCGGGTGCTGTTCTATCCCGATCGCAAGGGCACCGGTTTGCGCCAGGTTCAGGCCATGCTGGCCGGCGATGAAGCGCTTGGCTGGACGCTGGCGGACCTGCAGGGCAAGAGCGTCGCCATCCAGGGCCTGGGCGGCCTGGAATTCGCCCTGTTTGGTGAGGGCGCGCAAGCGCTCACCGGTGCAGGGCAGGGGAAATCGCGCTGCCGCTATGTCGACCTTGCCGCGCAGAACATCGGGTCCATCGGCGCCGAACTCGACGCCGCCTGGGCGGATGACAAGGGCGTTGCCGCCGTCTGGATGAAACCGGGCCCGGACAACCGGGTTCTCCGCGATCCGACCGAGGCCTTGTCGCAATTGATCGGGACGATGATCCACTTCTATGAGCATATCCGCGATGTCCGCATCGGCAATTTTCTCGGGACTGCGAAAAAGCCCGGCCTGCCAAGGACCGCGATCTACCGGCGCTCCGGTCTGACCATGCCGTCCATCGCCGCAAACCTGTCCGCCATCAAGCTTCTGTTCAACCAGAGCGGGATCGAGCGTTCCCTGACGCATGACGCCCAAAAACTTGGCGACATGGTTCGCTTCGAGATGGATCAGACCATCAAGACCGCCAACAGTTTTGACTCGGATGTCGAGGCCCTGCTCACTGACACTGAGACCCGTGAACGGCTTGAATATCTGCAGGTGGCCATCCGCAGCGTCATCCAGCGCCTGGACGGAGAATTCTCCGCAGCCGCGGGACTGAATGCCGGTTTCTCCTTTGGCGATGGAGATTGACCATGCTGCTGCTTGAACGAAGATCCTTTCTGATCGGCGCCGGCTTGGCGTTTGTGTCCGGCCTGACGCCGGTCTCCGCCGCGCGGCTGGCCAGCTCCGACGTGCTCTATGCGGCGGCTTACAAGGGTCCCGGCGGCGGCTATGGCGTTGCAATTCTGGACAAGGATGGCGGCCTCGTGTCAGACAATCCGCTTCCCGGCCGGGGACACGGCTTCGCCAATGCCAACAAGTCTGACTGGTTCGTCGCCTTTGCCCGCCGTCCCGGAAATTTTGCCGTCGGGTTCCGCAAGGATGGCGGTTCCGAGCCGCTTCTGTTCCACTCGCCCGCTCAGCGGCATTTTTACGGCCATGGCGCGTTTTCAGGCGATGGCCGTTTGCTCTATGCCGCCGAGAACGATTTTGAGGCGGGCGAAGGCGTCATCGGCGTCTATGACGCCAGCAACGGGTTTGCCCGGATCGGCGAATTTGCGTCCTTTGGCGTCGGACCCCACGAAATCCTGATGATGCCCGATGCCAGGACCTTGTGCATCGCCAATGGCGGCATCAGGACCCATCCGGATATGGGCCGTCAAAAACTCAATCTTGCGACCATGAAGCCATCAATTGTGTTCGTCGATTCCGAAGACGGGACGCTCAAGTCACGGCATGAACTGCAGCCCACCCTGCATCGGCTGTCCTTGCGCCACATGGCCGTCGACGCCGGCAATCAGGTCTGGATTGGCGGCCAGTATGAAGGCGATATCATGGAGGATGTGCCGGTTCTTGTGAGATTGGCGCCGGACACCGGATTGGTTCCGGTTGATCTGCCTGCCGATGTCGGCGCCATGCTCGGCAAATATGTGGGGTCCCTGGCCATCGGCACTGATGGCCGGACCCTGGCTTTCACCTCGCCCAAGAGCGGTGTGATTATCACTCTAGACACCAAAACCGGCAAACCGCACGACATTGAACCGGATCGCGGCGTCTGCGGCATTCAGGCCCGGGCGGACGGATTTGTCAGCTCCAGCGAGACCGGCCGGTTTGCGGACCGGACCTTTGACCGCGCCTGGGACAACCACATCACACTGGTTTGAGGCGTTTGAACGCCGGTACAACGACAGGCCCCATGCATCTCAAGGTGATGATCAAACGGCAATCGTGATTCAGTGTGAGGCGATCAAAACACCCGAACCGGGCGGCCCCGGGATTGGCCTGAGCGCAACAATATCGAGAAGCTTGCGAGAGTGGCGGTTGCGATGGCGATCGCGCCAAATCCTAGAACAGTCATTGCTCATTTCCTGGTGACATCATTGTCATCGACAAGGCAGAGATTGCATACGGAACTTGCATGAAGCTGGCGATCAAAAATGCCGGCCGACAAGTGTATTGATTAACAGTCGTGGCGTTCTGTTAACCTTCAAGCAAGGATTAATCCGTAAAAATCTATCTATTCGTCGGATCGTGCGTAGATGCGGAAATCCGCACCCACAAAGGCATGATGCTGGTCCGCCGTCCCGGGAGTTAGTCCGGATAGTCCAGTTCTCATCGGCCAGGCGGCTTCGGGGCATCAAGGCGCTGGCCGTGATCTTTCACCTGCATGTGAGGGACACGCCAGGCGCCACACCGGCACAACCGTTGTCTCGTCAGGCTCAATAGCAACGCACGGCGCTTGGCCGTCGACCGGAGGGATGGCGTGGTGCAGGTTCAGGCAAGGGTCAGGGATGCGGCGGCGGCTGAGGGGCTGCGCGCGCGGCTTGATCTGACCGCGCTTGACGTTGAGGGCTGTGACCGCCTGCGCGACCTGCGCCCGATGATCGAGACTGAGGCCAGGATCGCGCTATCCGGATTCTTCGAGCGGCTGCAGAACACCCCTGAAATAGCTTCTCTGTTCACCTCGTCGCGTCAGATCGACCGGCTTGAAGAGCTCGAAGTGGCCCATTGGTCGATCCTGTCCGACGGCCGCTTTGACACGCTGTATGTGGACCGCTCGGTCATTCTCGGCGATGTGCGCCAGCGCATCGGATTGGATGCCGGCTGGTCGATTGGCGGTCATGCGCTGGTGCTCGACCGGATCATCCGCCGCCTGGTCGAAGACAGCCCGACGGGCGTGTTCAAGTCCTTTTCAAAACGGGCCGACAGGGATTTGCTGGCGGACCGGCTTGTCGATATCGTCAAGGCGGCGCTCATCGACATCGACATGCAGGTTTCCCATCGTCTCAGGGACCAGGCAAGGACGCTGACCAGGCAGCACCAGGAGATGATCGCCCAGGACCGCCAACAGGTCCAGTCCAGCCTCGGCGCCGCATTGGCCCGATTGGCGCAGGGAGATCTGTCGGCGCGCGTCGATCCCGGCGGCATTGAACAGCACCGGGACATGGCGGACCATTTCAATTCCGCGGTCAGCCGTCTGGAAGACCTGGTGTCGGGGTTTGCCGAACGGCTCTCGGACGCCGAACAGCTTGCCGTGCGCCTGAGCGATGACATCGAGACGGTTCGCGCGCAGATCGAGAGCCATGGCGCGGCACTCGGCGATGAACATGAATCCTTCGCCGCCGTGGCCGACCGCATGCGGCTGACGGCGCAAACCGCCCACACCGCCGAGACGCTGATTGCCGATGCGCGCCAGAGCGCGCAAGACGGTGATCGGGTCGTCGACAACGCCATCGGTGCGATGGCCAGTGTCAAACACTCCGCCGAACAGATCGGCAAGATCATTTCGGTCATCGACGAGATCGCTTTTCAGACCAATCTGCTGGCGCTGAACGCCGGAATTGAGGCCGCGCGCGCCGGTGACGCCGGCCGCGGCTTTGCCGTT
>LADQ01000048.1 GCA_000961635.1 Hoeflea sp. BRH_c9 | reverse complement strand
CCGGGCTTGGCCTTGTTCGGGTTGCTGCGGGCGTCGCGGGTCATCATGCCGGCTTCGGCCATGAAGCGGGCGACGCGGTCGGTCGGCAGCGCGCCGTGATCGAGCCAATGCTGGATGCGCTCATTGTTGAGGCTGACGCGGGTGGCGTCGTCCTTGGCCAGCATCGGGTTCCAGTAGCCCAGACGCTCGATGAAGCGGCCGTCGCGCGGGCTGCGCACGTCGGCAACGATGATGTGGTAGTAAGGCCGCTTCTTGGAGCCGCCACGGGCCAGACGAATTTTCAATCCCATTTTCTTTTCCTTCGTTTCTAACTTGAGTGTTGCGTGTGGATGTCTTCGGGCGCCGGGAAGCGCCAGAGTCTTCACATCATCTGGAAGCCGCCTGCTTGTGGTGCTGGATGACTTCCCGAATGACGAATTCGAGGAATTTCTCGGCGAAATCCGGATCGAGATCGGCGGATTTGGCGAGGCTCCTGAGCCGCACGATCTGTTCGGCCTCGCGGGCCGGGTCGGATGGCGGCAGGTCGGCCGAGGCTTTCAGCGCGCCGACCGCCTTGGTGACGCGAAACCGCTCGGCCAGGATATGGATCAGCGCCGCGTCGAAATTGTCGATCGAGCGGCGGAATTCGGTGAGCTGCGCGATGGCGTCGGCCTGGCTGGTCATGTCTCTCGCCCTCACTTCTTCTTCGGCAGGCCGGGAAGACCGGGCAGTTTCGGGCCGCCCAGGCCTGGCAGACCACCGGGCATGCCGCCCGGGAAACCACCCATGCCGGGGGCCTTGCCCAGACCTGCGGCTTCGGCCTGTTTCTGCAAGGCTTCGAGCTGTTTCGGATCCATCTTCGACAGATCCGGCATGCCGCCGCCGCCCATCATTCCACCCATGCCGCCTGGGAGCCCCATCTTGGAGGCGAGGCCACCCATGGCCGCGCGCATCATGCCGCCACCCTTGCCCTTGCCGCCCATGGCTTTCATCATGTCGGCCATCTGCCGGTGCATCTTCAGAAGCTTGTTGATCGCCGCCGCATCGGTGCCCGAACCGGCGGCGATGCGCTTCTTGCGGGAATGCTTGAGCACGTCCGGATTGGCCCGCTCGGCCTTGGTCATCGAGCCGATGATGGCAAGCTGGCGGGCGAATGTCTTGTCGTCCATGCCGGCCGCCGACATCTGGTCCTTCATCTTGCCCATGCCGGGCATCATGCCCATGATGCCGCCCATGCCGCCGAGCTTCTGCATCTGCTTGAGCTGGTCGGCCATGTCGTTCAAATCGAACTTGCCCGTCTTCATCCGGGCGGCCATCGCCTGCGCCTTTTCGGCGTCGAAATTCTCCGCCGCCTTCTCGACCAGGCTGACAATGTCGCCCATGCCGAGGATGCGGTCGGCGACGCGGCGGGGATGGAATTCCTCGAGCGCGTCCATCTTCTCGCCGGTGCCGATCAGCTTGATCGGCTTGCCGGTGACGGCGCGCATCGACAGCGCCGCACCACCGCGGCCATCGCCATCCATGCGGGTCAGCACCAGGCCGGTGATGCCGACGCGCTCGTCGAAGCTGCGGGCCAGATTGACCGCGTCCTGGCCGGTCAGCGCATCGGCGACCAGCAGGATCTCGTGCGGATTGGTGCGCTTCTTGATCTCGGCCATCTCGGCCATCAAGGGCTCGTCGATATGGGTGCGGCCGGCGGTGTCGAGAATGACCACGTCATGGCCGCCGAGTTTCGCTGCCTGCACCGCGCGCGCGGCGATGTCGGTGGGCGACTGGCCGTTGATGATCGGCAGGGTGGCGACCCCGGTCTGCTCGCCCAATTGCCGCAACTGCTCCTGCGCGGCCGGACGGCGGGTGTCGAGCGAGGCCATCAGCACCTTCTTGCGGTCGCGCTTTTCCAGCCGTGCGGCGATCTTCGCTGACGTCGTGGTCTTGCCCGAACCCTGCAGGCCGACCATCATGATGACGACGGGGGCCGCCGCATTAAGATCGATCGCCACGCCTTCGTCGCCGAGCAGCGCCACCAGCTCGTCATGGACCAGCTTGACCACCATCTGGCCCGGCTTGATCGACTTGACGATCTCGGCGCCGACGGCCTTTTCGCGCACCCGGTCGGTGAATCCGCGCACCACTTCCAGCGCCACGTCGGCTTCCAGCAGCGCGCGGCGAACCTCGCGCATGGCTTCCGACACATCCTTCTCCGACAGCGCGCCGCGCCCGGTCAGATTGTTGAGGATGGAGCCAAGCCGGTCCTGGAGATTTTCAAACATTACGTCGTCCTGTTGTTGCTGAAACTCTGTCCAGCCCATATGGGACGGGCGTCACGCAAAGCCAAACAGCACCCGAGGGCGCATCGCGCTGTCGGGTGGTGACCTCCGGGATCGATTTATACCATCAAGGGTCCCGGTCGGCGGCTCGGAGTCATGCTCGTCGCAGATTTGTGCGGGATAAATAGGAAAAGTGCGCGGGAGTCAAGGTTTGGGGCGGTTTGGTGGATTCAGCCGGCGATTTCGCGGCGCGCCAGGTCGGCCAGATTCAATTCTCCTAATGACTATTGCGCGTCATGAAGCACCATGGCCATTCGTATTCCCTACCTCAACGTCTGCATTCCCCTGTAAATCAGTTCACGGATGAAGCGCTGATACTTCATGCCGCTTTTCCGCCTCGGCCTTGATGGCCGCATGCTGGCTTTCCGGCAGGCGCATATTGAGGTGCGGTCTTTTCTTCAAACTCAAATTGCACAGGCCTCATGGCACTGAAATCATACTCCGACAGATCCGCTTCCTCGACGAATTTTTCAGCCTCTTCGTCGGTTTTGAATACCGGCCATGGTTTTAACTTGCGCATAGGTCTGTACCTCCGTTCGACAAATATACCACGCACCGTCTGGCATTGGAGAATACCATTGAATATGATTTAATGGTATCAATGCAAGGAGAGACCATGGGCAAGAACACATCAGTTATCCTCGGCGACCATTATGAAAGATTTGTCGGGACGCAGGTCGGAAGCGGGAAATACGGCTCGACAAGTGAAGTCATCCGGGCCGGGCTGCGGCTATTGGAAGAGCGCGAAACCGCAGTGAGCACGTTGCAAGCCGCGCTGATTGACGGAGAGAAAAGCGGCATCAGCGCCCGTAGCCCCGATGAGATTATCGCCGCCGCGATCGAGAAACGGCGCAAGAATGGCGCACTTTAAGCTCGCGCGCGCGGCAGACCGGGATTTCGAGAGGATATTCGAATTCGGCATCGACCAGTTCGGGCTTGCGCAAGCGCTGGACTACCAGAATGGCATGAAGCAACGCTTCGTTGAACCGGCGGCACAGCCTGAAGCTCTATCAGGCCATTGACCATATCCGCCAAGGCTACCGCCACAGCGTCTACCAGGTGCATTCAATCTACTACAAGATTGACAGGGATTTCGTCCTCATTGTCCGCATTTTGGGCCGCGAGAACCCGGAACATCGCTGCCGGATCAGGATGACGGGTAAACCGTTGCAGGTTCTGTTTCGCCTTTGAGCATAGTGCCACGGCACCCCCTCTAAAACGGCCACACCCAGGCGATCATCGGCACGCCGACGATGATCACCAGCGCTTCCAGCATCAGGCCCATGCGCCAGTAGTCGCCGAATTTGTAGTTGCCGGGGCCCATGATGATGGTGTTGTTCTTGTGGCCGATGGGGGTGAGGAAGGCGCAGGAGGAGGCGACCGCGACGCCCATCAGGAACGGGTCGGGGCTGGCGCCGATCGACTGGGCGACGCTGACGCCGATGGGGGCGGCGATCAGCGCGGTGGCGACATTGTTGAGGAAATCCGACAATGTCATGGTGATGATCATCAGCACGGCGAGAACGCCCCAGGCCGGCAGATCGGCGGTCTGGGTGACGATCAGACTCGCGATCATCTGGCTGCCGCCGGTCGCTTCCAGCGCGCCGGCGACGGGGATGAGGCAGGCAAGCAGCACGATCACCTTCCACTCGATCAGCGCGTAGAAATCGCGCCCACTGACAATGCCCAGGGCAAGATAGCCCACCACGCAAAGCCCCAGCGCGATGGCGAGCGACGTGATCCCCATCACCGACAGCGCGATGGCCGCGGCGAAGATGGCAATGGCCATGAGCGCCTTGGTCCGCTGCAGCACCTCGAGCCGGCGGTTTTCCAGCGGCAGCACGCCGAGCCATTGGCTGGCGGCGGAAATGTTCTTGTCGGGCCCGATCAGCAGCAGCATGTCGCCCGCCTTGATCAGCAGGCTGCGCACCCGGCTGCGGAAGCGCGTGCCCTGCCGGGAGACGCCGAGCAGCGTCACCCCGTGTCTTTGAATTAGCCGCATCGCCATGGTGGTGCGGCCAACGACGCGTGCATCCTCGGGCACGATAGCCTCGACCAGGCTCAGCGACTTGCCCATCAACCCGCCATATTCCTCGGTGCCGACAGCGTCCAGTTCGGCGGCCCCCATCAGCGCCTCGATCTGCTTCGGGTCGCCTTCCAGCACGAGGAAATCGCCCTCGCGGATCTCGCGGCTCTGCGAGAAGCCGGGCAGGCGCTTGCCCTGCCGGGCCAGCCCCAGAATGGTCACGTCATTGTCAGTGGCAAGCGGATAGAGCTCGCCGACGGTCATGCCGATCGATTTCGAGCCTTCCTTGACCCGGGCCTCGGCGACGTAAAGACCGGCGTCGCCCTCAAGCGAAATCGCGTCGGCCCGGGCCGGAATCAGCCGCCAGCCGATGAACGCCACATAGGCGATGCCGACGACCGAGACCGCGATGCCGACCGGGGCGAAATCGAACATCGAAAACGGCGCGCCCAGCACGTCCTGCCGGTATTGCGCGATGACGATGTTGGGCGGCGTGCCGATCAGCGTGATCATGCCGCCGAGGATGGTGCCGAACGACAAGGGCATCAGCGTCAGCGACACCGACCGCTTGGCCTTGCGCGCCGCATCCATGTCGAGCGACATCAACAGCGCCAGTGCGGCCACATTGTTGATGATTGCCGACAGCGCGGCCCCCACCACCGCCATGATGCCGATATGGGTGGAGAGCGCCCGATCGGGACGGGTGACGAAACGGGCGATGAATTCGACCGCGCCGGAATTCATCAGACCGCGCGACACGATCAGCACCAGCGCGATGATGACGACGGCGGGGTGGCCAAAGCCGTGAAAGGCCGCGCTGGGTTCGACAAGACCCGCCAGCACCGTCACCATGAGCGCCACGAAGGCGACGAGATCATAGCGGATGCGGCCCCAGACAAGCATGCCAAACAGCAGGATGAGAATGCCAAACAGCACGATCTGATCGGTCGTCATCAATGGGTTCCTCCGGCGGACTGCGAAGCTGCGGTCCTGGGGTTGCATGGCCGATTGCCGCGGTCAAGCCCGGCCCTGAACCGCAACAGGCACTGCCACGCGGATAGGTTCGGGGGCCGGCGGGCCACGTCCCATCACGCGCCAAGCGCCCCCGTCAAACCACCCGGCCTCAACAAGGTTCCATCAACCCGGCTCAAATCCTTGATCGCGCTCCGCCTTACCCCATATCATGACGCATGAAACGACGATCCTTTCTCAAATTTTCCGCGCTGGCCGCCCTGTTGGGCAGCGGCGCGTCGGGGAGCGCCATGGCTTTGGCACGCGCCAACAATCCATATCATTCCGGCCCTATGAGCGATCATTTCGACGGCACCCGCTTCTTCAATCCGGATGGCTCCGCGCCCAAGGGTTTCTCGGATTTCGTCAAATGGCAGTTTGGTGGCGGCAAGGAACCATGGCCGGCTTCAGTCACCAGCCCGCATGCGCCGGCAAAGCCCGAGGCGCGCGTTAACGGTGATGCGCTCAGGATCACCATGGTCGGCCACGCCACGCTGCTGATCCAGACAGCGGGGCTCAACATCCTGACCGATCCGGTCTGGTCGGACCGCGCCAGCCCGCTGTCCTTCGCCGGACCGAAGCGGATCACCGATCCCGGCATTGCCTTCGAGGATCTGCCCAAGATCGACCTGGTGCTGCTTTCCCACAATCATTACGACCATCTTGACATGATGACGCTGGCGCGGCTCAGACAGGCGCATGATCCGCTGGTGATCACGCCCTTGGGCAATGACGCGATCATCAGGGCGCATGTGCCGGCGATGCGGGTGACGACCGGCGACTGGGGCCAGTCGATCCGGTCAGGGCCGGCGACGATCCATTTCGAGCCCTGCCACCACTGGTCGGCGCGCGGCATGAATGACCGCTCGATGGCGCTGTGGGCGGCTTTCGTGATCGAGACCGGCGGCGGCAAGATCCTGCATATCGGCGACACCGGCTTTGACCAGGGGCGGCCCTACCGGAATGCCCGCGATCGCCATGGCCGGTTCCGCGCAGCCATCCTGCCGGTCGGCGCCTATGAGCCGCGCTGGTTCATGAAGGACCAGCACCAGAACCCCGAGGAAGCGATCGAGGGATTTTTGCTGTCGGGCGCCGATTATGCGCTGGGCCATCATTGGGGCACGTTCCGGCTGACCAACGAAGGCCGCGACGCGCCCAAACAGGTGCTGGAAGCCGAACTCGCCAAAAAGGGCGTGGCGCCGGAGCGGTTCCGTCCCTTGCATGCGGGCGAGGTCTGGGAAGCGCCGGTCGCTGTCTAGCATGCTCCGGCACTGGTAATTGCAGCGCTTTTTTGCCATATAGGCCCGGAAACGATACGGGTTTGTGGCATGGCATCGATGGTTCCTTTCGCCAAGATGAACGGACTGGGCAACGACATTGTCGTCATCGACATGCGCGGCCGCACCGATGCCGTGACTTCGGAGGCGGCGATTGCGCTGGCGGCGAACGAGAAAACCGGTTTTGACCAGATCATGGCGATCCACGACACCGATCTCAATGGCGTCGATTATCGCATCGATATTTTGAACCGCGACGGCAGCCGCGCCCAGGCCTGCGGCAACGGCACCCGCTGCGTGGTGCAGGCCCTGGCCGGGGAAACCGGGCGCAAGAGCTTCACCTTCAAGACGCTGGCCGGAATCCTGACCGCTCAGGAGCACGAGGACGGGCTGATCTCGGTCGACATGGGCCAGCCGGAATTCAGATGGGACAAGATCCCGCTGGCCGAGGAATTTTACGACACCTCCCGCATCGAGCTGCAGATCGGCCCGATCGACGCGCCGCTGTTGCATTCGCCGTCGGTGATGTCGATGGGCAATCCGCACGCCATCTTCTGGGTCAGGGACGATGTCTGGGCCCATGATCTCGAACGATTCGGGCCGCTTCTGGAAAACCATCCGATCTTTCCCGAGCGCGCCAATATCTCGATTGCCCGGGTGATCGACGATCACACGCTGGATCTGAGAACCTGGGAGCGCGGCACGGGCCTGACCCGCGCCTGCGGCTCGGGGGCCTGTGCCGCGGCTG
>LADQ01000076.1 GCA_000961635.1 Hoeflea sp. BRH_c9 | reverse complement strand
CCCCCACCCTGTCGAGAAAGATACCGGACCGGTCCGGCGTGAGCAGGCCGCCGCGGCGAAACCCGCCCATCACCGACATCGCCGCGCGCGGTGTGGCGCCGTCGCCTTCACGCTTGAAGACCGTGATCCCGCCCCGGCCAAGCGCGGCGGCAAAACTCAAGGACCCGAACCGGACAATTGCCTGCAACCGGTTGCCCGGGGCCGCGCGGACGGCAATTGTCCGGGGTTTGAGCCGATTGGGCGGCCGTTTTTGTAACATAAGTCTCACGATCAAGTGCTCCGCCTGTGACCCGGCAGGCTTATTTATCACTTTGCCGTCGCCCCGAAAGTGCCTAAACAGGAACGCAATGTGATTTGATGGAATGCGGCGGCTCTATTCTGCGCCGAAGAGACCATGAAAAGGGAATGTTGCCATGACCGCTCGATCGATCCTGCTCGTTGATGACGACGATGATTTGAGGGAAACTCTTGTCGAGCAGCTTTCGCTTTACGAGGAATTCGCGATCAGCCAGGAATCCTCGGCGACAAAGGGCGTCCAGGCCGCACGGGCCAACCATGTCGACCTGTTGATCATGGATGTCGGCCTGCCCGACATGGACGGGCGCGAAGCGGTCAAGCTGCTGCGCAAGGGCGGCTTCAAATCGCCGATCATCATGCTCACCGGCCATGACACCGATTCGGATACGATCCTGGGTCTGGAAGCCGGCGCCAATGATTATGTCACCAAACCTTTCCGGTTCGCCGTTCTGCTCGCCCGCATCCGCGCGCAACTGCGTCAGCACGAGCAGAGCGAGGACGCCACCTTCACGGTCGGTCCCTACACCTTCAAGCCGAGCCAGAAATTGCTGCTGGATGAGAAGGGCGGCAAGATCCGGCTGACCGAGAAGGAAGCCGCGATCATCCGCTATCTCTACCGGGCCGACCAGAAAGTGGTCACCCGCGACGTGCTGCTGGAGGAAGTCTGGGGCTACAATTCCGGCGTCACCACCCATACGCTGGAAACCCATGTCTACCGGCTGCGCCAGAAAATCGAGGCCGATCCATCCAATGCGGAAATCCTGGTCACCGAAAGCGGCGGCTACAAGATCATCCCGTGACAGAGGCCGTGCTGGCATGGCTTGATCGGCGTGATAGGGTGGAAGGACTGATTCAAGGTGTGCGGCACGGGTTGATGGCAACGCGGCGCTGTAGGTTCGGGCCGCCTGGCCTGACGCTGGACCTCAAGGAGTTCGTCCGTGGCGCTGAATGACGACATTGCCCTGCTCTCGACCGTTGCGCTCTTCAGCGACATCGGCGAGGACAAATTGCGGCTGATTGCCTTTGGCGCCGAACGGCGCAGGTTTCAGGCCGGGCAGGTGCTGTTTCGCGAAGGCGCACCGGCCGATTGCGCCTTCGTGGTCGCCGACGGCCGGTTTGAGCTGACCCGCACCGGACGCGACAGCCATGCCGAACCGCTGGGCTTCGCCGAACGCGGCGCGCTGCTGGGGGAACTGGCGATGGTCACCGCGGTTAACCGCTCGATGACGGCGATCGCGCCCGACAATGCCGAAGTGATTCGCATCAACCGGCCCCTGTTCCGGCGGATGCTGGAGGAATATCCCGAAATTGCCGGCATCATCCGGCAGCGCATCAGCGACAATCTGGCCAGCCTCAGCACGGATCTCGGCAGGATCGCGGATCGATTCGCCGGCTGAACCTGAGTTCAACTCAGAAGTCGAAATGCGCGGTGACCGGCACATGATCGGACGGCCGCTCCCAGCCGCGGGCTTCGCGCAGCACGTCAATGCGCCTAAGCAGCGGCAACAGATCGGCTGACGACCAGACATGGTCGAGCCGGCGGCCACGGTCGGCGGCGTCCCAGTCTTGCGCCCGGTAGCTCCACCAGGTGAAGATCTTCTCTTCCGGCGGGATATGGGCCCTTATCAGGTCAACCCAGGCGCCGGCCTCCTGCATGGTTTTCAGGTTGTCGGTCTCGACCGGGGTGTGGCTGACCACCTTGAGCAATTGCTTGTGCGACCAGACATCGGTTTCGAGCGGCGCCACATTGAGATCGCCGACGAGGATCGAGGACACGCCGTCGGCCTGTTCGGCGTCGGCATGAAGGCATCTCATTTCCTCGATGAAATCGAGCTTGTGGGCAAATTTCGGGTTGATCTCGCGGTCAGGTTCATCGCCGCCGGCCGGCACATAGAAATTGTGGATGCGGATACGTCTCGAACCGGGTGCTTCCACGATGGCCGAAATGTTGCGGGTATGATCGATGTCGCAATAGGTCTGCCGGCGATCATCCGACAGCGGCAGCCGGGAAATGATGGCGACGCCGTGATAGCCCTTCTGGCCATGAATGGCGATGTGCTCGTAGCCGGCCTTGCGGAACGCCGCACTCGGGAACGCGTCATTCGGACATTTGGTTTCCTGAAGACAGAGAACGTCCGGGCGGGCGCTCTCAAGAAACTGCAGGACCAGCGGAAGCCTGAGCCGGACGGAATTGATATTCCAGGTCGAAACGGAGAACGCCAAATCAGATCGCCTTAAGGAGGTCGCGGTAAAACGGATGTATTTGACCTACAGACTGCAGGGATCATTTCAAAGTGTTAAAGCAGGCTTTGCACATCTGATACAGAGCCGGCACGGCAGCAGGTTCTGCAGTTGCTACCAGCACGGATCAGGCCATTCAGCGTTTTCCCAGAGCGCCAGTTCACCGGGAGACAAGAGCTTCTTTTCACCTCGCTGATGCCGGAGATCGACTTGCCTCTCACGCGCCCCAGGGATCAATGAGATGGATCCCATAGCTTTCGAAATCCTTGATGTTGCGTGTCGCGAGAGCGAGGTCGTGTGCAATCGCGGTGGCTGCAATCAGGCCATCCATCGATGACAATCCTCGACCGTTCCGCTTTGCGGCGCCCATCAAATCTCCCCAAGCTAGGGCAACACGTTCCTCTACCGGCAGGACACGGTGTTCGAAACGGTGTGGCAGGTCTGAAGTGAGCCACTCGTCCAGCGCATCGCGCTTTCGGCCTTGATCCATGAGGACAACGCCGCGACGAATTTCCGCAATCGACACAACACTGATAAAACAGCGGTCTTCGTCAAGTTCATTCAGCCAATTAAGGACGCGGGCATCGGGGCGCGGCTTTGTCACTTCCGACAAGACATTTGTGTCGAGCACAAGTCTCACAGCGGCAGTTCACGTGGCTCGTCGCGTTGACGCTCGACATCTATTTCGACGCCCCGCAGTGGCGACTCCATCAAAAACTCGGCAAGCGTGCCCTTGCGCGCGGTCTTCCGCTGCCATTCCTCGGCAGAGACGACAACGACGCTTGGCTTGCCGTGACGGGTGATCGTCTGCGGCGTGGATTGCGCGCGGTCGATGACTTCCGAGAGTTTCGCTTTCGCGCTGGCGACGGTCCAGCTTTTCTCATCCTGCGGTGATGGTTGCATCGTAAGCATCCTGACCCGAGTGACTATCGTGACTATATAGACCAGATTCGGATGAGTGACAAGTTTTTCACGGCGGGGAAGGGCGATTGAAGTCCGGCATCCCTTGTGAGATCGATCCGAAACCGGTCCCTGCGTCGCTGATTCAAATAGCCCTTGTTGGCAAATGACCCCTTGGCGGGCGTGCCCGCTCAGCCGCCGCCGCGCTGGACCTTGTGCACCTCTTCATAGGGCACCTTGAAGACATTGTCGGCGAATTTGATCCCGGTCTGGACATTGAAGATCATCACCGAGGTGTCCTTGCCCTGCGCGTCGCGGATGGTCCACTGCTTGAGCTCGAATGTTTTCGGGTCGAACATCAGGCTGATGGTCGAATCGCCAAAGATCGATTTGTTGCCGAGAACGATCGTCGTCAGGTCCGGGTCTTCCTTGACCGACTGCACGGTGTCGGTGGAGAGGTCGATCCGCTCTGACAAAAGCAGTTTCAACGGTGTCTTGTCGAGCGGATAGAGATCCCAGGTCTTGAGCTTGCGATTGCCGATGACCACGGCTTTGCCGTCGGCGATGACCCGGATCGGAGACGGATCCTCGTAGTTGAAGCGCAGCTTGCCGGGGCGGTCGATGAAGAACTTGCCGCCGGTCTGTTCGCCATTCGGGCCGAACTGAATGAACTCGCCGGTCATGGTCTTGACCGCGGAAAAATGATCGGCAAGCCTTTGCGCCGCGTCGGACGCGCGCGCGCCGCCGGGAAAGGCCAGAAGGCCGGCAGCGGCGGCCATCAGCGTCAGTCCCAGACCCAAACCTGTGCCCAGGAGCGCCCGGCGCGCGGGATCATGCCGTTCCGTCATGGTGGAAGTGGTCTGTTTCGACATTGCTGTCTCCGTTTCGTTTCAACCGTCATGTCGCGCAAGACTGCGGCGCCAGTGTGACGCTGAGGCTTCTAGCCTTCGCGGCTACCTTGGATCGATATCGTCTTCCGTCGGCACCAGGATTTCCCGCTTGCCGGCATGATTGGCCGCGCTGATGACGCCTTCGTTTTCCATGCGCTCGATCAGCGAGGCGGCCCGGTTGTAGCCGATCCCGAGCCGGCGCTGGATATAGGAGGTCGAAGCCTTGCCGTCGCGCAGCACGATCGCCACTGCCTGATCATAGGGATCGTCCGACTCCGCCAGATTGGAGGTCCCGGCCGGACCGCCGCCGGTGTCGATCTCGTCATCATCCTCGGTGATGGAATCAAGATATTCGGGCACGCCCTGGGTCTTGAGATGGGAGACGATGTCCTCGACCTCCTTGTCGGAGACGAACGGACCGTGCACGCGCTGGATGCGCCCGCCACCGGCCATGAACAGCATGTCGCCCATGCCCAAGAGCTGCTCGCCGCCCTGCTCGCCCAGAATGGTGCGCGAATCGATCTTGGATGTGACCTGGAAGGAGATCCGGGTCGGGAAGTTGGCCTTGATCGTGCCGGTAATGACATCGACCGAGGGACGCTGCGTCGCCATGATCACATGGATGCCGGCCGCACGCGCCATCTGCGCCAAGCGCTGCACCGCGCCTTCGATGTCCTTGCCGGCCACCATCATCAGGTCGGCCATTTCGTCGATCAGCACGATGATGTAGGGCAGCGGCGTGAGATCGAATTCCTCGGTCTCGTAAACCGCTTCACCGGTATGGCGATCGAAACCGGTCTGCACCGTGCGGGTGATCGGCTCACCCGAGCTTGCCGCCTGTTCGACGCGGCTGTTGAATCCGTCGATGTTGCGGACCCCGATCTTGGACATTTTCTTGTAGCGCTCTTCCATCTCGCGGACGGTCCATTTGAGCGCCACGACCGCTTTCTTCGGGTCTGTCACCACCGGCGTCAGCAGATGCGGGATGCCGTCATAGACCGACAGTTCAAGCATTTTCGGATCGATCATGATCAGCCGGCATTTCGACGGATCCATCTTGTAGAGGATCGACAGGATCATCGTGTTGATCGCAACCGACTTGCCGGAGCCGGTCGTCCCGGCCACCAGGAGATGCGGCATCTTGGCCAGATCGGCGATCACCGGCTCGCCGCCAATGGTCTTGCCGAGCGCCAGTCCAAGCTTGGCTTTCGAGGTTTCAAAATCACGGCTGCCGATCAATTCGCGCAGATAGACGGTTTCGCGCTTCTGGTTGGGCAATTCGATGCCGATGGCGTTGCGTCCGGGAACCACCGCGACGCGCGCGGCAATCGCACTCATCGAGCGCGCGATGTCATCGGCAAGCCCGATCACGCGCGAGGACTTGATGCCCGGCGCCGGTTCGAGTTCATACATCGTCACCACCGGACCCGGGCGAACATGAATGATCTCGCCCTTGACGCCGAAATCCTCCAGCACGCCTTCCAGCATGCGCGCATTCTGCTCAAGCGCCTCTGGCGACAGCGAGGAATCCTTGACCACGTTGCGCGCCTCGGTCAGCAGATGCACGGACGGCAGCGCGAAGCCTTGCTCCTTGAGCATCGACCCTTGCGCGTCCCGCTGCACGCGGTTTCCGGGCTTGGGCCGCTCGGCGGGGGCGGAAATGCGGGGTGAGGCCGCGCCCGGCCGCGCGGGG
>LADQ01000008.1 GCA_000961635.1 Hoeflea sp. BRH_c9 | reverse complement strand
GGCCAGGGCCAGAACCCGGCGCGGCAGGCGGCCATGGCCGCGGGCATCCCGCAGGAAGCCACGGCCTGGGGCCTCAACCAGCTCTGCGGTTCGGGCCTGCGCGCAGTGGCGCTCGGCATGCAGCAAATCGCAAGCGGCGACGCCAACATCATTGTCGCGGGCGGCCAGGAATCGATGTCGATGGCGCCGCACGCCATCCACTTGCGCAACGGCGTCAAGATGGGCGCCGCCAACATGGTTGACACCATGCTGCATGACGCGCTCACCGACGCCTTTTACAACTACCTGATGGGCAACACCGCCGAGAACGTCGCCAAACAGTGGCAGCTGTCGCGCGATGAGCAGGACGCCTTTGCGGTCAATTCGCAGAACAAGGCCGAAGCCGCGCAGAAGGCAGGCAAGTTCAAGGACGAGATCGCCGCCGTCACCATCAAGGGCCGCAAGGGCGATACGGTGGTCGAGGAGGACGAATACATCAAGCACGGCGTGACCATAGAAGGCATCTCCAAGCTGCGCCCGGCCTTCGACAAGGAAGGCACGGTCACCGCCGCCAACGCGTCCGGCATCAATGATGGCGGTGCTGCGACCGTTCTGATGACCGAAGCCGAGGCCGCAAAGCGCGGCATCACTCCGATGGCGCGGATCGCCTCCTGGGCCACCGCCGGCGTCGATCCGCAGATCATGGGCACCGGCCCGATCCCGGCTTCGCGCAAGGCGCTGGCCAAGGCCGGCTGGACGGTCGGCGATCTCGACCTGGTCGAAGCAAACGAGGCCTTCGCGGCGCAGGCCTGCGCGGTCAACAAGGACATGGGCTGGGATCCGGCGATCGTCAACGTCAATGGCGGCGCCATCGCCATCGGTCACCCGGTCGGCGCGTCGGGCGCGCGCATCTTGAACACGCTGCTGTTCGAAATGGTTCGCCGTGACGCCAAGAGGGGCCTGGCGACATTGTGCATCGGCGGCGGCATGGGCGTGGCGCTCTGCGTCGAGCGCGGATAATTACAAGTGTTGCTATTTCCCCATAGCTACTATTGGGTTTCAGCTCCTAGACTGTTGAAAACATGGGGGATTGTATTTGTTTTAGGTACAATCCCTTTTCAACAATATTTGCTACCTAGAAGTGTTGAGTTGCTGAGTAGCGGCAAGGATGCCTATGTACGAGTTGTAGAGTCTTGCCAGAAAGTGGAGGAGGCGAGGGAATTACATTCCAATAATGTAAAACATATTGAGAAAATTATAAATAATAAAACAACAAGAAATGTAGATGTTGTTTTTGATGATATTAACGATGTAATTAGTAGTATTAAACTTAATGAAAGTATGTTAAATGATTCAAAGGTAGAGTGTGACTCAGCTATAGAATTCGCTTCTTCCTTGAATAGTAGTATATTGAATTCTAACGATGAAATCAGATATAATATTTTTGTTTTTTCGATGTTAAGCGGAATTTTAGCTATAATCGGTATGATTTGGGAGAATCATAGGCTTACAGTTAAAGAAATGAAAGTGGAGGAATAGCATGAGTAAGGTAGCAATCGTGACGGGAGGGTCACGCGGGATCGGGGCTGCGATTTCCATCGCGTTGAAGGCGGCGGGTTACACCGTCGCCGCCAATTATGCCGGCAATGACGAGGCGGCGGCGAAATTCACCACTGAAACCGGCATCAAGACCTACAAATGGTCGGTCGCCGACTACGACGCCTGCGTCGCCGGAATCAGCCAAGTCGAGGCCGATCTCGGCCCGGTGGCGGTGCTGGTCAACAATGCCGGGATCACCCGCGACGGCATGTTCCACAAGATGACGCCGCAGATGTGGGGCGAGGTGATCAACACCAACCTCACCGGCCTGTTCAACATGACCAATCCGGTCTGGGGCGGCATGCGCGAACGCAAGTTCGGCCGCGTCATCAACATCTCCTCGATCAACGGCCAGAAAGGCCAGGCCGGCCAGGTCAATTACTCCGCCGCCAAGGCCGGCGATATCGGCTTCACCCGGGCGCTGGCCCAGGAAGGCGCGCGCGCCGGCATCACCGTCAACGCCATCTGCCCGGGCTATATCGGCACCGACATGGTCCGCGCCATCGACGAGACGGTGCTCAACGAGCGCATCATCCCGCAGATCCCGGTTGGCCGGTTGGGCGAGCCAGAGGAAATCGCCCGCTGCGTGGTGTTCCTGGCCTCCGATGACGCCGGCTTCATCACCGGCTCGACGATTTCGGCCAACGGCGGGCAGTATTTCAGCTGATTGACGCCGGCCATTGACGAGACTTTGCGCCCGGCGGGAAGCCGCCGGGCGGATGCTTCGGGGGTAACAGGATTTTATCCTTATGGAGAGCGGATCATGGCGGATTACACCCTCTATTACTGGCCTTTTCCGTTTCGCGGTCAATTTGTCCGGGCGGTGCTTTCCCATGCCGGCGCGTCCTGGGAGGAGGCGGGAGACAATGAGATCGCCGCCCTAATGGCGGCGGAACCCACGGCCCAATTGGTTCCGCATATGGGACCGCCGGTGCTGACCGACCACGGCAGAAACATCCATCTCTCCCAGATGCCCGCAATCCTGGCCTATCTGGGCGAGAAGCACCGGCTGCTGCCGGACGATCCCGTGCTCAATGCCATGAGCCACAAGATCGTCGCCGATGCCAATGACGTGCTTTACGAAATGACAAGGTACAATGGCGCGCAGGTCTGGACTGACGGGACCTGGAAGGAATTCCAGCCCAGGCTCGCGCGCTGGATGGGGATTTTCGAAGAGACCGGACGGCGCCATGGCCTGGCCGCCGGCTCAGGTTTCATGCTTGGCACGCAGGCGCCCGGCCTGGCTGACATCGTCACAGCAATATTGTGGGGCACGATGACCGCCAGGTTTGCGCCGCTGCGGGCAATGCTAGACCGGCACGCGCCGGCGATTGCCGGTCTGTCTGATCGCATCGCGGCGCTTCCCGCCCAGGTCGAGCTTCGGAACCGGAGTGATGCGATGTATGGTGATGACTGGTGTGGCGGCCAGATCGAGGCCTCGCTTCGCGCGGTCCTGAAGCTGCCCGCCTGAATGGGATAAATCAGGATGGCGGCGAAGCGCCATGCCAGGCCGATGGGAGCGAGCGGATGCGCGGGTCTCGAAAAAGTCTGATTGCGGCGATTGCTGTCGTGACAGGTCTGTCGGTGACTGCCGGTCCGGCGCTTGCCGACCGCATTGATGGCGACTGGTGCTCAGCCGATGGCAAGCATGTCAGCATTGACGGCGGGCGGATCATGATCCCCTCCGGGGCCGAAATCTCCGGCCAGTACGACCGCCACCATTTCCGCTATGTTGGCCCCGCCGGGGACCCGGAAGCCGGCCAGACCATCGAGATGCAGGTGCTGTCCGACGAAGAAATGTGGCTGCAGCGGACGATTGGCGGCGAGAAGAGGCCGGTCGAGACGTGGCGGCGCTGCCAGGTGACCAGCTGAGCCGGCTTTTGCATCTTTTCCGCTGACAAGGGGAATTGGCGCTCCGTGCGCGGAAGAATTGGTTAACAGACACGGCCGACAAGCCAGCGAAAAAGCCGCGCGGGCCTGACTTTTAGGCGGCGCGGCGCGGCGCGACACAAGATCTGGCAGGGAACAAACCGGGAAAGGCGGCCGGGCGCTGATTCGTCGCCGCTTCGTTCCGTGGCTGTTCCGAAGGTTAACGGGGCCGCTCGAATGCACCGAAACCGGTTTACGAAGTGTTTGGAATAATTAATAAAATCCGAACGTTCGCGAAGCGTGACAGCGGACCTAAACGGCGCGCGCGGGCGCTGTTGCAAAGGGTTAACGGCGATCAGGCTCTCGCGGGAAATCGCCAACAGGCGTCTCTGCATATGGTGGGCGTCTGGCGTCGCATTGGCAGATGTTGCGGTGAACAAATGGCCAACCAGGACAGGTCGGTGATTCGGTGCCGCTTCGTTCCGTGGCTGTTCCGAAGGTTAACGGGATGTGCTGAACCATACGCGTGAAGTGTCTGAAAATATTAACAAATCCTGAACGAGTGCGGCACTGGAGCCGGGCAGGCGCACGCGCTGCGAAGGTTGGATTCAAGGCAAAGGTTAATTCGGGCGATGAAACCGGCGTCTGCCGCGCTGCCGCGGCCCCGCAAATAGTGGCGCAGGAGCGGTCGCGGACCATATGTTGTGGAGAACAAAGGGCCAACCAGGACAGGTCGATGATTCGGTGCCGGTTCGTTCCGTCACTGTTCCAGAAGTTAACGCAGATCGATAAAATGCAACCAAATCCGTTCATGAAGTGTTTGGAATTCTTAACAAATCAAGAACGGACACGAAACACGGCGAGGTCCGTCCGCAGCCTGTTCCGGCGGCAAACGCAAAGGTTAACGGCGTGGGTTCGATTGCAGTCAAATGCCACGGGATCGATTCAGCATATGGTGGCTAACAGGCATCCGGTCGCCATATATTGCGGTGAACAAATAGGGAATCAGGACGAGTCATTGATTCGTCGCTGATTCGTTCCGCCACTGTTCCAATGATTAACCCGCCGGCTTTCGGGCGGCTTGATTTTACCTCTGTCCCGGCCCCGCCGATGTGCTAGGTAACAGCCGTCTTGATCTCGATACGGACGCTAATGCCCGCTTTCCGCAGCCAACCTCCAAAGCCCTTGATCCTGTCCGGGCGCGGCGTCACCGCCGTGCTGGGCCCGACCAATACCGGCAAGACCCACTATGCCATCGAGCGCATGGCGGCGCATTCATCCGGCGTGATCGGATTGCCGCTGAGGCTCCTGGCGCGTGAGGTCTATGGCCGAATGGTCGATAAGGTCGGCGTGCAACACGTGTCGCTGGTCACCGGCGAGGAAAAGATCACGCCGCCCGGCGCGCGCTATTCCGTGTGCACCGTCGAAGCGATGCCGCAGGAAGCAAATGTTGCTTTCGTGGCCATCGATGAAGTGCAGATCGCCGGCGATCTGGAGCGCGGCCACGTTTTCACCGACCGGATCCTGTCGCTGCGCGGCCGCGAGGAGACGCTGCTTCTCGGATCGGCGACGGCGCGCGGGATTCTCGAACATTTGCTGCCCGGCATCACCATTGTTGAACGGCCGCGCCTGTCGGAACTGCATTACGCCGGCGCAAAGAAAATCACCCGGCTGCCGCGGCGCACGGCAATCGTGGCGTTTTCGGCCGACGAGGTCTACGCGATTGCCGAACTGGTGCGCCGCCAGCGCGGCGGCGCAGCGGTGGTGCTGGGGGCCCTGAGCCCGCGCACGCGCAACGCCCAGGTCGAGCTCTATCAGAACGGCGATGTCGATTATCTGGTGGCGACCGACGCCATCGGCATGGGTCTCAATCTCGATGTCGATCACGTCGCTTTTGCTCAGGACCGGAAATTCGACGGTTACTCCTACCGGCAGCTGAGCGCGTCGGAATTCGGCCAGATCGCCGGCCGGGCGGGGCGGCATCTGCGTGACGGCACCTTCGGCGTCACCGGTCAGGTGCAGCCTCTGCCCGATGATCTGGTGCACCGGCTTGAAAGCCATGTGTTCGAGCCGATCAAGATCCTGCAATGGCGCTCCAAGCAGCTCGATTTTTCCAATCTCAAGACGCTGCAGGCGAGCCTCGAGCAAATTCCGTCGATCACCGGGCTGACCCGGGCGCTGCCGGCGGTCGACCAGCGCGCGCTTGAGCATCTGGTCAATGATTTCGAGGTGCGCGATCTGGCGAGCTCGGCGGCCAATGTCGCCACGCTGTGGGATGTCTGCTCGTTGCCCGATTATCGCCGCATCGCGCCTGCGCAGCATGCGGATCTGATTGCCACGATCTACCGGGACCTGATCCGGACCGGGTCGGTGAACGAGGATTTTCTGGCTGAACAGGTGCGCCGGACCGATTCCACCGATGGCGAAATCGACACATTGTCGGCCCGGATCTCGCAGATACGAACCTGGACTTATGTTTCAAACAGACCTGAATGGCTTGCCGATCCGACACACTGGCAGGAAAAGACGCGCGAAATCGAGGACCGATTGTCCGATGCGTTGCATGAAAGGTTGACGAAACGCTTTGTTGACCGCAGGACATCTGTGCTCATGAAGCGCCTGAGAGAGAACGCGATGCTCGAAGCTGAAATCAGTGTGAACGGTGATGTCTTCGTTGAAGGTCACCATATTGGACAATTGGCCGGCTTCCGGTTCGTCGCCGATGCATCGGCCGATGGTCCCGACGCCAAGGCGGTGATCGCCGCCGCGCAGAAGGCGCTGGCGCTGGAGTTTGAAGCGCGGGCGGCCCGGCTGCATGCGTCCGGCAATTCCGACTTCGCCATCGGCTCGGACGGCACGGTCCGCTGGCTCGGCGATCCGGTGGCGCGGCTGGTGGCGGGCGATCATGTGCTCAAGCCACGATCCGTTTTGCTTGCCGACGAGCAGCTTGCGGGCGCCGCGCGCGATTTTGTCGCCGCGCGGATTGACCGCTTCGTCAATCATCACATCGCCACCGTGCTCAAGCCGCTCGACGATCTGACCCGCGCCGAGGATCTCGACGGGCTGTCGCGCGGTCTGGCTTTCCGTCTGGCCGAGAGCCTGGGTGTCCTGTTCCGCCGCGATGTCGCCGAGATGATCAAGGATCTCGACCAGTCCGCGCGCGCCAGCCTGCGCAAATATGGCATCCGCTTCGGCGCTTACCACATTTTCATGCCGGCCCTGCTCAAGCCCGCGCCGGCCGAACTGGTGACGCTGTTGTGGGCGCTTGCCAATGACGGCTTCGCCAAGCCCGGCTATGGCGACGTGACGCCGCTTTTGGCGGCCGGACGCACCTCGGTGGCGACCAGTCCGGAAGTCGATCGTGAATTCTACCGGCTTGCCGGGTTCCGGTTTCTGGGCAAGCGGGCGGTGCGCATCGACATTCTCGAGCGGCTGGCCGACCTGATCCGCCCGGCGCTGCAGTGGAAGCCGGGCGCTCAGGGCATGCGCCCGGAAGCCGCCTATGATGGCCGCCGGTTCATCACCACGACCGGAATGCTCTCCATTCTCGGGGCGACGCAGGACGATATCGAGGAGATCCTCAAGGGGCTTGGCTATCGCGCCGATGCGGTGCCTGCCGAAGAGGCGCAAACCCATCTGGCCGGTCTTGACGCGGCTCAGGCGGAGAATGCCGGCCCGGCCGGGACCGGACCTGTGGTCGAGGTCGTGGTCTCACGCACCGCGGCTGACCGGCCGCTGAAGCCAACGGCGCCGGCCGTCAAGGACGAGACCGCACCGGCGGAGACGGTTGCGCCGGTTGAAGGTCCGGCCGAAGCCGGGGAGGCTTCGCCAGTTGCATCTGAAGCGGCTGCCTCCATGGTCGCGGATGCGCCTGCTGACACCGCCGAAACGGCTGGGGTTGAACCGGCCGTGGCCCCGGAGACGCCGGCTGAACAGCCGACCTCGGCTGTAGAACCCGATGTCGGTGTTGAGGCGGAAGCCGAAGCGCCGCGTCCGGTGCTG
>LADQ01000007.1 GCA_000961635.1 Hoeflea sp. BRH_c9 | reverse complement strand
AGTCTTGCCGGCGCTGGACGATCCCGAATTCGCCGCCGCCTTCGACCGGTTCGCCGGAGCCCGCGTGGTGCTGCTCGGCGAAGCCTCGCACGGCACCTCCGAGTTCTACCGCGCCCGGGCCGCCATCACCCGTCGCCTGATCGAACGCCACGGCTTCAAAATTGTCGCGGTCGAGGCCGATTGGCCGGATGCCGCCACCATCGATCGTCATGTGCGGCATCTGCCGCACCAGCCGATGCGCACGCCGCCCTTTACCCGGTTTCCAACCTGGATGTGGCGCAACACGGATGTGGATGCGTTTGTCAGCTTCCTGAGAGAGCACAATGCGGGGAAACCGCAAGACGAACGGACCGGGTTCCATGGCCTCGATCTTTACAACATGACGGCCTCCATCGCGGCGGTGCTGTCCTATCTCGACAGTGTCGATCCCGAAGCAGCGGCCATCGCGCGCAGGCGTTACGCGTGTCTCGAACCCTGGTCGCGCGAGCCTGCGGCTTACGGGCGCGAAGCGCTGACCCAGGGCTACGCGATGTGCGAGGAACCGGTGACGCAAAGCCTGATGGACATGCTCCGCAAGCAGCTCGATTACGTCCGCAACGATGGCGACCGCTTCTTCGACGCCACCCAGAACGCCCGGCTGGTAGCCGACGCGGAGCGCTATTATCGCATCATGTATTACGGCGCGCACCATTCGTGGAATCTGCGCGACAAGCACATGTTCGACACGCTGCAGCGCCTGCTGGCTTGGGAAGGCCCGAACAGCAAGGTGGTGGTGTGGGCGCACAACTCGCATATTGGCGATGCACGCTACACCGACATGGGGTCCGAGCGCGGTGAACTCAATCTCGGCCAGCTCTGCCGTCAGGCTTTTGGAAGGGACGCCGCGTTGATCGGCTTTGGCACCCATTCGGGCACCGTCGCCGCCGCGTCCGACTGGGATGCGCCGATGGAAGTCAAGACAGTGCGCCCGTCGCGCCCCGACAGCTACGAGGCGCTTTGCCATCAGGTCGGGCTGGAACGTTTCCTGTTCGATCTGCGTCCCGGCCAGAACGCCGGCCTCCGGCAGGCGCTGTCGGCGCGGCGGCTGGAGCGGTATATCGGCGTCATCTACCGGCCCGAGACCGAGCGCTGGAGCCACTATGCCCATGCAAGTCTTGCCGACCAGTATGATGGCTTCGTCTGGTTCGATGAAACCAGCGCCGTGATCCCGCTGCCGACGGAAGTCGCCGGCGGCGAGGACGAAACCTTTCCGTTCGGGCTTTAATGTATCCGTCATCGTCAAGACTGGCTTGACGATGACGGATACTCCAAGGCCGCCGGCGCGGGCAGGGGGGCCGGGTTCAGTCGGGCGGAAGCGGGGTCGGCTTGTTGTTGGCGTCGAGCGCCACCATGACGAACAGGGCATTGGTCACCTTGTCCATCTGCGGCGTCAGATAGCGTTGGGCCCACGCCTCGACCAGCAGCGTCATCGAGGTGCGGCCCACCTTGACGATGTCGGTGTAGATGCACAGCGTGTCACCGATCTTGACCGGCATGGCGAAGGACATTTCATTGACCGCCGCGGTGACCACGCGCCCGTGCGCCCGCTCGGCGGCACGGATGCCGCAGGCCAGATCCATCTGCGCCATCACCCAACCGCCAAAAATATCGCCGGCGGCGTTGGCGTCGGCCGGCATCGCCAGCGTTCGCAATGTCAGTTCACCCGTTGGCTTGATCATGACCTCATCCTTGTTGAACCTCCTGTGTAACCGGGCTGGTGGCCCAATTGAAGTCATGCGGAGCCAGAAGCTGGGGAAGACCGCGAAAGTCCGGCTCGCTGCCCGGCGCGCCCGCGTCACAGTGTTGCCGCATGCGTTAACTCGAGGCCTCAGCCTTCGTTTACCCTTGTGTGTGAAAATCAACATCTGTTTTGCGTTGTATCGGATCTGCCCATGTCCCTTTGCCCACCGGAAATCCACCGTTCCAGACCGCTCCCGGCGGGATTGGCACTGTTGGTCGCGCTTGTCGCCGCCGGATGTTCAGGCGAGGGCGGCCTGGCCCCTCCAGGCGATTTGCTCGCCATGGAGCAGGTCAGCCCGACAATCCGCGCCGAGCCGGCTGCCCCAGCCATGTTCAGCGCGCCGTCCGCGCCGATGATCGCCAGCCCGCCAGCCGGCCAGGTCATGATCAGCGATCCGGAAGCGGCGCTGTTGCCCAACGGGCCGGATGCGCCGATGCAGAATGTGCTTGCCTACCCGGTTCAGGCCGGCGTCGACATGGGCGCGATGACGTCGGCCTTGCCGGAAGGCAATGTGGATCAGCCGGTTGTCATGGGAATTGGCACCGACGAGCTCCGTCTTGCCGCACCGGCTCCCGAGTCTGCCGAGGCCGGCGTCCCGGATCAGACCCCGGAGACCGGCGTGTCCGAGGGGCAAGACAAGCCTGCGCTGCTTGCGGGCTTGCTGCCCAGGTTCAGCAATCCGCTTTCCAGGCCGAAATGGGCGGGCGGCTTGCCGGCGGCCGAGAAGGCGTGCCGGCAGCGCCTCAAGCGGCTGGGCGTGACATTCCGTGATCTGCCGGCGATCAACAGCGGTCCGGGCTGCTCGATTCCCTATCCGGTGGAGGTGACCAGGCTTTCGGGCGGGATAGAGATCAAGCCGGTGGCAAAGCTCAACTGCCAGATCACCGACGCCTTCGCGCAATGGGTCAAGAACGAACTGGCGCCGACGGCACGCACCCGCTACCTGTCGGGCGTCAAGTCGATCCGCCAGCTTTCCGCCTATTCCTGCCGCACCATGAATTCCAAGCGCGGCGCGCCAATGTCCGAGCATGCCAAGGGCAACGCCATTGATGTCGGCAAGATAACGCTCAACAATGGACGGGAGATCCTGGTGAAACAGCCCGGATTGTTTGCGTTCCGCCAAAAGAGCCTGCTCAACAATATCCGTGCCGACAGCTGCAAATATTTCACCACGGTTCTCGGACCGGGCAGCGACATCCATCACAAGGATCATTTTCACTTTGATCTAAGGACCCGCAAGACCAACTACCGTCATTGTGACTGAGTCAAAAAAGAAGGCCGGACAAGCCAGCCTTCAAACCGTCTCCCCGGGAGATGGGGCGTCACCAGGGATCCGGGGTCTCCGACAGCAAGCGGTTCGTGAAGCGGCGGCGGGAACCGGACTGTGGAGCCGGACCGGCGGATCTGAATGCCGGTTCCAACAAAACAATGCTTGAAAAATGTCTCGGTTTGATGACGGGTGGCGCGGGCTGCTCGCTCGCCGGCACTGGCGCGCCCGGCGGAAGTCGAAAAAGCCGAACAAGGATCTGTGCGCATGCCACCTGTGGGGGAATTGATCTGGTTTGCCGCGGCGCTCGTTGGCGCGGGTGGCATCGCGGGCGTGCTGGCGGGCCTGTTCGGCATCGGCGGCGGAGCCATTCTGGTGCCGGTGTTTTATCAGGTCCTGGGTCTGCTACATATTGACGAGGCGGTGCGCATGCATTTGTCGGTGGGAACATCGATCGCCATCATCGTGCCGACCTCGATCCGCTCCTTCATGGCACACAAGGCGCGCGGCGCCGTTGATCTGGAGCTGTTGCGCAGTTGGATCCTGCCGGTGCCGTTCGGCGTGGTCATGGCGTCGCTGATAGCGGCTTCAGTGTCAAGCGGCGGATTGCGCGCGATCTTCGCCGTCATCGCCATTCTCGTCGGACTGCGGATGCTGTTTGGCAAGGAAAGCTGGCGGCTCGGCTCGGATATTCCACCAAATCCGGTTCGCGCCATCGTCGGCGCGCTGATTGGACTTCTGTCGGCGCTGATGGGCATTGGCGGCGGCGTGCTCAACAATACCTTCATGACGCTTTATAACCGTCCTGTGCACCAGGTGGTGGCCACATCGTCAGGCGTCGGCGTGCTGATCTCGATCCCGGGCCTTTTTGGCTACATATGGGCGGGTTGGGGTGCGGCGGGCTTGCCGCCGTTTTCCACAGGTTATGTCAACTGGGTGGCGGTCGCGCTGATCATCCCGATCACGTTGGCCGTCGCGCCGCTGGGCGTGCGTCTTGCCCATGCGCTTGACAAGCGGCAACTCGAGATCGCATTCGGGGTGTTCATGCTGCTTGTCGCCGTGCGGTTTTTCTACAGCCTGATCTGACGATCATGACGACGGATCAGGAATTAGTATCGTGAACTGCGCAGTTGCGTCAGTGTCGCCACGGTTTCAAAGCTGATGGATGTGTTGTTGTCGAAAATCGCCAGCATCGGATCCTCAATTCCGTTGTCGACATCATAGAGCGCGAGAAACCGTTGAACCATGGTGTCGACCTTCTCGGGGTCGATGAGGTCGTCGATTTCGAAATATCGTTCAAACATGTCCTTCTGCACATCAATGTCGCTAGAGGCGGTGTCATCCGATATTGAGAATGTGGTGCGAATGAACTGCGCCAGGGCTTCATCGGCGAGAATTTCATAGGTGCTGGTGACCGTTGGCGCCATGCGTTCGAAATAGAGCGCCAGCCGCGCGCCGACACTGTCCTCTCCGGCTTCCTCTTCGATAGCCTGGGTCAGGTAAAGCCGCTCGGTTTCGACCAGTCCGCGGTCGTTCTGGATGCTTTTGACATCGGAAGTCTGGATGATTCCGTCGGCGTCAAAATTGAACGACCCGGCCAGTTTCTGAAAGGCGATGTCGGTCTGCTGATTGGCAAAGCTGCTGGGATCGTCGATGTCCGAAGTCAACACTGCTTTCAATGTCGCCGCCGTGACCTCTTTCGGCTTCAGCCCCTCGGCAACCAGCAGCAGATTGGTCAGCCGCTTGTCGCCGACGAGCTCGTCGACGGTCTCCAGCGTCTGCAGTTGTGTCCGGTAATAGGAAACCTCCTTTTCGGCCGCCTCCTTGCCCGCATCGCTCGGGTCGAGCCTGGTATAGGCCGTATAATAGGCCTTGGTGATCCGGGTGATCTCGTTTTCGGACTGGGCGTAGCGCGGCGAACCGATACTGCCATCGGCGGCGAAATTGTAGGATTTCGCCAGTTGCACAAACCTGTCATCCTTCAGCTTGTTGACGTAGCTTTTGGGATCGTAGGGGTCGCTCGTAAATATCTGTTTCAGTTTGAAGGTGGAAACCTCGTCAGGCGATAT
Organism: Hoeflea sp. BRH_c9; assembly: GCA_000961635.1. GTDB lineage: Bacteria > Pseudomonadota > Alphaproteobacteria > Rhizobiales > Rhizobiaceae > Hoeflea. The sequence continues at coordinate 2,708 of LADQ01000007.1, read as the reverse complement.
GTTGAAGGCCTGCAGGGCGAATTCCCGGATCACCACGGCAGCCGCCGCGCTCGACAGGAAATCATCGAGGTTTGTGGTCAGGCCGACATATTGCTTGTATTTTTCGATCTTGGCGGTGTCTTCCTCGCGGTCGGCATCATCAAAATTGGAAATGTAATAGGCCATCGTCTCGTAGAGCTGCTCCGCATCCTGAGCCTCTTTTCCGGGCGTCAGGCTGCCGTCACTTTCGAAATTGAAGGCTTTGGACAGCGCGATCAAGGCCGCGCTTTTTTCATGGATCGGGCTGTCGGGATCGGATGGATCCTGTTGCAGCGCCCACTCCACGTCGGCGCGGCTGGTGGTCAGCGGAACATTGTAGGCCGACAGCATCATTATGCTCATCCGGCTGTTGTTGAGCAGGTCATCTATCGAATTGATGCTGGAGATCGTCTCTTCATAATAGGCCTTGTTGAGCAGCGCCCCAGTGGCGGTCAGCCGCGGCTGGGAGAACACATAGCGTTCGGTCACCAGCGTTCGCTGGGCATCGGTCATTGGCTCGACGCCCGCGACCAGAGTGCCATCCGGATTGAAATTGAAGGATGCGGCCAGTTCGTAATAATTGCTGACGGTCACGACCGACTTGGAATATTGGGCAATGAGATAGTCAATTCTCGCGACGTCCTCGGCCGTGTTTTCCCCGGTTTGGCGCTGAACATAGAGATCATCGATCAGCGCATTCCATTCGGCGACCTTCGGGGCAAGCTCCTGGTTCACGTAGCTGTTGGCATCGGCGATGTCGCTGGTGATGACATTGCGGATGGTCTCGTAGTCAAAGGTCTTGGGGTCGATGCCGAAGGTGGCGAAAACATAGTCGCGTGCGCGGGTGTTCCTGAACAGATCGTCGACGTCAGTGAAGGAAGCCGAAACCGCCGTGAAATAATTGGTTTCCTCCCGCAATGTGGCATCGGTGTTTTCGATGGATTGCTCATAGGTGCCGATCAGGGCGTCGATCTGACTGGTGGTCTGGACGATCTCGGTTGTCACCGTGTTGCCAAAATCATAAGCCGCCGCCAGCGTCTTGTATTTGACGTCCGAAAGCCGGTTGGCGAAACTGTCGGTGTCGGTCAGATCGCTTTCCAGCACCTTGCGGATGAATGCCTTCGCATAGGCCATTTCCTCGAGCCCATAGGCCTCCATCGCGTAGTTGTAGATGCGGTCATCGGCCAGAAATTCGTCAACGCTCGTGATCGATCCGATGGTGTCGCGATAATACTGCGCGTCCCTGGCGACAATCGGATCCGCGGCGGCGCGGCGCAGCGTTTCATTTATGTCGCGGGTGTAAAAAGTGTAGGTTTGATAACTGGATATCATGGGGCCGCCGGAGGTCGCATTTCCAATAGGGCATCTCGGGATAAAGCGATGGTTCGGATGAGTCTGCCGCCATTGTGCGGGCGGCTGCTTGCCTGAAGCTGTCGACGCTTCGCGTCACGCACGGCTTCCGCCCGGCGGAACCACAGTTGCTTCAGTCGCGCAGGATGACCTCGTCCCGGCGCATCTCGAAAGCGGTCAGCGATGAGATGAAATTCATGCCCAACAGGCTTTGATCGAGCCGTCCGGGTTCGGTCACCATGGCGTGCAAGCTGGTGCGCTCAATCGATCCGATGGCGAGGCTGTCAAGCCGCACGGGCGCTGCCCGGGCCCTGCCATTGGCGGTGGTGATGACCAGCGTATAGCTCAGATCTTGCTCTGAAAACCCGATGCTCATGGCGTCCTCATGCGACAATGCGATCGAGGTTGCGCCGGTATCGATGAGAAAGTCCACGGCCTGTCCATTGACGGAACCCGCGGCTTCGAAATGCCCGTTCAGCGATTTCCGGATCGAGACGGCCTGGCCGTTTGCATCGGTGATGTTCACCGGGCGTCCCGGCGACAGGCCGCCGGCAACGCGCAACACGGTCTCCCTGGCCTGGTCCTGATAGAGCCAGCCGGTGACCAGGCCGAGGATAACGACGACCCAGATCAGCAGGTTCTTGACCATCTCGCCCATATTGCGGTGCGCGCCGACGACGCCGGCGCCAATCACCGCCGCGAGCAGGCCGAGATAGACCAGACTGGCGAGATCGTCGTTGGGCAGTCCGAAGCTGACCCCGGACTCGTGGTTGTAAACAAGCACAGCCAGGGTTGCCCCCATGAGGACGAGAATGAAAATCATTCCGGATTGGCGTCCTGACGCTCGCGCGCCATGCGGCTCCGCCGGGTTTCCCGCCGCGGCTTACGTTCGACGGTTTCCAGCCGCGCCGGCAGTTCGGCCATGACCTGGCGCCGGAATTCCGGTGTGTAATCGATCCAGCCGGCGATTTCATCGCGCGTGCGCCCGCATCCGAAACAATAGCCGGTGACCAGGTCCATCGAGCAGACAAGGATGCAGGGGGATTGAATGCTCATTGGGTCCTTCGCTTGAGCCTGAGATATCCGTGCGGTCTATATCGGACCTTCAAACCAAAAGGGCAAGGGTTGCCAGGCCGGCGGTCTCGGCGATTTGCTGGGTTGCGCCAAGCGTGTCGCCGGTGTGACCGCCGAGAAGCTTGCGCACGGTCGAGGTCCACTGATGGGCCAAAACCACCATCACCGCGAGCGCCAGCACCGCGGGCATCAGCCCGGTAGCGATGGCTGCAATCAGCAAAAACAGGATCCCGCCCGACGACAGCGCCAGGTTCCTGGCGCTGTCG
>LADQ01000038.1 GCA_000961635.1 Hoeflea sp. BRH_c9 | reverse complement strand
CCGCGGCAGGCCGAACGACGCCAGCGCTGCCATATCCTGCGGCCGGAGCCGGGCACTGCTCTCCAGCACCGCGCTGCCCGCCGACACATCCTCGCCGGCGCTGCGGGCATTGGCGCCGCGCTTGAGATCCAGTGGAACGGTGACCATGTCGCCAACGAACGTGCAATCTTCCTGCATGGCCACCGTATCGGCGCCTTCAGGCATGGACGCCCCGGTGAAGATGCGCGCTGCCTGGCCTGGTTCGAGGCGATAGGCACCGAGATCACCGGCGGCAATGCGGGCGACCACCGGCATTGAACCCGTGGCGGGCGCCGCAAACGCGTAGCCGTCGACAGCGGAATTGTCCTGCAGCGGCACATTGCGCGGCGCGACGATGTCGGCGGCGAGCCAGCGTCCGGAGGTCTCGACCAGCGGCAGTTCTTCGATACCCGTCACCACCGACAACCGGCCGGTCAGGATCGCCAGGCATTCCGCATGGCTGAGCCGGTCCTTGTCGGTGAGGAAGCAGTCGTTCAATAGCTTGCGCGGGGTCATGCGGCAGTCTCTCCCAAGCCGGTTTCAAGCGCGATCATATCGGCGATGCCACCGATGTCGTCCAGTGAGAAGACCGGGATGGGCGCGTCGGCAATTGGGTGATCAGCGGCGATGGCGCGAATGCTGGCGTCGATATCCGGCAAGGGCGAACGGTCCGATGCAGCAAGCCGGCGCACCTCGATCTTCGGGTGGCTCTCGCGCTTGTAGCCTTCGATCAGCACCAGGTCACAAGGCGACAGCCTGGCCAGCATCTCCTGCATCGACGGCTCGGCCTGTTCTCCGAGTTCGTGCATGATCGCCCAGTGGCGGCCAGAGACAATTGCCACTTCGCCGGCACCCGCCTTGCGATGGCGGTAGCTGTCGGTGCCCTCATGGTCGACATCAAACAGGTGGTGGGCATGCTTGAGAGTGGCAGTGCGGAACCCACGCCGCGTAAATTCCTCCACCAGTTTGCAGGTCAATGTGGTCTTGCCGGAGTTCTTCCACCCCGTGATGCCGAAGATACGCTGTTTCATGCAGCGGCTCTGGCGACAAAGGCTTCCGCCTCGGCCAGTTCTTCGGGCGTGTTGGCGTTGAAGAAGGGGTCCGGCGCACCGTCTCCGTCCGCCTCGAAATCGCAAAAGGCGAGCTCATGCCGGTTGGCCCAGGCCAGCACTTTCATGGTGTCGCTGGTCGCCAGCCACTGCGCCAGATCCTGGCGCAACGCTACCGGCCACAGCCCGAAAACCGGATGCCGGTTGCCGTTCGAGCGGGCGAGAACAATGCGCTCCGGGCCGGCCATCTCTGAGAACCGCGACACCAGGTCGAGCGGCAGGAACGGCGTGTCCGTCGCTGCACTGACAATGTGCGTGACACCATGTAGCGTTGCCGCCCACTCGAGCCCGGTCAGTACGCCGGCCAGCGGGCCGACATGGCCGCCGATCGTGTCGGGCAGAACCGGCAGGCCAAACTGCAGATAGGATCCAGGATCGGCATTTGCGTTGATCGCCAGCGCTTCGACTTGCGGCGCAAGCCGGCTGATCACCCGGGAGATCATCGATTGTCCGGCGAGCAGCTGCAGGCCCTTTTCGCCGCCGCCCATCCGCCGCGACAGGCCGCCTGCCAAGACCAGTCCGGCTACTGGGACGCTCATGACCCGTCCTCTGCAGCGCCCTTGCGGCGATGCCGAGGCGCCTCCCTGGCGGCTTCGGTGGGGTCACCATCAAATTCGATCCGTTCCAGCCCTGCCAGGGCCAGGAACCGCTTGCCGCGAGCCCGTCCGATCAGCGTCAATCCGGCCTTGCGCGCCAGCTCCACGCCCCAGGCGGTGAAGCCTGACCGGGACACCAGAATCGGAATGCCCATCATTACGGTCTTGATCACCATTTCCGAGGTCAGCCGTCCGGTGGTGTAGAAAATCTTGTCGTCGGCCGCGACCTTGTTCATGAACATCCAGCCAGCGATCTTGTCTACCGCATTGTGCCGCCCGACATCTTCCATATAGACCAGCGGCACGTCCCCTTGGCAAAGCACGCAGCCATGGATGGCGCCGGCCTCCAGATAAAGGCTCGGCGCGGTGTTGATCTTGTGGGTCAGCGCATAAAGCCACGAGGTCTTCAGGCGTGCCTCCGGCGCCAGTTTGATGTCGGAGAAGTTCTCCATCACATCGCCAAACACGGTCCCTTGCGCGCACCCGGAAGTTCGCACCTTCTTCTGCAATTTGGCCTCGTAATCTGTTTCGCGCCGGGTGCGAACCACGACCACTTCAAGGTCTTCATCATAGTCGATGGCGGTGATTTCATCGTCGGAATGCAGCATGTTCTGGTTCAGCAGATAGCCGACAGCCATCAGGTCCGGATGGTCTCCGATCGTCATCATGGTGACGATCTCTTGCCGGTTGAGATACAGCGTCAGCGCTTTTTCGGTCACCACCCGCGTGGTGACCTTTGCGCCCAGATGATCGACACCGGTGACCTCTGCGGAAAGGCGCGGATCGGAGGGGTCGGATCTGAGCAGAAAGCCGTCGTCGAACGGCGATTTGGCTATCGTCAAGGTGACAACTTTCATTTCGAGTTCATGGACGGTTGATGCTAGTGCGATTCCGCTCAAACGCAACTCGTTCCGGCTGGGAACGGCAATCCGAAGACGGACCTGGCACGTCAGGCCCCTTTGCGGATAAAGAAGCTGATCGATGCGCCAGCGGTAACGGCGGAGAGCAGCTGATGCCCGGCCTCGCTGCAGAAAAACGGCACGTCGATGGCCGAAAGAGGATCGTCGGACACCAGACACAGCACGGCACCAACCGGTATTTCGCCCAAGCGCTTGCGGGCCTTGAGCACAGGCAGCGGACACTGAAGCCCGAGAGTCACGAGTTCAGTGTCAAAGTCCTGTCTTCTGCCAGTCGTCATGAACTCACCCGCTACGTGCGACCTGCCCTTGTTGTGCCAGTCCTAGCCGTTCCGTCGTTCAGTGAACTTGCCCAAGGAAGCCCCAAACGGCTCGAAGAAAATCGCTATCACATGAGCATCCGGCTCTGAACGTATATATAAGGCGGGTATTCTGTTGGTCGACGCTTGGTGCAGACATTGATGCGTGTCAAGGCCGATCAACATTATTCGACCTAGGATTTAACTCATCTGGTCGGCAGAGCCGATCTTCATCTGCAAAACCATCGGGAGAAACCAATGCCAAGAGAACCTGTTGTCTCAGCACCCTTGCCGGAACTTGCCATTTCGACCGAACAGGTCTGTTTCATCGTCGTCAAGGCGCGGGAGTTCGACGCCAAGGACGTGCAGACGATCCCCGATTCAGGGTCCAATGCCTCCGATGACCAGATGTATGACGTCCTCGAGGACAATCCCGATGATCCGGTCCTGGAGGAATTGACCTCCTTCATTGCCGATCTCAATGTCGATGAGCAGGTCGATCTTGTCGCCCTTGCCTGGCTGGGCCGCGGTGACGGCAAGATTTCGGATTGGGCGGAGATTCGCGCCGAGGCGGCGCGCGCCCACAACGACAAGACCGCAAACTATGTTCTCGGCATGCCATTGCTGGCCGATTATCTTGAGGAAGCGCTGTCGATGTTCGACATGTCCTGCATCGAATTCGAGACCGGACATCTCTAGGCAGACTGACCTTTGAGAGGTTCAGCCTGCTGCCTGATGGCGGCGTTACCTTGGCAAGCCCCATCCTTTTCGGCTTTTCTTTGCATCGGTGCCGAGCCCCAAGCCTTTACCTGCGTGGGTTTCACCGGTCGACCCGCCGAGATCGAAACCGGGCCGGTCAACTTCCTCGGAAGAATCCGTCGGCTCCGGCGTGTCGGTCTTGGGTAACGACTTCGCCGGTTCTTCGGCTGTTGCCTTGACATCTGGTTGCGGGCCATCGTCGGTCGATGGCCGGCGATTGGCTGGGTTGTCCTTGTATTCGTCCACCTGGACACCTTTTCCGTCCAAGCTCTGTCCGGGCAGTCTTTGCGCCTTATCGCGATTGCTGAGGATATCGTTCTTCCTCACTTTTTCGTCGTCAAGTTCGGTCTTTGCACCGGTTCCACTGCTTTGTCCTGCCGACATATTGCGTACTCCAGTTTGCTTTACGGGGTTGCGGGGTTTCACGAGTGTCAACGCGCAGCCAAAACAAGAAGGCCGATGCCCGACCCCGGTTTAATCCCTCTTGCGTCTGTCAGGGCCTCCGATGTGGCTGCTGCGGGTGACCGAGACTGGATCGCTGGCCGGAAACGTGCCTTCCAGTCCTTCTTCCAGATCGTCGTCGAGTTCCTGGTCAAATGTGTCGGAGTTGGTCACACCCTTGGCCGCTTCGAACGCCGCCTCGCGGCTCGCAAAGATAGGGGAATACCGGCCATCGGCTACATAGACCCAGCCGCCGTCGCGCGGTTCGAGTTCGTAGTCCTGGTTTTTCATATGGTTCTCCCTTCGCTACCCAACGCCGTCGGGCCCACATCGTTCCGTTACCCACTCCCTCAGCAAAAATAGGTCCGCATTGGCAGTTCGGACGGGGATGAAGAACCTGTGACCTCGATGCTGAGCGAATTCGGCACCTTCCTGAGCCCATTCGTTGCTGCAGTTCTACGATCAGCGCAGGCCAAAAAATCCCAGGATGACCAGGACGATGACCACCAAGCCGACGATGTATATGATGCGGTTCATTTCAATCTCCTCTGTTCGGAGAGTGGTCAATTGTCGACCACATTGCCAAGACTAGCTCGTCGCAATCCCGACCGGGCCTACCTGTATCAGTGACGAGGTGACCGGGTTTGGATCTTGAAACTCTCATGATCCCGAGCGGCGGTGTCAAGGGCAAACTGTCTTAAGATGGGCCGGGCGGCGGCGGAGCGTTGCTGGACAACGAAACGCAACCCCTCCCTACTTCAAGATGCACCTAGAGATCATCTGCCCGGCTGTAATGTTCCGGTTCCCGCATGCGAAACTTGGGACGCAAATCAGAACCCTTTCGGAACCCCGGATGCATTTCAGTCGAGGTGAACAATAGGGCCGGCTTTTTAATCATTGTATTATTTTGGTGAGCGCGCGGGGGTTCGAACCCCGGACCTACTGATTAAAAGTCAGTTGCTCTACCAGCTGAGCTACGCGCTCCCATGCCCATTTCGACGCGTTTGGCGCGACAGGCCCGAGTGGCGCGGAACATAGGGAGGCATCTCGCCATGGTCAACCGCAAAACCATCGTCGCGGCACGGTTTTTTCAAAGGGCTTTGAGGCCGGTTTGGCGGCCCGGATCGGCGGCATGGCGCCGCGCCCTGACGCGCGTCGCATTCAAACGGCTCATGGCGACGCGCGTCGGCTTTTTTGCTTTTGCATGTCGTTGTCGCAAGACCGCGGCGCGCTTTTTGAGCGACAGGCCTTGGCCGCTTCCATCGGCGTGCGGCTATAGATCACGCAGTCTATTCAAAAACGTGACTGGCGTCGGGGCGGGGGGGCCGTTAGACAGGCAGCCACCAAGCGATGACCGCTCCGGGTCAATCGCATCATCAGGAAAAGGAATTCCGGTTCCGTGACCATTGCCGACATACCGCTGCTGACCGTTCTGCTGGCGGGGGCGCTTTCGTTCCTGTCCCCCTGCGTGCTGCCGCTGGTGCCGCCCTATCTGTGCTACATGGCGGGCGTCTCGGTGGAGGATTTTCGCGACGGCGGAACGAGAGCCAAGGATACCCGGCGCACGGTGTTCCTCGCCTCGCTGTTCTTCACGCTCGGTTTCGCCACCGTGTTCATCGCGTTTGGCGCCGGCGCGTCGACCATTGGCTCGGCCTTGCGCCAGCACATGGATCTGCTGGCCAAGCTCGGCGGGTTGGTGATCATCGTCATGGGGCTGCATTTTCTCGGTGCGTTCCGGATCGGCCTTCTCGCCCGCGAAGCGCGCTTTCAAGGCGGCGGCAAACCGGCCACCCTGCCGGGCGCCTATCTGATGGGCCTGGCCTTCGCCTTTGGCTGGACCCCGTGCATCGGCCCGGTGCTGGGCGCGGTGCTGGGGGTGGC
>LADQ01000173.1 GCA_000961635.1 Hoeflea sp. BRH_c9 | reverse complement strand
GATGCCCCGCCCTGGCCGACGCTCGCCGACATCGCGCGCCGTCACCTGACGGTCTATTCCTCGCCATTCATTGCGGCGCCGGCGTTGGGTTGGCTGTTTTACACGCTCACCTTCGTCTCGATGCTCGCCATCCTGCCGCCGATGGTCGTCCCCGGATCGCGCGCCTTTGTCACCGCCGCCATGCCGCTAGCCAGCATTGTCTCATCGATGACGCTTGGCAACCTGCTGCTCAGGCACATGCGCGCCGTCAGCATCATCATCGCCGGATTTGCCATCGCGATTGCCCTGGTGCTGGTCTTTCTGGTGACCGGGCCAGATCCCTGGTTATTCATTGCGCTGTTTGCAGCTTTGGGCCTGGTCCAGGGCGCGAGTTTCGCCGCCGTGCCTGAGCTCAACGCATCGCTGCCCGACCGCGCGCTCGCCAATGGCGGCATCGCGCAAACCGGCAATCTCGGCAATGCGCTGGGGACGCCGGCGCTCATCGCCATCGTCGCCACCGGATCATCCGCGGGACTGCCGGCCCTGTTGATCGGCTCCTATGCCGCGGCCATTGCCGTGCATCTGGCCATGGCGAAACGCCGGAGCAGAGCCAACCCCGGACGAGACCTCGCCGGCTGACAGGCGGTCCTGCTCACTCGGGCCAGATATATTTTCCGCGGGCCCAGCCAAGCTCGGCGTCATCGGTCATCACCTGGCACCAGACATAAGCCTTTTTCATCTTAGCATATTTCCATTCGACGCTGCCGAAGCCGTCAATCCGGAACGAGACATTGGTGACAATGTTTTTGCAACGGCCGGTCAGGCTGATGGATTCGTTGAGCGCATAGGCGTCGATGATCCGGGAATAAGCGGCGGGCCATTTGCGGATGTTGAGCGCGTCGTCGGGCGCAATCGCGGTGATGGTGCCCGCAGTAAAAGCCGACGCCATGGTCGGAGCGTTGCTGGTTGCAACAAGCGTGGCCGCCAGGGCCAGCATGACATGAACTGTTGTCTTCATCTTATCTCACCTTTTGGCGCTCATCCTGAATGCGCCGGTATCCGCAAGCTACCAGCGCCCGACTGTCCCGACCCTGAACGCTCCGTTCAACTGGCGTTCATGGCCCGCTTGCCGCCGATCCGGGATCAGACGTCGAACGAACCGGTCTGGCTGAAACGCTCGAACCCGGCGCGGAAATGATCACTCAGGGCGGATATCTGCGGCGAAGGATCAGCGGCGACCTTGAGCAGCAACTGGTATTGCCCCGGCGTCGGAAGCCCGCAATCCTCATCCAGGATCTGGATATCCGGACCGATGAAACTCCGGCCCATCGGCGCAACGGCAAGATCAGACAGGATTGCCGCCCTCTGCCCCGCCGAATGCGAGGTCATGAACGCAACACGGTAGGACCGCCCGGCCCTTTGCAGCGCCGAAAGCGCGCTTTCCCGCCACACGCAGCCTTCTTCCCACATCGACACCGGCAGCGGATCCATCAGATAGGCCTGTCCGCCCTTTGCCCCGGTCCAGACGATATCATCGGTCATCATCACCTCGCCCGGAGCCGGCGTATGGTTGGTTATGCAACTGACAAGGGCAATGTCGATATGGCCCGAGGCAAAGCGTTTGAGCAGGCTGGATGACTCGTCGATCACCACGTCGACAACCACCGACGGGTGCGACTTGGCAAACAGCTTGAGCACGCCTGGCAGCACCGCCTCGCCATAATCCGACGGCGATCCGATCCGCACCACGCCGGTGACATCCGAGGTGACAAAGCGCGAGATCGCCTCCCTGTTCAGGGCGATCAGCCGCCGCGCATAGCCGAGCAGAACCTCGCCGTCATGGGTCAGCGACACATTGCGCGCATCGCGCAGGAACACCGACACGCCCAATTGTTCTTCCAGCCGCTTGATCTGCATCGACACCGCCGATGGTGTGCGGAAGATCCGCGCTGCCGCCGCGGTAAAGCTCCCGGTTTCGGCAATGGCGACAAAGCTGCGCAACACATCCGGGTCCAGCATCAGCAGCGGGTGAGCGAGAGGTGCGTTCATGGCGTTCAATTCCGTTGATCGTTGAGGTCAATTCATTTCGTTTGATTGAATCATGCATCGGAGCGATGCTGTTGTCAATCCAGTCAGACTGGTCAACACGGAACAGGAGATACGACCATGTTCGGTTTCACGGAAATTGCCCGCTATGCCCGCCAGTGGCGCGCCAGCCGCAAGCGGGCCGCCATGGTAAGCATGTTTGACAGCCTTCCACTCGAACTTCAGAAGGACATCGGATGGCCTGCCGCGGGCGAACCTGCCAGCACTGGCCGGACGCAAGGTGCTGCCCATGCCCACCCCATGCTGTGATGACGGCGGTCCCATGTCGCAAGCCGATAATTTTCGCTTTGATGCCAGTGACAATGCGTGAAATTTATGGCCTGATCGCGACATGGGCCACTCCGGGCGCGCAAAGGGATTGGGCATGCCCTCACACAACAAGCAGAAACGTTCGATCGTCTTTTTCATGGTTCCGGATTTTTCGATGATCGCCTTTTCGATGGCGATCGAGCCATTGCGGCTGGCCAATCGAATGCTGGGCTATCAATGTTACAAATGGCGCCTGACCTCCCATGACGGCGGGCCGGTCAGCGCGTCAAATCAGGTCGAGATCGCCGTCAACACCTCACTTGCCGATGAACGGCGCAGCCTGTCTGGCGAAAACCGGCCGACCATGGTCTTTGTCTGTTCGGGCGTCAATGTCGAACGGTTCAACAACAAGTCCGTGCTGGCCTGGTTGCGCGAGGAGCACAATCGCGGCGTCGCCGTCGGCGGATTGTGCACCGGCGCCCACATCCTGGCGATGGCCGGGCTGCTTTCCGGCCGGCGCTGCGCCATCCACTGGGAGAACCTGCCGGGATTCTCCGAAGCTTTTCCGAAGGCCAATGTCTTTGCCGATCTCTATGAAATCGACGGGGCCATTCACACCTGCGCCGGTGGAACCGCGGCGCTCGACATGATGTTGAGCCTGATTGGCGAGGACCATGACGACACGCTGGTCAACCGAATCTGTGAAATGGCGCTGACCGACCGGGTCCGCAACGCCCATGACCGCCAGCGGCTGCCGCTGCGCGCCCGTCTCGGCGTGCAGAACGCCAAGGTGCTGTCGATCATCGAACTGATGGAAGCCAATCTCTCCGAACCGCTGTCGCTGATCGAGATCGCCGATGACGCCGGCCTGTCGCGGCGCCAGATCGAGCGCCTGTTCCGCCAGGAGATGGGGCGGTCGCCGGCGCGCTACTATCTGGAAATCCGGCTTGACCGGGCCCGGCACCTGTTGATCCAGTCGCCGATGCCGGTGGTCGAGGTCGCCGTCGCCTGCGGTTTCGTCTCCGCCTCGCATTTCTCCAAATGCTATCGCGAACTCTACAACCGCTCGCCGCAGCAGGAGCGCGCCGACCGCAAGCAATATCTCACCGCGGCCTGACATTTTCAGGCTGCGTCACGGCCGGCTTCAGGCGACTGCGCGAACCGCCAGATCGGCTTCGGAGAACACGCAGTTGCGCCCGGCGTTTTTGGCCATGTACAAGAACTGGTCAGCGGCATTGAGATAATTGTCAAAAGTTTCCTGATCGGCGATTTCAGCAAGGCCAATGGAAACCGTGATCTTGACGTTGCCGTCATCTGTCGTGATGGGCAGCATTTCCATCGCGTACCGGATAAATTCGCAGAACCGGCGGGCATCAGCGAAGCTGCAGTCCGAAATCAGGATGCCAAACTCCTCGCCGCCCATGCGCGAGAGCAAATGGCTCTGCCCGCAATATTTGTTCAACTGGCTGGCGACGGCCTTGAGCACAACGTCGCCGACCTCATGGCCATAGGTGTCGTTGATCAGTTTGAAATGATCGATATCGACGATTGCAAGCGCCTGGCCCCGGCCGTGCTTGCGGTTCAGCGCCACCTTGCGCGGGCCACTCTCGAAAAAATGCCGCCGGTTATAGATACCGGTCAGATAGTCCCTGGAGGCGAGTTCGCGCAGCTCGCGAATCTGGCCGGTAATCTGGACATTCTGGGCAACCCGCCATCGGAACTCCTCGATCACTAGCGGTTGCTGCAGGAAATCGTTGGCCCCGGCGCGCAGGAAACGCGCGGTCAGCGAGCGGTCTTCAAGCGAGGAGACGCCGACAATCCGCATGTCATCGAGTTCGCCGCGGTGACGGATTTGCTCGACCAGCGTCAAGCCGTTCATTTCCGGCATCAGATGGGTGATCAGGGCCAGATCAAACTCATTGCTCTCGTCGAGTATCTCCAGCGCCTGCCTGCCGCTTCCAACCGCGGTCACCCGGTAAAGCTGACGCAGCAATTGTTCGCTCAACATATCCCGCATGGCCGCTGATCCGTCGACAACCAGAACATGGCTGTCCCGGTTGGAAAGGATGCGAATGGTGGCTTTCACCAGGTTTTCGATCGCGTTCTGGCCGTCCTTGAGCACATAATCGGCAATGTGCTTGGTCAGGACCTGTTTGCGCCTGAGATCGGAAAAACTCGCGGTGAAAACAATGGCCGGCACATTCTTGGCCAGCACCAGATCCAGCGCCTCGCCTGCCGGCGTTCCGGGAAGATTGAGGTCAATCAGCGACAGCGCGAACCTTTCAGGCTTGTCCTCAAGCGCCGAGGCCAGCAATTCCAGCGTTTGGCAACTGGTGACCTTCATTCCATAATCGACTTCGAGCCGCTGCATCAGCGCCGCGGTATAGGGACGCGAATCCTCGACCAGCAGGATTTCCAATCCTTCAAAGCCGGTATCGGCTCCTCTCTTATGCTGTGGTTTTCTGAAGGGCACGCGGATTTCCGATTAAATATATGCTTCAAGCCGAATACTAGATCCGATGCTTGTCGAATTCGTTAACGGCGCGACATATAGGTCGGAAATCAGCCAGTCAGGATTGTAATCCACAGTGTAACGCAACGCTGGCGCCTATCTGTCGTCAAACATCCATTGCCGCTGCTCCCAGATCTTTTCGCCGATCAGGCAATCATAGGGCACGGACGATGGCCGCAAGGGTTGAACTGGGGAGACCTGGGCCGGCATGATCCGCTCCGGCGCGGTCGGCAGGCCGCCAATTTCCTGGATAAGCTTGCGCCGGATGGCTTCGGGAAACTGATCCCAGCTGTGGACCGGCACCAGAAAACTGCCCGGTCCGCCAATCACGCATTCAGTATAATAAGTGTCCAGATCCGCGATATTGAAGCCGGAGCCGGGACCGTCGCGGGTCATCAAGGGCAATCCGTTGATGACGATCTGCCTCGACAGCGCCGCCTGCCGCGCCTCCAGAACCGGTCCGCCCTGATTGTTGGGGCCGTCTCCGGACACATCGATGACCTTCCGGAATGCCTCGAACGGCGCATCCTCCAGCCGCCGGAGCGCATGGTCGAGCGCGCCGGAAATCGACGTTCTCTGCCGCCCAATCGGCCTGGTCTCGCCAACGAGTGCCGACACCTGCTCCGCATCCGCGGCGGTTTCAATCAGCGTCCAGTCGAAAACGTCGCGAATTGCGGCATTGCCGGCCCATTCGAACATGGTGATGGCGATGCGGCCATGGGCGCCCTGGGCGATGGCGCGCACCACATCGGGATGGCCGAGCGCGGCGGCATAGCCCTCGCGCTGGATCGTCAATTCCTGCTGAGACATCGAGCGCGACACGTCGAGCGCCAGCACCAGAGCGACATCGACAGGCTCGCGCGCCTGCGCCCCGGAAAGGGTCGCAAGCAAACCCGCAGCTGTCATGACCGCCTTGATCCATCCTGCCATGGCTCAAGTTTACCATGGCCGGACGCCCGGCCGAAGCCGGTTTTTCACAAAACCAATGACCAGATGCGGCCGCTTCCATGCCCGAATCGCGGTGGTGGCGGCATCAGCTCCGCGGCTTCAAATTCTCCGGGTCGTAAAGCGGCTTGTAGCCGACTGCCGCCACTTCCACCGGATAGGTCTCCGCAAAATACTCGACGTTGAGCTTGCGCCCGACCTGGCAATAGTCCCATGGCAGATAGGCGAGCGCGATGTTCTTGCCGATGGTGGGGCCGTAGGCGACAGAGGTGGTGTAGGAGCGGCGGCCGAGCTCGTCGACAAGCGTCTCCCCGGTTTCCGGATCCATCACCGGCATGGAGCCGACCGGGTAGCGGGCCACGCCCTTGCTATCGACATTGCCGGTCATCACCAATGTGCAGAGCATGGCGGGCTGGTGCTCACGCGCCTTGTATTCGAGATGCCTGGCCTTGCCGCGGAAATCGGCTTCCTTGACCTTCGGGCGGGCGAGATCGGCTTCGATCAGATTGTATTGGGTCAGGAGATCGGCGTTCTGCAGCCGCAGGCTCTTTTCCATGCGGCGGGAGTTTGCATAAGTCTCGACGCCGAAGGCCATGACGCCGGTCGAGCGCAGCGCATCCCAGACAGCCAGCCCGTCCTCGTATGTCATGTGCAGCTCCCAGCCCTGCTCGCCGACATAGGAGATGCGGAAGGCGGTGACGGTTTTGCCGGCGATTTCGATCGGTTTGATGGCGGCGAAGGGGAAGTTTTCGGGATCAAGGCCGCCCGGGTCGGCGACCGCCTTTTTCAACGCCGCTCGCGCGTTCGGACCCCATATGCCGATGGTGATGTATTTCTCCGAGGTGTCGGTGATGGTGACGTCGAGGCCGCGATCCTCCGCCACGCGCTTCATGTAGTGGAAGTCGCGTGGCCCGGCATCCGCCCCATTGACCAGACGGCAGCGGTCGGCCAGCCGGAACACGGTGAAATCGGCGCGCACCATGCCCTCGTCATCGAGGAAGTGGGTGTAGATGCCCTTGCCGATATTGCCGTCGCCGCCGATCCTGGCCGCGCACAGCCATTCGAGCAGCTCGACATGGTCGGGGCCCTCGATGTCGACCATGTGGAAATGGCTGAGGTTGACGATGCCGCAATCTTCGCTCATCGCCAGTTGCTCGGCATTGGAGACGCGCCAGAAATGGCGGTTGTCCCACTCGTTTTCACGCACGGGAACGCGATCGCCGTATTTCTCCAGCAGATGTTCGTTGGCGGCGTAGCCATGCGCACGCTCCCAGCCGCCGAGCTCCATGAAGTGGCCGCCGAGTTCCACTTCGCGCTCGTAAAACGGCGACCGCTTGACGTTGCGGCCTGTGCCATAGGGTTCGCGGGTATGGACGGCGGGGAAGTAGATCTTTTGCGCCGCTTCAAAGCAGCGGCCCTCGATGAATTTTTCTTCCAGCTGGTGCGGGTAGAAGCGGGAATAATCAATCGAATTGTGGTCGATTCCGGTGCGGCCGTCGGTCATCCAGTCGGCGATCAGCTTGCCATAGCCGGGGCCGTCCTTCACCCAGATGGCGACGCAGTACCACAGGCCGCGCACCTTCTGGCTTTCGCCGCAGGAAGGCCCGCCGGCGGCCGAGACCTGCAGCAGGCCGTTGAACGAATGGCTTTCATTGTAGCCAAGCTCACCGAGGATCGGGGTCAGTTCCATGGCGCGTTCCAGCGGCGCGATGATCTGCTCCATGTCGAGATCGCGTTGCGAGGGGGACAGCCGCGCCTCGTGCTTTTCCAGGATGTCGCGCGGATGGCACAGGCGCGGGTTGTCGGTTTCGTAGTAACCCCACTCGATCTGGCCGCCTTCGGAAGTCTTCGGGTCGCCGGTGTCGCGCATATAGGCCGAATTGCCCTGGTCGCGCAGCAGCGGCCAGCCGATATCCTTGCCGGTGCCTTCAAATTCGTTGTAGGGGCCGAAAAAGGTCAGCGGATGGTCGACCGGCATGACCGGCAGGTCCTCGCCGACCATCTCGGCGATCAGCCGGCCCCAGATACCGGCGCAGACCACGACATGATCCGCCATGATGGTGCCGCGCGGCGTGACGACGCCCTTGATGTGGCCGCCCTCGACAATCAGCGACTGCGCCGGTGTGTTGGCGAAGACTTTCAGCTTGCCGGTCTTCTCGGCTGCATCGACGAGCTTGCCGGCAACCGTTTGGCTGCGCGGGATGACAAGGCCGGCGTCGGGATCGAACAGGCCGCCCATCACCTGGTCTTCCTCGATCAGCGGAAACAGCGCCTTGATTTCGGCCGGCGAGACATGATGCGCGCGGGTGCCGAAGGCCTTGGCCGACGAAAGCTTGCGCCGGATCTCTTCCATCCAGGTGTCGTCGCCGCTGCGCGCCACTTCCAGTCCGCCGATGCGGGCGTAGTGGCCCATTTTCTCGAAGAAATCGACCGAATATTGCGTCGTCCAGACCGAGAGATAGTCGTGGCTGGTGGTGTAGCAGAAGTCCGACGCATGCGCCGTCGAGCCGATGTCGGTGGGCACGCCCGACTTGTCGATACCGACAATGTCGTCCCAGCCGCGCTCGATCAGATGGTGAGCGATGGAGGCGCCGACGATGCCGCCGAGCCCGATGATGACGACCTTTGCCTGGGACGGAAACTCTGCCATTGTTTTCTACCTGATTGCGCCTGGGGCAGAATTTAGAATCTGCCGCCGCAAAACCAGAGCCTGTCTACGACATTATCTCCATGCTGCACGACGAGTGGCATGCGCCAGGCTGAACCGTAGAGCGTCGTGCGATTAATAGGGCGCATTCTGCCGCAATGATTTTATGGGCTGAGAAGGATTTTCGTCGAAGGGCATACCCGGGGTACGTTCGAGACGAAAATCCTTCTCAGGACTTGAAAGCATGCGGCCCTTCGGGTTGGCTGAAACTTGGCTCGCCACTGCGTCGGACGGCTTGAGAGATGGATCCGCATCGCTCTGCGCCGCCCTTCTTGTGGAGAGCCAAGTTTGAGCCAACAGAATGCGCCCTATTAATCGCACGACGCTCTAACAACAAAAAGGCGCGACCCTTGCGGATCGCGCCCCGATCGCGTTTGCGGCAATCGTCCTATTTGATCGTCAATTTGCCATTCTCGATCTCGACTTTTTCGGCGCCGCCGAGGGTTTCCTTGTCGCCCGACGGCATCGTCACGAAACAGCCCGACGGGCAGAAATTCACCGTGGCGCCGGCCTCGATCACCAGTTCGATCTTGTCGCCTGCCTCGGTGACGATCAGCACATGGGATTGGGCATCCTGATTGGTGACGTTTGCCGCGGTGGCGGCGCCAAGCATCGCCAGGCTGATGGCCAGTGTGGAAATTGTTGTCTTCATCGGTCTTCAGCGGTCTCGCCGCCGCTCCCTGTTGAAACGCTGTCGAGCCGCTTCTGGCCCGGTATGGATGCTTTATTGCATTGCGAAACTGAATGCAGTCTGAACAAGCGCTGTTTAGCGGTCCCCCCCATCAGGACCGGAGCCATCTTCCATTGAGTCCTGCCGTGCCTTCTGTTCCGGTTTCCGTTTCACTCTCTTGCGGGCAGGCGGCTGTGACAAGGTCACGTCGGCAGCGTTCGGCTCCGTGTCGGATCCGATCTTCGCGCCCATGAGCTTCTCGGTCAGCACCGTCAATGGTTGCGTCTGGTCACCCAGCTTGATGTTCAAATCGCGCTGCGGGAACGGAATTTCAATGCCCTCGGCCTTCAATCGCTCGAAAATGCGCAAGCGCAACTCGGTTCGTACGGAAAGACCGCTGAGCACATCGGCCACATGCGCCTTCACTTCAAAATCGAGCGACGAATCGCCGAAGCCGGCGAAATAGATCACCGGCGCGGGATTGTTGAGCACGAGTTCATGGCTGTTGGCCACTTCCTGAAGGATCGCAAGCACCTTGCGCGGATCCGCGTGGTAACTCACGCCGATTGGCACATCGACGCGGCCGAGCGAATTGCGGTGGGTCCAGTTGCCGACCGGGGCGTTGATCAGCTCCGAATTGGGCACGATGATCGACTGGCGCGCAAATGTCTCGATCTCGGTGGCGCGAACCGAGATCTTCTTGACAAACCCCTCCGTCGTGCCTGTCACCACCCAGTCGCCCACCTTGAACGGCCGCTCGGCCAGCAGGATGAGACCCGAGACAAAATTGCTGACAATGTTCTGAAGGCCGAAACCGATGCCGAGCGACAACGCGCCCGCAACCAGCGCCAGGCTGGACAGATCAATGCCCGCCGCCGACACGCCGATCAGTCCGGCGACGGCGACGCCGAGATAGCCAATGCCGGTCTTGATCGAATTGCGAACGCCGGTGTCCATGCCGCCGCGCGCCATCACGCTGCCGTCAAGCCAGCGCTGGAACCAGCGGGTGGCGAGCAGGCCAAAGATGAACAGCAGGATGCCGAAGAAGATTCCGACCAGCGAAATGGTGATGCCGCCGATGCGGATTTCGGTCATGATCCGGTAGAACCAGAGTTCAATATCCTGGATCTGAAAGCCCCACTGCAACAGGATCAGCGGCACGCCCAACATCAGCACCAGCAGATTGATCAAGAGACCCGCCGCCAGTCCCAACCGGTCAAGCGCCAGATTGCCGGGCTGGTACTTTGCCTCGACCCGCCGCCCAATGGCGGTGTGGGCGAATGCCCCCTCTTCGGACATCGCCCTGCTTGACAGATAGCCGATATACATCGTCGTCAGAATGGCGCCGGTGACCACGATCTGGGTGGCGGCGAACCGCGCCAGCCCGACATAGCCCAAAGCCGCCGTCGCCAGCAGCCCGAAGCCGGCGACGAGCAAAGTCCCCCTGATCACCCGCGGCCAGCGTTCACCCGGGTCCGCCGGATTTCCGGATTTGGCTAGCATTGGCTTGACCCGCGCCATTCCGATCAGGATCAGCGCCATCAGCAACACCGAGATGACGCCCTTGAACACTGTCAGCTCGACGGGAGATCCAAGCGACTGGCTCAGTTGATCCTCGACATAGTCAAAGCCGTTGACGAAAACCATCGCCACCGCCAACCAGTACAGCACCCGGGCGCCGCCATTGGAAATATCGACCAGCCGCCAGGCTGGCATTTTCGGCGCCAGGATGCCGCGCGCAAGTTTGCTGACGAAGAAAATCGCCACGACCGTCGCCAGCGTGCT
The DNA here is from genome assembly GCA_000961635.1 of Hoeflea sp. BRH_c9. Lineage (GTDB taxonomy): Bacteria > Pseudomonadota > Alphaproteobacteria > Rhizobiales > Rhizobiaceae > Hoeflea. Next base: position 2,127 of record LADQ01000173.1, on the reverse strand, counting down.
GGAAATGACCGGGGCAACATCGGCGCGCAGAATCGCAAAACTCTCAAGCAGGCCATAGATTGTGCCGGCAAGCGCCGTCATGGCGAGCGTCGGAATGATGGTGGCCCAGAAGGCGACAGACAACCGGCTCGTATAGGGCGGGTCCTGGTCGGTCGGATCACGCTCGATCAAGCCGCCGAACAGCCGGTAGGCGCCGGGCACGAACACCAGCGCCGCAATCAGCGAGAAAAACGTCCAGCCCAGCAGCGCCGGCAATTTGAACGCCAGCACGAACTTGATCCAGGCGCCATAGGTGCGGGTCAGATCGCTCCATTCCTCCTTCGCCGCAACCAGCGCCTGCGCCAACATCGAAGGGCCGATTTCCGTGCGCTTGAACAGGGTGTTGGAAAACAGGTCGCGGCGCGCTCCGGTGATTCTGTCGCCGACCTCGCTGGCTCTGACCGTGACGGACTCGGCCCGGCCGGTCAGCGTATTGATGCGGGCGCGCTCTTCGCTGAGCCGTTTGCGTTCGGCAACGATGTCATCGGGTTCGGCTGGCTCGCCTTCGGTCGGAACGGCGCCGAGTTCATCCAGCCGCGCCTTGATTTCGGTCACCCGCGGCCGCAGCGACACGCCGATGTCGAGCATGCCGCGCGCCAGCGTCTCCAGTTCAAGCTTGAGCTCGACCAATGCGCTGTCATTTTCGGCGTTTTCCTCGACGCGTTCGGCCAGCCGCGCGATATTTTCTTCCGCCGCGGCGAGCTTGGCTTCGGCCGCCGTGATCGCTTGCGGAACCGGCGTCGCGGCGGACGAGCCAACCTGTCCATTCGGCGCCTGCGGGACGACAGCCGTCTGGGAATGAGCGGCCGGACCGGATCCGGCCAGCATCATTCCGGCCACCAAAGCCGCCATCAACCAGTCAAAACGCATGAATTTCCCATCAGGTTGCAAAGTCTCGGTCCTCTTTAACAGGCTCGCGCAACATCTCAAATGCCGCGCGGCCGGAAGGACAATGACCGCCGGTCCCGCAACTTGACCCGGATGAAGGCGGCGCTGCTAAAAACCCGCGCCGGGTTCGGCCAGATAGGCTTCTTCCTCGGGCGTGGATGTCCGTCCAAAGATCGGGTTGCGATGCGGGAACCGGCCGAAACGCTTGATTACGGCCTGATGCTTGAGCGCATAGTCGAGATAGGTCTCGTTGCCGAGCGCTTCGCACAGCGCCACCGCGCGGGCCTGATCCTCGACATTTTCCGCGTGCTCGAACGGCAGGTAGAAAAAAATCCGCCGGTCATCGGCTGTGGCGGCGTCGGCGCCCACCGCAAGCGCCGCCTTGGCGGCATTCACGGCCAGCCGGTCGGTGGCAAACGACAGCGGCGAGCCGCGATAGATGTTGCGCGGAAACTGGTCGAGAGCAATGATCAGCGCCAACCGCGCCTCGGGCGACGCCCGCCACTCGGCCGTCACGTCGCGCGACAAGGCCAGATGCAAGGCCGTAAACCGCTCGGCGATGCGGCGATCGATTTCCTCGCTCTTGACGAACCAGTCCTTGGGCGTGAGTTCGCTGAACCAGAAGTCAAGAACGGTTTGAGGTGTTTCGGTCATTGGAAATCCTGTTCTCTGTCGGTTTCGCGCTGATTTGGCCGCCGGCGGAACTCTACCCATACCGGGATCGATTTCCACCGGAAATTGAAGCTCCCGCGTCAGCCAGGCTGCCTCAGGCCGCTTTCGCCTCGGCTTCAAGCCGCACAAGACTGACGCCGTCGGTCACCTGCGCGCCCACTGTCACCAGCACTTCAGCCACCACGCCGTCGCGCGGCGCGTTGAGCGTCATCTCCATTTTCATGGCCTCCATGATGACGAGCGGATCGCCGGATTTAACCAACTGGCCTGCTTCCACCAACACATGCTTGATGATGCCCGGCATCGCCGAGAAGACAGAATCGCCGCCCACCGCCAGATCATCGATGCGCTTGCCCTGCGGCTTGCCAAACAGATGGGTGAGCCCCTCGTAAAACACCGCCACGCTGCCGGGCGATTGCGCCAGCCGGCAGCGCCGCGAAATGCCGCCGGCGCGGAACGCCCAGTCATTGCCCAATACCGACACCGCATCCAGATCGAGACCCGCTGCAAGCCCCGCACCCGATACGC
>LADQ01000070.1 GCA_000961635.1 Hoeflea sp. BRH_c9 | reverse complement strand
CGTGCTCAGCGAGGGAGAGAGCGTTTCGCCCATGCGGGCCAGCATGCGGGCGTCGATGGCATCGGTCTTGGCCAGAAGACCTGCCGCTCTGGCAAAATTGCGGGCTCTGGCGGGATTGACGCGGCAATAGGGACGGCCGTCTCTCTCCAGAGCTGCGCATAAGCACCTGTCATAGCGACCGGTTGCTTCCAGAATGACGGTGACCTCCCGTCGTTCGAGGGTGCCAAGCCATGCTTCCATGGCTGCCTGCGTGTTGTCGATCCGCCAATGCTGACCGGTTTCGCTGTCAAAAAGATCCAGATGCGATTTTGAGACATCGCATCCGATGAAAACAGGGTGTATCATAGGAACCTCATCCTGTGCTGCGAGGTCCGCTGCAACGGCCTCCGTCAACTGTTCAGGTTGTAAAATGCTACAGCGGGCGGAGGATCAGGTGCCAGCCAACGGTCTCAAACGACCAGGACCCCGGACGACCTTCCGCCCGCACCTCTTATAACACAGCCACAATACACAGGATCCCGGATCAAGTCCGGGATGACGGGAGGAGAGTCGGCGCTCCGCCCGACCCCCTCACCAACAAAATCTGCGACTTAGCTGCGCTAAGATCGCGATTTTGTATCCTCTCCCCGGAGGGGCGAGGAGAGGGTGACGCGGGCTCCGCGATTTTGCCTCTCCCCTTAGGGAGAGGAAGCAATTTCAGCATATTAGCGTCAGCTAAGGGCTAGGAATTGCAGGTGAGGGGGACAGGCTCTATTCTAAAGGGAGACTGCGCCGAATTGCCCCAAATGAGCTTTGGAAGCGAGCAGTTTCGGCCGGAAAGAGATCGCGTGGATCTTTTTGAAAGTACGCTCGATAGGCGTCTCCGAATGCGTCAACTACATGCCAAGTCGTAAAAGCGATATCAGAATGAATATCGACATAGAGTCTCTCGTTGACGTAAGGAAATCGCTGAAGCTGATTTCCGTCGTGATGCGCGACAATTGAAGCTGCTGACGGGTGGGTTCCAAAACCAGAAAATAGGCCGAAGTACTCATCCAAAAATTCGAACTTCCTGATGTTCAATATGCTCGCTTTTAAAGCCGGGCGACCGAACAGTTTACGTCGTTTTTCCTCTGCGAGACGCCATTCAGAAATCATCTCGGGATTTTCTGCGAAATAGAGAGCCAACATACCCACCTCCGCGATATCGCGGCCGAGCGCCGCAGCCTGAACAAAGTAACCGCAATCGAGCAACTTGGTGGCAGCTGCTACATCGTTGACGACCCGATAGCCCAAAATTGAAATCGCCTTGTAGTCAGCATTTTCCGATGAATCGGCGCGTACTTTGTTTTCCCCCATCAAGGCCTTTTCAACTATATCCACCGACGCCGCCAAAGCTTCGATGTGGACTGAAATGGAAGAGGCGAGCCTTTTATGGCCCGCCTCCACTTCGCTTTCGTCAAAAAGGCTCATTCCTTGTACTTACGAGCACCCACTCGTCGCCCCGCACGTATCGCACTTCTCACACGTGCCATTCCGCACCATGGTAAAGTTCTGGCATTCGGAGCACATGTTGCCGGTGTAGCCCTGGGCCAGCGATTTGGCGCGGCGGGCGGCGGCTTTGGCTTTGGCTTCGCGGGCCTCGGCGTCGGCGATGTCGGAGAACAGGGCGTGGGCGTCGCCCTCGACCAGCGCGATTTCGGCGGCGAGCACCTCGGCGCGTTCCTCGTAATCGCGCTTGAAGGCCACCGCGCCATCGCCAGCGATCGCCTCGGGCTCGGATTTGACCGCCAGATTGCCCGAGCCCTTGGCCGCGAACGAGGCGGTGATCACCGAGGCGCCCGAAGGGCCCTTGGCGGGAGCGGCCATGCCTTTGGGATCAGCGGTGCCGACGTTGCCGCCGACGCTTGCGCCGGTGACGACTTTCAGCGAGGCGCCGCGGGTCAGACCCTTGGAGAAGGGCTGCGCCTTGCCTTCCGAAATGCCGCGACCGAGTGCGGTGTTGCCGAAGTCGGAGGTGTCGACATGGGCGAGATCATGGCGCGACAGGTAGGACACCGCCAGTTCGCGGAAGATATAGTCGAGGATCGAGGTGGCGTTCTTGATGGCGTCGTTGCCCTGCACCACGCCGGCCGGTTCGAACTTGGTGAAGGTGAAGGCCTCGACATATTCCTCCAGCGGCACGCCATATTGCAGGCCGAGCGAGATGGCGATGGCGAAATTGTTCATCATCGCCCGGAAGGCGGCGCCTTCCTTGTGCATGTCGATGAAGATCTCGCCGATGCGGCCGTCGTCGAATTCGCCGGTGCGCAAGTAAACCTTGTGGCCACCGATGACGGCTTTCTGGGTGTAGCCCTTGCGGCGGTTGGGCAGTTTCTCGCGGTCGCGGTAGAGCCGATCGACGACGCGCTCGACGATCTTTTCGGTGACGGTGACGGCCTGGGCGGCGGCCGGCAGGGCTGCCAAGGCCTCGATGGCGTCATCCTCGTCCTCGTCATCCTCGATCAGCGAGGAATTCAAGGGCTGGGAGAGCTTGGAGCCGTCGCGGTAGAGCGCGTTGGCTTTCAGCGCCAGCTTCCAGGACAGCATGTAGGCGGACTTGCAATCATCGACGGTGGCGTCGTTGGCCATGTTGATGGTCTTGGAGATGGCGCCGGAGATGAAGGGCTGGGCGGCGGCCATCATGCGGATGTGGCTGTCGACCGAGAGGTAGCGCTTGCCGACCTTGCCGCAGGGATTGGCGCAGTCGAACACCGGATAGTGCTCGGTCTTGAGGTGCGGCGCGCCTTCCAGCGTCATCGCTCCGCAAACATGGATGTTGGCGGCCTCGATGTCCTTTTTGGCAAAGCCGATGGCCGAGAGCATGTCGAAGGAGAAATCATTCATCTGCTCGTCGGTGAGGCCGAGCACGGATTTGCAGAAATCCTCGCCCAGCGTCCACTTGTTGAAGATGAACTTGATGTCGAAGGCGGCCTTGGCGCCGCCATTGATCGCCTCGATCTGGGTGTCGGTGAAACCCTTGGCGCGGAGCGAGCCGGGATTGACGCCCGGCGCCTGGTTGATGTTGCCGTGGCCGACGGCATAGGCCTCGATCTCGGCCAGCTGTGCCTCGGAATAGCCAAGCGTGCGCAAGGCTTCCGGCACGGCGTTGTTGATGATCTTGAAGTAGCCGCCGCCGGCGAGCTTCTTGAACTTGACCAGCGCGAAATCGGGCTCGATGCCGGTGGTGTCGCAATCCATCACCAGGCCGATGGTGCCGGTCGGCGCAATGACGGTGGCCTGCGCATTGCGGTAACCGTGCTTTTCGCCAAGTTCCAGCGCCTTGTCCCAGGCGGCCGTGGTGTGGGCGATCAGGTCCGGGTCCGGGCAGTCGCCGTGGATCAGCGGAACCGGGTTGACCGACAGTTCCTCATAGCCGCCGGCCTCGCCATGGGCGGCGCGGCGGTGGTTGCGGATCACCCGCAGCATGTTCTTCTTGTTGTCCTTGTAGCCCTGGAATGTGCCGATCTCGCCGGCCATTTCGGCCGACGTTGCGTAAGCCACACCGGTCATGATGGCGGTCAGCGCGCCGCAGATGGCGCGGCCTTCCTTGCTGTCATAGGGGATGCCGGTGGTCATCAACAGCCCGCCGATATTGGCGTAGCCGAGACCCAGCGTGCGGTACTTGTAGGAGCGGTCGGCGATCTGGTGGGAGGGGAACTGCGCCATCATCACCGAGACCTCGAGCACGATGGTCCAGAGCCTCACGGCGTGTTCGTAATCGGTGATGTTGATGCGCTTGGTGCCTGCATCCTTGAACTGCAACAGGTTGAGGGAAGCCAGGTTGCAGGCGGTGTCGTCGAGGAACATGTATTCCGAGCACGGATTCGACGCGCGGATCGGTCCGGCCGCCGGGCAGGTGTGCCAGTCGTTCATGGTGGTGTTGAAGTGCAGGCCCGGATCGGCCGAGGCCCAGGCGGCGTGGCCGATCTGCTCCCACAGGTCGCGCGCCTTCAGGGTCTTCATCACATGGCCGTCCTTGCGGGCGGTCAGGTTCCAGTCGCCGTCGGCCTCGACCGCCTGCAGGAAGTCGTCGCGGACGGAGACCGAGTTGTTGGAGTTCTGGCCTGACACCGTGAGATAGGCTTCCGAATCCCAGTCAGTGTCATAGGTCTTGAATTCGATGTCGGTGTAGCCCTGGCGGGCGAACTGGATCACCCGCTTGACGTAGTTTTCCGGCACCTGGTCGCGCTTGGCGGCCTTGATCTCGCGCTTGAGCGCAGGGTTCTGCTTGGGGTCGAAACAGGCGTCATTGTCGGCCTCGCAATTGAGGCAGGCCTTCATGATCGCCTTGAGGTGCTGCGCCACGATCTTCGAGCCGGTGACGAGCGCCGCCACCTTCTGCTCTTCCTTGACCTTCCAGTTGATATAGGCCTCGATGTCGGGGTGATCGATGTCGACCACCACCATCTTGGCGGCGCGCCGTGTGGTGCCGCCCGACTTGATGGCGCCGGCGGCGCGGTCGCCGATCTTGAGGAAGCTCATCAGGCCCGAGGATTTGCCGCCGCCCGAGAGCTTTTCGCCTTCGCCGCGCAGATGCGAGAAGTTGGAGCCGGTGCCGGAGCCATATTTGAACAGCCGCGCCTCGCGCACCCACAGATCCATGATGCCGTTCTCGTTGACGAGATCGTCCTCGACCGACTGGATGAAGCAGGCATGCGGCTGCGGATGCTCATAGGAGGATTTCGACTTGGTCAGCTTGCCGGTGAACGGGTCGACATAGAAATGGCCCTGGCCGGGACCGTCGATGCCGTAGGCCCAGTGCAGGCCGGTGTTGAACCATTGCGGCGAATTGGGCGCGACGCGCTGGGTGGCGAGCATGTAGGCGAGCTCGTCCATGAAGGCGCGGGCGTCTTCTTCCGAGGTGAAATAGCCGCCCTTCCAGCCCCAATAGGTCCAGGTGCCGGCGAGCCGGTCGAAAACCTGGCGGGCGTCGGTTTCCGAGCCGTAACGCTCGTTCTCCGGCAGCTCGGCAAGGGCTGCCTCGTCGGCCACGGAGCGCCACAGCCAGGAGGGAACCGAATTCTCCTCGACCTTCTTCAGCCGCGCCGGAACGCCGGCCTTGCGGAAATATTTCTGGGCGAGGATGTCGGCCGCGACCTGGCTGAACTGGACCGGCACATCAATGTCGGCGAGACGGAACACGATCGATCCGTCCGGGTTCCTGATCTCACTCGTGGCCTTGCGGAATTCGATCTCCGCGTAGGCTGACTGGTTTTCCTTGGTGAACCGACGTTCAATGCGCATGGTCGTCCTCTTTTATGAATTCGCAGCCGGGCGCAGTCCTTGCGTCTCGACAATATCTTTTCCGCAGGTCGCGCAGTCATTGCGCAGCCCGTTGTCCTACTCGGTCACATCGTGTGATTCCCGCCGTTGAGAATCCTGTATCTTGTGGTCAGGATGGCTGCAAACACTAAATATAGTATTAACAGGTTCTTACTGCCAGCCCTTTTTTTCCGTTCCCGATGACATTTTCCGGGATTGAAAACACACTTCCGGCGCCACGCAAATCCGCGCGGTGTCAGACGAATTGAACCAAAAATACTCGGGAATAGACTGGCCTCGAAACATTCCAGCCGCGCCGCCGCCGCAACGTTCGTCCTATAAGCAGCGACTCGGGTGGGTGCGTCAAGGGGTTGTCTGTGACGGATTCATGTCCACTATATCTTGTGGTTGTGGATTGTGGAAAACGAGGAAAAACCCATTATTCGCGAGCCAGGCCATTGCCGATCGGGAAAGCCCGGAAATGCGGGCCTGGCGGCAATGCCGGCGCTTTGAGCGGAGCCGCAATTCCATGGCGAGAGGGATTTCCGGCAAATTCCGTGAGAAAAAAATGTTTTGCCGGCGTCGGCTTGACCCGGGATTCAGGCGGCCTTGAGATAGAGGAAGGCGTCGCGAATCACCTCCTTGAGGCCGTCCTCGCCGACAAGTCCGATCGCGGTGGCGACCGGAAACCATTTGCGCCGGCGCTGGCCCTTTTCGGGCCAGTGGTCGTCTTCGTTGATCAGCTTGACCAGATAGACATCGACATCGCAGACGGCGTCGCCGCGCCGCGTCCTCTGCTTGAGGTAGCGGTAATGGCCGACCGGGCCGCCGGGAAGGGCTTCGCCGGTCACGCCGGACTCTTCCCAGGCCTCGCGAAGGGCGGCGGCAGGGCCGTCCTCGCCATCCTCGATCCAGCCCTTGGGCACGATCCAGCGGCCGGTGTCGCGGCTGGTGATCAGCATCAGCTCGCGCGAATCGCCGGTCCCGCGGAAAACCGCGGCCGCGGCCTGACGCTTCGGCTTGCCGCCAAGGCGGATGTCGTCGTTGTCTGGATGCCGGAAGAGATCAAGCAGGCGCTTGATCCGGTCAAAAGCAGTCATGGTCAGCGAATCAACTCCTCCGGTGACGGGTGCATGCCATTATGACAGGTTTGACATAGCGCCGCAGCATCGGCCTCTCACGGGGCCGCGCATGGCGTGGAACAACCGGGATAGGCATTAAGAGCCCAACGCCTCGAACCGGCGTGGCGTTCCATTCGCCCCATGGAAATGACCTCCGCGCGCTCAGAACCAGCCGGTCGTCACAGGCTGGCGCGGGCGCGGCGGAAGACGAAGAAGGCCATCAGGAACAGAACCGATCCAAGCAGGAACCAGGCGCCCGGGACCGGCGCCAGCGGCGCAGGGCCCGAGACATTGGCCAGGACCAGATTGGCCAATGCCGGGGCGATGATGATCACCAGGCTGTTGACCGAGGCGATGGCGCCTTGCAGCAGGCCCTGCTGGTTGCTGGCCACGACCTGCGAGGCGAGCGATTTGAGCGCCGGTTCGGCCAGTGCTGCGCCCAGAATGAACGACCCGACCAGCGGCAGCGCCATCAGGCCGCGGTCCACCAGCGCGAAGGTGAAGAGGCTTGACGAAGCCAGCAGATATCCCGCGCTGATGACGGCTGATTCACCGAAGCGACCGACCACGCGCCCGACCAGAAAGCCTTGGACGATGATGTACATCAGACCGACAAAGGCCAGCGAAAAAGCGGCCTCGCGGATGCCCCAGCCGAAACGGAAATCCGCATAAAGCACCCAGATGCTCTCCAGCCCGCGCTGCGCCATGAAGACCAGGAAGAAGCAGATGAGAAACGGTGTGAGTTTCGGCAGCCGGGTCAACAGCCGAAAGGCGGTGAAGGGATTGCTCTGCCGCCATCCGGCCAGCGGCCTGCGGTGTTCGCGCGGCAACGATTCGGGCAGCACCAGATAGCCGAACACCACGTTGAGCGTCACCAGCACGCCGGAGACGAAGAACGGCAGATGGATGTTGATCTCGCCCAGCACGCCGCCGAGAAAGGGGCCGATCACAAACCCCAGACCAAAGGCCATGCCGATGAAGCCGAAATTTTTGGCCCGGTTCTCGGCGGTCGAGACATCGGCGACATAGGCGCTGGCGGTGGAGACGGTGGCCCCGAACATGCCCGAGACCAGCCGCGCGGCGGCGATCCACCACAGGTTCGGCGCCAGCGCCATCAGAAAATAATCGAGCGCCAGACCGGACTGCGCAATCAGCAGAACCGGCCGGCGGCCATAGGCGTCCGACAGATTGCCGACAAAGGGCGAAAACGCGAACTGCGCCAGCGCGTAGAGCACGGCGATGCCGCCATTGTAATAGGCCGCCTCGGAAATGGAAAAATCGCCGACATTCTGGATCAGCTTGGGCAAGAGCGGAAAGGCGAGGCCCACGCCCATCATGTCGATGGTGACGACCAGAAAGATGAACAAGAGCGGACGCGACGATGCGCCCGGCTTGCCGCCCAGGGTGTCATCCGGCGTGTCGTCCGGCTGAGGGGGCGCTGCGTCCGGGGCCGGCACGGGCCGGTCCCGGCTCAGCCGCGGGAATCCTTGGCGATCGGTTCGACATAGGCAAAGCCCATGTCCCAGGGGAAATAGATCCAGGTGTCCTGGCTGACTTCGGTGACGAAGGTGTCGACCAGCGGCCGGCCCTTGGGCTTGGCGTAGACTGTGGCGAAATGGGCCTTCGGCAGCATCGCCCTGACGATAGCGGCGGTCTTGCCGGTGTCGGTCAGATCATCAACGATGAGGACGCCTTCGCCCTCGGTTTCCAGGAGATCGGCGTTGATCTCCTTGAGCACCTTCATGTCGCCTTGCGTGACATAGTCGTGATAGGAGGCGACCGAGACCGTGTCGATGCGGCGAATGTCGAGCTCCCTGGAAATGATCGCCGCCGGAACCAGTCCGCCGCGGGTGATGCAGACCATCGCGCTCCAGACCTGTCCGGATCCGCTGAGCCGCCAGGCCAGCGCGCGGGCGTCGCGATGAAACTGATCCCATGAGACCGGAAAGGCTTTGTCTGGAAGAGACATGGCTGACTTCCTCGATGTTGCGGCCGGCCCCGATGGCGGCTGATTATGTGCTCAAGGGCGGCAATTAGCCGGAATCGGGGGGTAAACGCAAGGGAGCCGGCGGGGGCGCTTTTGCGGAGCAGCGGCGCAGGCAAGATCGCGGCAAGTTCTGTCTTTGCGCGGGACAGCCGCGGATTGGCCGAATCCGCGCCGTCTTGTCGAGGGCGCGCGACGCCTTTAGGGGCCGCGCGCCGTTCAGGCCGGCCTAGCGCGACATCAGCACCGGAATAGGCGAGCGTTCCAGGAAGGCGCGGGTGACGCCGCCAAACAGCCATTCCCTGAGCCGTTGATGGGTGTAGGCGCCCATGACGACAAGATCGGCATTGCTGGCGGCGACCTGTGCCGAAATGGCCTCGGCCGTCGATCCCGATCCCTTCGACACGGTCGTCACATTGGCGTGGATGCCGTGACGCGACAGACACGCCGCGATATCTGTTCCGGCAAGCGGCGCATCGATGTCAGGCAGCTTGTCGGGGTCGACCACGACGATTTCCACGGCTTCCGCCGCCTTGAGCAGGGGCAGGGCGTCGTGGGTGGCGCGGGCGGCTTCGCGCGATCCATCCCAGGCAATGAGAATGCGGCGGATCGGCGTCGTCAGTTTGCCGCTCGACGGCAGGAACAGCACCGGACGGCCGCCCTCGAACAACAAGGCCTCGACATTGGTGGCCATGTCTTCATTGGCGGCCCGGTCGGGTTGGCGCACCACCACCAGATCGGCGGAGCGGGCGCTGGCCAGCGCTGAAATCGCGCTGTCGCCGCCTGGCGAGCGGACCGGACGCCACTCATGCGACAGCCCGGCCTTCTCGCAGGCCCTGTCGAAAGCATCGCCCACTTCGCGCATGCGGGCGTCGGCCTGTTCATACAGGGCGGCGATGGTGGCGGCGTCAGGCACATCAATGGGCGCGGAGAGGACGACAAACTGGGATGGCTCGCCGTGGCAGCCGATCAAGTGCACCTCGTTGCCAGCGGCGAAATCAGCAATCGCGGAGGTGATCGGCTCGACATCGGCCTCGGTGGCGTAGACGGCGAGAATGGTGTGAAAGGTCATTATGTGCACTCCTTTAAGACGCCTGGACGAGGCAATTTCGGGATGATCATGCTGTGGATGTCACGGGCGCGCATTGATCCCAATCAAGGGGCCGGCCGGCCGAGTTTTGCCCTGACGCTCGATAGCATTGCCTCGACATCCAGACGCGCCGCCGCAATCGCCTGCGGATCGCGGCCGCGGATGACGATCTCGGTGGAGAATCGATCGCCGGAGAATCGCGGGTAGGAGCCGATGTTGACATCGGGGTGGGCCTTGGCGATCGCCGCCAGCGGATCGCCGATGTCGCCCTCGCCAAACGGGCAATCGACCTTGTCCGACAGCACCTTGGCGCCGCCAGTTAATGTCGGCAGGACATTGTCGAGCATGGCCTGGAAGACCGAGGGAACGCCGGCCATGACATGGACATTGCCAATGATGAAGCCGGGAGCGCGGCTGACCGGATTGTCGATATGGGTGCTGCCCACCGGCATGCGCGCCATGCGGCGGCGCGCCTCGGTGAATTCCAGGCCGCGCTCGGCATAGTGGGCGCCCAGCAGATCGAGCGCCTTGGGGTCATGGCTGCAGGCGACCCCGAAGGCCGCCGCCACCGCGTCGGCGGTGATGTCGTCATGGGTCGGGCCGATGCCGCCCGAGGTGAAGACATAGTCGTAACGGGACCTCAGCGCATTGAGCGCTTCGACGATCCGCTGCTGGTCGTCAGGGACGATGCGGACTTCCTCCAGATCAATCCCCGCGGCGGTCAGCAATTCGGCCAGATGACCGATGTTCTTGTCCCTGGTGCGGCCCGAGAGCAATTCATCACCGATGGCGAGCGCCGCCGCTGTGACGGTTCGGGCAGGGGCTTCGCTCATGGTCATGCTCCTTGGTGATGGTCCCTTGAATAGACCGCTTTTCCGTGCCGGCGCAAGCGATGGCGGGAATCGGGGTGACGTCATTTTTGTGAACAATCCGTGCAGTATTTGCCGGGTTTCAGTGAACATTAAACCGCCTATCTGTCTGTCATCCGCCGCGTTGCGGCACAACCAAGGAGACGAACATGGCGAAAGTGCTGGTACTTTATTATTCGAGCTGGGGTCACATGGAAGCCATGGCGCAAGCCGCGGCAAAGGGCGCCAAGGCGGCCGGCGCGGATGTCGTGATCAAGCGAGTGCCGGAACTGGTGCCTGAATCTGTCGCCAAGTCGGCCCACTACAAGCTGGACCAGGACGCAGCGATTGCCGAGCCGCTTGAACTGGACCAGTATGACGCCATCATTTTCGGCGTTTCGACGCGCTACGGCATGATGGCGGCGCAGCTGAAGAATTTCCTCGACCAGACCGGTCCGTTGTGGGCGGAAGGCAAGCTCGTCAACAAGGTCGGCTCGGTGATGGTTTCGACCGCGACCCAGCACGGCGGCGCGGAAATGGCGATCATATCCACCCAGACCGCGCTGCAGCATCACGGCATGATCATCGTTCCGCTGTCCTATGCCTATCAGGGCCAGATGGGCAATGATGTCGTGCGCGGCGGTTCGCCCTACGGCATGACCACGACCAGCGATGGCGACGGATCGCGGATGCCTTCCGAGCAGGAACTGGAAGGCGCCGAGTTCCAGGGCAGGCGGGTGGCGGAAATTACCGCCAAGCTGGTTGCCTGACAGGTCTTTCCGCGAAAGCAGGCGAACAGACTGAATAAAAACGCCCCGTTGTTGTTCACAGCGGGGCGTCTTGATTTCCGGGTCAATCAGCGCGAGGCCCTTGCTTGCCCGCCCATCGTCAGTTACCGAACTGGGTGACGTGCGGACGTGGCGAAACTGGTAGACGCAAGGGACTTAAAATCCCTCGGCCGCAAGGCTGTACGGGTTCGATTCCCGTCGTCCGCACCACTCCTGTCTGATCTGGATCCTGCGTCTCGCCTGGCTCAATTTGCGTTCCGGACTCGGTGCCTGCCGTCAACAAAGGCGTCAGCGGCCGGGGAAAGACTTGTTGACCAGCGGGGCCGAAGTGTTGTCGGGGCCGTAATCGCTCTCGCCGCTGATGATGAGCAGTTCCTGCAGTCTGACGCGCGCCCGGTTGACCCGGCTCTTGATGGTGCCGACAGCCACGTCGGCGATCGTGGCGGCTTCCTCATAGGAAAACCCGGAAGCGCCGATCAGCACGATCGCTTCACGCTGATCATCAGGCAGCTGATCGAGCGCCTGCTTGAAATCGGCCAGATCGAGCTTGCCATATTGTTCGGGATGGGTGGCGAGGTTGGCGGCGAAGACGCCGTCCGGATCGGGCAATTCCCGCCCCTTGCGGCGCATCTGGCTGTAGAATTCATTGCGCAAGATGGTGAACAGCCATGCCCTGAGATTGGTGCCCGGCTGGAAGCTCTCCTGCTTGGCCCAGGCTTTCATCACGGTTTCCTGAATCAAATCATCGGCGCGGTCGTGACGGCGGGCAAGCGAGAAGGCGAATGCACGAAGGCTGGGAAGCGTGGCCAGCAACTCGCGCCGGAACGAAAACTGTTCGTTGGCGGCATCGGGCAGGGCATCGGAGACGCCTGTCTCAATTCGCGCCATCAGTGCCACCCGCTCGTTCCGCCTGATCCAGTTTTTCCAACAGGTCAAGAAGCTGGTCGGGGATTGGCTCCTGCTCGACCGACTTGTAATATCGTTTCAATTGCGACGCGATTGCTTCCGTGGCATTGAAATCTGCGGGACTTGCCCCGCCTTTGTGGGATTTATCAATCATACCCGCCAGCTCTTTGAAGATGAACACATGCATGCAGAATGCGCGAAATGAAAAAAAGTTCCAAGCCTGCGGAACTTTTTTTCCGCTCGCGCGTTTTGGCTATGTTGCCACGTCCACGGACAACCAAGAGGGTTAAAATGTCGACTTTATCCATGCGCATTGCGCCGCATCTGCCTTATCTCCGCCGCTTCTCACGCGCAGTCACCGGCTCTCAGACCTCCGGAGACGCCTTTGTCGCGGCCATGCTTGAGGCCTTGATTTCGGATCTCAGCATTTTTCCCAAGTCCGGCGACGATCGGGTCGCTCTGTATCGTCTCTACTCCAAACTCTTTGACAGCCTGTCGGTTCCATTGCCCAATTATTCGACGCCGTTTGGGTGGGAAAAACGCGCCGCGGCAAATCTGGAAGCGGTGACGCCACAGGCGCGCAAGGCGTTTTTGCTGATCGCGGTGGAAGGCTTCACTCTCGCGGAAGCCGCCGAGATCCTCGGCATGGACGAGGCTGGCGTCTCCGGATTGCTTGACACGGCCGGAAAGGAAATATCCGAACAGGTCGCAACCGAGATCATGATCATTGAAGACGAACCGCTGATCGCGATGGATATCGAGGATATGGTGGAAGCGCTCGGCCACCGGGTGACGGGCATTGCCCGGACTCATACCGAAGCGCTCGATATTTTCCGGCGGACCAAACCCAAAATGGTGTTGGCTGACATTCAATTGGCCGACGGCAGCTCCGGCATCGACGCCGTCAATGACATTCTCAAGAATGATACGATTCCGGTGATCTTCATTACCGCTTTCCCGGAGCGTTTGTTGACCGGCGAGAAGCCGGAACCGGCGTTCCTGGTGACCAAGCCGTTCAATCCGGACATGGTCAAGGCGCTGATCAGCCAGGCGTTGTTTTTCAACACTGCCACGGAAGCGGCGCCGAGGGCCGGAACCAAATAGAAAACGGCGCGTTGATGCTTCATCGAATGACAAAGGAGATTTTCGATGCTGTATTACGCTCTCGTGTTTCTTGTTGTCGCCGTTGTCGCCGGTGTTCTGGGCTTCGGTGGAGTAGCCGGTACCTCAGTCGGTATCGCGCAAGTCCTGTTCTTCCTGTTCCTGGCATTTCTGGCCATCTCCCTGATCCTGAGTTTTATCCGGAAAGTCTGACTGTCCGCTGCGGGGAGTTTCGTAAGGTTGCGGCGGGCTCTGGGTTGTTTCCAGCGTCCGCTGCCTTAGACTTATTCACCCCTAACAAATATAAGGTCAACCAATGACCAGCAAACCGCTAACGGCGACCGATAGACTGAGAATCAAGCTGGCCGGTTTGCGCAGTGCCGGCGTTTCCACAATGTACCAGGATGTCGACCTGGCCATACGGTTTGTCGCCAATTTTCCCGAAGGCTGGCCGAGTGAGGCCGAACTCGAAGGGCAGACTGACGCGGCGCTGTTCGGAGAC
This sequence comes from Hoeflea sp. BRH_c9, assembly GCA_000961635.1. Taxonomy (GTDB): domain Bacteria; phylum Pseudomonadota; class Alphaproteobacteria; order Rhizobiales; family Rhizobiaceae; genus Hoeflea. Next base: position 22,506 of record LADQ01000070.1, on the reverse strand, counting down.
CAGGCATCCAGGGTTTCCGCCGCCAAGCAGCGTGTGATCGAAAGCGGCACACCGGAAAAGCTCGAAATTCTGCGTGATGCGGAGCAGGATCCGCACTGGTTCCTGCTGAAGATGGCTCCGGATATCAACGCAAGCGGCGTCACTGTCGGGATATTTACCACCATCCTGGATATCGATGACGTGAAGTACCGGGAAGCGGTGCTCAAGACGCTGCTGCGCGAACTCAGCCATCGATCAAAAAACCTGCTGGCGATGATTCAGTCGATCGCCTCGCAAACCGCGCGGTCGTCCGAAGACCTCCCCGAATTCCTGTATTCCTTCCGCAACCGCATCCAGTCCATGGCCCAGTCGCAGGATCTGGTGACCGCGTCGGATTGGCGCGGCGCGGGCCTGTTCGCCCTGACCAAATCGCAGCTGCAGCCGCTGTTCGGCGAATTGCCGCCCGCTTTCAAACTTGTCGGCCAGGACAGTTATCTCACTCCGAACGCGGCCTTGCACCTCGGTCTGGCGCTGCATGAGCTGGCGATTGATTCGCTGGCCAGAGGCGCCCTGGGGCCGGCCGGCGGCATGGTCGAACTTGCCAGCGAAGAGCGCGCGAACGAACAAAACGAGCCGCGGCTGATTGTGACCTGGACCGAAACATTCGCAAAACCGCTGACCGAGCTGGAATCGCCTTCGAACCATCATCCGGGCTTTTCCGGGTCGGTGCTTGGGCGGGTTGTCCCGCAGGCGCTGCTGGCGAGCGTGCATCATGAAACCAAAAAAGAACAGATGATCTACCAGCTGACAATTCCCGAGAGTCAGTATGAGGTCGGTTCGAGGCGCTGACATGCCCGAGACATCGCGGCGTGACCGAAACGGAACTTTCATGACGCAACGGCGTTGGTTCTCCAAAGGAGACACGTCATGGAACATATCGCAGCCTTCATGTTGCTGATTGCATGCGGCGATGATCTTCAGGTCTGTACGGAACAACCTGCTCCAGCCCTTGCCTATGAAACAGTCCAGCAGTGCGAGCTTGAGCTTTCCCCGGCGATCAGCGCGATGGCGTCCAACAGCAAAAGAACTTTCGGGACGTGTGTCGAGGTTGATCCGGCGCTGTTCTATGAGGATGCCGAGATCGTTTGGGACGTCACCGCCGCGGGCGGGCTCGAGGTTGACATTGAACTGATCAACCCAGAAATCGCCAGCGATCTGGTGGCCCGGTCAGAGGCCCCGATTCAAGCCAGCCGGTTTAACTGACCGGACGGCTGGCCCGGCGCCAGGGACAATCTGATCACTCATCAATCGCGAAATCCAGCCGGCGCTGCAGGAAGTCCAGATCGGAACCGATCGGATTGCCTGAAGCCGCGGTCTCCAGCAGCGCCTTGCCGTGAACCTTGATCAGCTTCCTGGCGTCGGGACCGGCGACGGAGTACAGCGAATTGAGAACCACGCCGAGATGATCGAGCATCAGAATGTTTCTCTCGGCGGCCTGGCGAAGCGGATGCAGCGACATGTTCAGCAGGTCCTCAAGCGACAGGCCGGGCACTTTCAGGCGCGCCACCCCATTGTCGTCGCAGCGCACATCTCCACGCATCCCTTCGGATACGGGTTTGACCAATGCCGCGGCGATCCGGTCGAGGCAGGCGACCGCGGTGAAGCTGTCATTGACCCCGGGCGACAGCGCGCGCAAGGCGATTTCCAGAAGGATGCGGACGGAGAACCTTATATCGTCAACCGATCCGCGGTAGGGCTCGAGAGTGATGGCGCGGGAGACCGCGCCTGCGGCTTTGCCGTCCTCGGCTGAAAACCCCGCCATGGCCAGGGTCTGCCCCGACAGCACGAAATCCCCCGCCGCCACCCGCACCGCTATATAGGTGTCGTGATGCCGCGCCAGTTTGAGCAAAGCCTCCTCATCAATGAGCGTGACATATCCGGATTGTTCGGCTTTGACCGGTGTTTCCAGCTTGTCGTCCTCGAAATCACTGGTTTCCGCACCGGTATCAATGAGCAACTGGTTGATTTGGCGTTCGAGCTGTTCCGAGATTGTCGCGACCTCGGCGTCGATGGTCACGCTTTGCGAGACGGAATGAACGAAATGAATGACCTGCAGGACCGAAATCGCCGCCAGCAGGAAAGCCACGGCGACCGACATTTCCGGGCGGAAGTCGGGTCCGGTGGCGCGCAGCACCGTCAGCGAAAAAAGGAACGTGCCGCCCAGAAGCCCGGCGGTGATCTGGTTGACCCGATCACGTGAAAACCGTTGCAGAAGCCTGGGCGCGATGTTGCCGGCAGCCAGGGTGAAGACCACCAGCATGATGGAATAGACCAGGCCGAGCGTGGTGATTGCCGCGGTCGCGATGGTCGACAGCAGCAATCTGGCGGTGTCTGTCGATATGGCGAGCCAGAATGGCAGCGCATCGCCGGCGACCGGGAATCGCGCCTCCAGCCATATCAGCGGTATCGCCAGCGCCCACAGCCCGATAGCAATTCCGCCCGGAACGCCAAGCATGCCGTTCAGCGTCACTAGCGATTTCAATTTCATGGAACAATCCTTCAGATCTGCGGATGTCAACGCACGGAGCATGGAAAGGTTTGCCCAGTGAGGGAAGTTTTATGATCAGCATTTACAACGGTCCGGCGATAGCACCCCTACCTAACAGCGTCGGCGCGATCCTTCAAACCACTCCGGAGAGCCGAAAGGCCAATCGCCGGCGGAGCTTTAAATTGGCGCCGCGACTGAGGGAACAAATCCGGGCAAGCCACGTTGGTGAGGCGAGCCGGCAGGAAGATCGCCAATGGCTTTCAAAGCAACCGTTACAAGGAGTTTCGAGATGAATTGGGATATCGTTGAAGGCAAGTGGAAGGAATTCAAGGGCAAGGCCAAGGCACAGTGGGGCGAACTCACCGACGATGATCTTGATGTCGTTGAAGGCCGCCGTGACGAGTTGGCCGGCAAGATTCAGGCCCGCTATGGCAAGACCCGCGATGAAGCCGAGCGCGAAATCGACCACTGGCTCGACAAGAGCTGATCGCTCATTCTGCGAACCCCGGCAGACGCTTGCCGGGGTTCTTTGATATGAAACAGAACCAGATGCCTGGTAAGAGTCAGAGTGCCATTCCCAAGGATGCAAGTCCGTTGGTCCGGCGGTTGGGCAGGGCTGTTCTGCTGACCACGGAAGAGGTCGACTACCTCGAAACCATGCAGGTCAACCAGGCGACGATCGCCAAGGGGCAAGAGTTTGTCCTCGATGGCGAGCCATTGCGCGTGACGTTTCTTGTCCGGCATGGCTGGGTGATCCGCTACAAGATTACGCCGGCAGGGCGCCGGCTGATCATCGGGGTCTCGCTGCCCGGCGATTTCATCGGCTTGCATGTCAATTTCAATTATTTGTCGATATTTTCCGCCACGGCGCTCACCAACGCGTCGATTGCATTGATTGAGCCCGTCCGCATTCTTGACATCCATCGGCGCTTTCCCGTTCTGGCGTCGGGATTGGACTGGATGACCGTGCGCCATTCCAACATATTGGCCGAGCACAAGGTCTCGCTGGGCGCGCGCACGGCGGCGCAACGAATCCTGCACTTCCTGCTTGAATTGTGGATCCGCCTCGAGCAGGTCGGGCTTGCGACATCCGAAGGCTACGAAATTGAACTCACCCAGGAGCAGATCGGCGACTGCATGGGATTGTCGACGGTTCACGTCAACCGGTCGCTCAGCCGACTGAACAAGGAAAACCTGGCCCGTATTGAAAAGGGCTGGGTTACATTCCCCGATGTGAGCCGCGCGGTCAGTTTCGCCGACTTCGACGCGCGCTTTCTGATGGACTTTTCCGCCAGCACCGGCACGCCCAACCTGAAAGGGCGAAGGCTCAGGAACTGATCCGGGATTAACCTGGTTAATAGACGGAGTTTTTGCCCGCGCCTAATTTTGGGCATGTTCATCCGGCCATTATTCAATTTCTTTTTGTCGACATCGGAACGCGCCTGGAGGTTCACCTTGACCCACGCGGTATCTCCGGCCTTGCCAACAGGGCGCGAACGCCTTAGCGAGGTTGCGTTCCTTTGTGTGAAAAAGAGTGTGAATGTGTTGTACCGGTTCCAGCCAGTACTGGTGTTTGTCGTCGTTGTGCTCGTGGGCATGCTGACGGCCGCGGCATCATGGTACACGATCGATCAGGCGAACCGGATGAGTTTTGCGGCGATGGCCGATCGCGCCGTGCAGCGGCTGCGCGACCGCATCGACAATCACATCCTGCTGATCAAATCGACGGAAGCCCTGTTTGCCGGCGTCGGTGACGTCCCCAGCGCCGAGCAATTCCGGATATTTGTCGAGCGGCTGCAGCAAACCGAACAATTCAGCGGTGTCCAGGGCATCGGTTTCGCCCGCCATGTGCCCACCGGATCGCAATCGGATGTGGCAATCGCCACCGAGCTTGCCCGCAATTATGGCATTGCCCGGGCACCCTGGCCCGAAACAAGCGAACAAGACCGCACTCCCATTGTGCTTCTGGAACCGCAGACAGAACAAAACGCCGGGGCTCTCGGATATGACATGTTCTCGGAGCCGACACGCCGGACGGCCATAATCGCCGCAATGACAGAACAGCGCATGCGCGCCTCGGCTTCGCTGACGCTGGTTACTCCAGATCCCGATGGCGGGCAAACCGGCTTCCTGATTTACATGCCCTTTTTCGCCGGGAAGTCCAGCCAGCCTCTCGGCCTGGTCTATGCTCCGTTTCGCGTCGGCAATTTCTTTGATTCAGCACTCCGGCGGATACCGGTCCTCCCCATTCACGTCACCGCGTGGGATGGAGAGCCGGCTGCTTCGAACATGATCTATCAGTCGTTGGGAGACCCCGGCCGGCGGATTGGCGCGTCCCACTCGGTGATGACGACGATCGATGTGGCGGGGCAGACATGGACGCTCGAGATCCGGCCCTCCGAAGTTTATCGCTCGCCGGTCGACCAGACCCGATCCTACATGCTGGCTGTCGCCGCGATCTTGCTCGCCGCCGCCCTGGCCACGTCATCGCATGCCCAGCAAAGGGCTATTGAGGTTGGTGGAACCCTTCGCCGCGAAACCGAACGGGCGCTGACCGAGCGCGAATTTCTGCTGCAGGAAATGAAGCATCGCATCAAAAACATGATTGCGCGCGTGCTGGCCATATCCCGCCAAACCGCGCGGACATCCGAATCATTGGCGGATTTCACGGATTCCTTCTCCGCGCGATTGCAGGCGATGGCTGCGTCGCAGGATTTGCTGGCGCGCACCGCCTGGCGTGGCGCCGATCTCAAAACGCTGCTCTGTCAGGAACTCAGGCAGATTTTTGGCGACGATCTCGATGAAGACAATCTGAATGGCCCGGCGGTCGAACTTAATGAAACCGCGACCCAGGCGTTTGGCCTGGCCTTTCACGAGCTGGCTACCAATTCGCTCAAATATGGCTCGGCCCGGTGCAGTTCCGGAACGCTCGATGTGTCCTGGGCGCTGAAAAATACGGCCGGGAAGCAGCGCGCGCTTGTGTTGACCTGGTCCGAGCGCAGCGAAATGCCGCCGGAGCCGCAAGATCCCGATGCCGATGGTCCAAAGGGCGGGTTTGGAACACGGCTGCTCGATGCAACAATGCGGATCGAACTTGGCGGATCCATCGCCAGTCTGCCACACCCGCATGGCATAGATGTCACCATAGCGGTGCCTTACGCCAATGTGACGTCAAAACCCAACGCGACACGGCCAGCCTGAAGCTGCGACCTCGGGCGGGGCGGCTCCGCGATATTCGCTCCCGTGGCGGAACAATTGCCCATGTGCCGCGTTGTTTCGCCTTTACGGGGAAAATCCGCATGAAACGATTGTACAGTGCCGATCCACCGATGGTGCGCGTCGCTGCAAGATCCAGCATGGATGCGAGCCTGCAATCGCTTGCGCACATTGCGGTCATCATTATCGGCGTGATCACGGTCCTGGCGGCGCTGAACTACAGCCAGTCTCTGCTGTCTCCCATCAGCATGGCCATTGTCACCGGCTTGATGGCGTCTCCCGTCGCCACGGCGCTGGAACGCTATATCCCCGCCGCCTTGTCTGCGGCCATCGTTGTTGTGCTGTTTTTGGGCATGATTGCCTTGGCGGTCGCCTTGTTCACGTTGCCGCTTTCGATCTGGACCGACAAGTTGCCGCAAATCTGGCGCGAGCTGCAGCGCCATTTGATTGATTGGCGCACTGTGTTCGACACACTTGGCGGGGTGCAGGAGCAGATCCGCACCATTGCAGGCGGCAAGGCCGCGATGACCGTTGACATAGCCGAAACTTCGGCGATGGAAGAGATCGCCACCCTGGCTCCGGCCCTGGTGGGCCAGATCATTCTGTTTCTGGCGAGCCTGTATTTTTTCCTGGCCACCCGTCATACGATCCGCGCCAGTGTGTTGTCCTTGTGCTTCACCCGCCGTTCCAGACTGAGAACGGCCCGCGTGTTCCGCGATGCCGAATGGTTCGTTTCACGATACTTGCTGTCCATTTCGGTGATCAATGCAGGCCTCGGACTGGCGACCGCCGCGGCAATGTGGATGATTGGCGTGCCGCAACCCTATCTGTGGGGGATGCTGGCGTTCATCTTGAACTATGTCGTCTATATAGGTCCCGCGGTGATGGCCGGCGTCCTGCTCGGCGTCGGGCTGGCAACCTGGGACTCGCCTCCGGCGATTTTCTTTCCCATGGCCGTTTTTCTGATCATCAATCTGATTGAAGCGCAATTCGTCACGCCGCAGGTGATCGGGCGGTCGGTCACGCTCAATCCGTTCTTCGTATTCCTGTCATTGGCGTTCTGGCTCTGGCTGTGGGGCCCCGTCGGAGGTCTTCTGGCGGTTCCGTTCCTGCTCATTGGCTTTGCCGTCATGCGCAACGCCGTCCCGCTTGCCGTCCAGGCTTCGGGCCGGAACCAGCAGGCAAACAAAAAAAATTGAGGTTGGCCGGAACCGGGAGCGGGTGGACAGCGTTCCTAAGCTGTAACCGCCGCCGAGCCGGCCCCGCGCTCTCACACACGGACCAGCCCGGCGCACACCTTTCGATGCAAAGAGGAAATTACCATGTTTAAGATGCTTTTGGCCAGCACGGCCCTGACCGCTCTTGTGACCACGTCTGCTTTTGCCCAAAGCACCACGGCAACGACTGACACAAATACAGCGGCAACCACCGAAACAACTGCACCCGCTGACACGAATGCAACTGCGACGACTGATGCCACTGGCGCCATGCACGGTGCCGTCCTTTCAAGTGATCTCGTCGGCTCCGCCGTCTATGAATCCTCTGCTGAGGACGCCTCGTCGATTGGCAAGATCAACGATCTCGTCGTCAGCCCTGAAGGCGAAGTTGCCTCCGTCATCATCGGCGTCGGCGGTTTCCTGGGCATCGGTGAAAAGGATGTCGAAATCGAGTACGGCACCATTGAATGGGCCGATCGCGACGGCCAGCGCTGGCTGGTTGCGAACATGACCCGCGAACAGCTCGAAGCCGCTCCGGCCTTTGATCGCACAACGATCTACACCGAAGCCCAGTCTGAACCGGAAGCAATGACGGCAACCGGCACCGACACCAATGTTGCAACCGGCACCGACACCAATGTTGCGACCGGCACCGATCAGACAACCGAGCAGGCAACTGCGGAACGGGTCGAAAATGGTGAGAGCGCTGTTGCTCCCGCCGAAGAGCAGACCATGGTCGTTGACCGCATGACGATGACGCAGGTCAATGCCGGCGATTTTACCGCCGATGACCTGACCGGCCGTACCGTCTATGGCGCCAATGATGAAAACATTGGCGAAGTCGGCGAAGTGTTGATCAGCGCCGACAACACGATCGAAGGTTTTGTCCTCGATGTTGGCGGTTTCCTGGGCATGGGTGTCAAGGAAGTGGCTGTTTCGCCTGAAAACCTCGACATCCGCGCCGATGCCGATGGCGATCTGATCGTCTTCACGCCGTTCACCAAGGAACAGCTGGAAGCACAGCCGGAATACACCAAGGAATCATGGGACACAGACCGCAATTCTGTGATCATGATGGCACCGGCTGGCTAATCCCAGTCCAGTGCTGAAATGAAAAAGGCCGCCGGAGCAATCTGGCGGTCTTTTTTTGCAAACAATCGAGAACTCCAATGGAACGGAACGCGTTTCCGTGCGTTAATGGCGTGAATTCAATCAAAGGAGACTTACTCATGGCTGCAACAAGCAAATCCACACGCGACAATTCCAATCCGATTGATGAGATCGCGGAACGCACAGCCAGAATCCGGGAAGATCTGGCAGCGCTTGGAGAAGCACTTGCGGGCGCTGGAGCGATGCAGGCAGGCGTTGCCCGCGACGCCGCCGAAAAACGCGTCGAGGAAGTGTTGCGCAGCGGTGAGAGACTTGTATCCGAAATGTCGGGCCAGTTCTCGAACGCCGAAAAGAAGGTTGTCGCCAACGTGCGTGACCATCCGTTGCAGTCCCTCGGCATTGCTGTCGCCGCCGGTTTCCTCGCCGCCCTGCTGATGCGCAGGTAGAGCAGACCATGACTTCGACACTTCCGATTGCCAGCCTTGTCTCGGCTTATGCCGGGGCCAAGGCGCGGCAGATAAAGCGTGACGTCATGTTGCTCTGCTTTGTCGGGGTGATGGCCATGCTGGCGTGCGCGGCCCTGTTGGGCGCGTTCGCGGTGTTTATCGCCGAAACCCATGGAGGCGTGATCGGCCTGCTGTCGGCCGCCGGTTTGGCGCTTCTCCTGTGTGGGCTGGCCGTGGCAATTCGGTCAGTGCTGCGCAGGCGAGCCCTTCGCAGGCAGCGGATCGCGGCCACGAGCACCGCAAGCGCCTTTGCCATATCGACCGTGGCGACCATGGTCGCCAGGAACAAGACAACAGCCATCATCGCCGGACTCGCCATCGGTTTCGCGGCAGGCGTCCTGGCGCGCTCCAACAAAAACTGAGCGTCAGCGATGGTATGAAAGGACTTTGGAAAAATGAAAGAGCCCCTCAAGGAAGAACCCATGGATCCGATCAAGGCTCGGCAGGCTCGGCAGGGCAAGCCGGTTCTGGTGATTCTGGCGGTCAGCCTGGCGCTGGCGCTGCTGGCTGGCTGGGTGCTCTGGGGTGCGTTCAACGACGTCGAGGAGACAACCTGGTTGCCTGCTCAGACACAAACCTTTCCCGGTCAAGCGCGGGTCATTTCCGGCGACGCAGCAGCGGTCCGCCCGCAGGGTTGATGTAAGCCGCAAAACCTTGCCGCGCATTCGCGGCAACGGCATGCATCGGGAGTCCGAGATACGCATAGACCAAAACGCCGCGCATTTTTGCGCGGCGTTTTGGTGTTGGAGAGGTGCAGGGCAGGGCCGCCCGGTGCTCAGATGCTGATCCTGAAGCCGATCCGCAAACCGCCCCAATGCTTGCCATTGACCATGATCGGGGCCGAGAGGTCCTTCATCAGGCTGAAAGTCCCGCCGCCCATGTCGCGGCGATAGGTTTGCAGCAGGAAAGGTTTCCTGTTGCGTCCCGCCGCCAGCCCGGTGCGGTCGTTGAACATCCGCCGGTTGCGGCAATTGGCGGTGTTCCAGACCGGGTCCGTACCTTGCGGCCGCGAGAAGATGTGGTTGTGGGTTGGCAGATAGCCGTTGCGATCGACGGCGGCGCAGAATGTGACGCGCGGATCGAAATCCAGCATGGCTTCCTGGATTGGCGGCATCAGCCGGTCGGTATGGCGGGTGAACCGGGTCATGTGCTGTTGCGGGTTGGTGCCCGGCAGCGGCCGGTAGTCTTCGTCGAACAGGTCCGCCATCGACAGAAGCCCTGAATCGACCGCCTGCTCAAACATCAATGCAACTTCGCCGGCCTTGGCCATGCATTGGCGGATGAGTGGCGTATCCTCGGTTTCAACGCCGCTTTGCGCGACTTCGCCGATCACATTTTCAGAAAACGACACCAGTCGATCAATCTTGGTGCTGGCCGTGGTCAGCATTTCCGCGCTGCTGTGAACCTGCTGGTCGAGGTCGGAGACCTTGGCGAGAACCGCCGAGCAGGCCTGCGTGGTTGCCTCGACGGGGGTGCTGATCCGTTCGATTTCGCTGATCATTCCGGCGACGCTCTGGCTGAAGCCGGAAAATTTCCGCAGCTCGGCTTCGATCTCGGTTGAACGTTGAAACGCGGCGGTGGCGGCGGTTTCATTGTCGGTGTTCTGATTCTGCAACTGGTCGACAATCGCGCGCAGGCCCTGAAGCCGGGCCACCATGTCGCGCGACACGGTTCCGGTCTTGTCGGCCAGTTGCTTGACCGCGTCCGCGATAACGGCAAAACCGCGACCCGCGTCACCGGCATGGGCCGCCATGATGCCGGCATTGACCGCGAGAATCTGGGTCTGGGTGGCGATCCCCTGAATGGCCTCGGAGAATGAATGGATTTCCCTGATCTGGTTTGAGACCGAATTGAGCACGCTGGTCGTTTCGGTGGCGTTTGTCGCCATCGACTTGATGTCGGAGACAGCATTGACGAGAATGCCGTTGACGCTGTGCGTGGTGGTCTCAAGCCCTTTTTGGGTTGATTTGGCCGATCCAATGGCGCCGCGCGATGCTTCAGCCACGGTCTGGTTTGACTGGGCGATCATCGAAATGTCGCGGGTGAGCGAGTGGAGTTCGCCGGCTTGCAGGGACAGTGACCCCGACACATCGGCGATCATGCCGCTGGTGTCGGCGATGTTGACCGACAATTCGCCGATCTGCGATCCGATCATGTTCATGGCCCGTTCGAGACCCGCCTGATCCTGGGCGGGCTCAGCCGGATCATGGGTTCTGGTTATTCCGGATTCGGGGACATCAAAATCGTTATCTTGATAAGAAACCTGCAATGCGCGCATTCGATACACTCCTCCACGTCAACGAAGAAAAGCATATCTTGGTTAACCGGTTGATAATTCCGGGTAAGAATTGATAGCGGCGGGCCTTATTCGCGCCAGAACGCGGGCAGCAACAGCACCAGAACGGCAAGTATTTCCAGCCGGCCAAGCAACATCAGAAAAACCAGGATCAGTTTGGCCGGATCGCCGATGGTTGCGAAGTTGCCGGCCGGGCCAATAACCGGTCCGATACCCGGGCCGACATTGGCGAGCGCCGTGATCGAGCCGGAAACCGCGGTTTCAACATCAAGGCCGGTGGCGGCCAGTGCGATCGACCCGAGCGCCCAGATGCCGATATAGGCGCAGACGAACAGAAACACGGTGCGCTGCATTTCCGGCTCGACCGCAACAGCGCCATAGCGAACCGGGCGGACGCTGTTGGGATAGATCAGCCGCATCAGACCCGCGCGGATCGAACCAAAGATGATCACCAGCCGGTAGGCCTTGATGCCGCCGGAGGTCGAGCCGGAGCATCCGCCCAGGAAGGTGGCGATAAAGAAAATGACAATAATGAACGGCCCCCAGAGCGTGTAATCGCTGCTGGCGTAGCCGGTCGTGGTGACAATTGAGACAATGTTGAAGGCGGCATGGGTGAGCGCGGAACCGAAGCTCTCGCCCTGGTTCAGGCGCAGGCTGAGCGCGACAACGAGGGAGAGGACAACGAGCAGGCCGGCATAGGCCCGGATCTGCGGATCGCGCAGGGCGTCGAGCCGGCCGCGCACGGCAAACAGGATCAACACCGAGAAGGGCAGGCCGGCGATTGCCATGAATGTGGTCGCCGTCCAGATCAGCGCTGGCGACTGGAACGCGCCGAATGATGCGTCGTGTGTGGAAAAGCCGCCGGTCGCGATCGTGGTCATGGCATGGTTGACCGCGTCGAAATTGCTCATTCCCAGCACGCTGTAGAGAATGGCGCATACAGCCGTCAGTCCGATATAGATGGCGAAAAAGGCGCGCACGAAAACGGCAAAACGGGCGAAGGGCTTCTCGGATGTGTCCGACGATTCGATCTTGAACACGGTGAAGCCGCCGACCTTGAGGTATGGCAACACCAGAAGCCCCATGGCGACAATGCCGATGCCGCCGAACCATTGCAGCATCGAGCGCCACAAGAGCAGTCCTGGCGGCGCCGAATCGAGCCCGGCAATGACGGTCGAACCTGTCGTCGTGACGGCGGAAACCGACTCAAACAGCGCATCCGCCATATCGAGCCCAAGGGTGGAAAGATAAAGCGGGACGGCGCCGGTCAGCGAAAGGGTGATCCACAGCAGATTGACGAGCAGGAAGCCCAGACGCCGGGAGAAGGGCGCATTGGCGCCACGGGTCGCCGTGGCCGACGCAAGACATATCGCGCCGACCGAAAAAGATGAAACCGCAAACACTTGCCAGTCGGGATTGCCATAATAGAAATCCACCGCGGCAGGCACCAGCATGGCTGCCGAGAGGTACAGTCCCACCATGGATGCGACAAACACCGCGGATCGAATGGTATGGCCGTGCACGCGGTGTCCCCCTTAATAACCCGACAGTACCGCTTCTGGTTGGCAATCGGCGGGTTGACGTGGCATAGACCGGCGATGAACGAAAAACAATCACCTGATGCGTTCCGTGCGTGTGCCGACGAGGCGCTGGCCCAGATGCGTGTGCTGTTTGCACCCACGCCGCTGCAGCTTAACGATCATCTGTCGGCGAAATTCGGCGCCCGCATCTGGCTCAAGCGGGAGGATTTGTCGCCGGTGAGGTCCTACAAGATCCGCGGCGCCTTCAATTTCATCCGCAAGGCCTTGGACAACAATCCGGACCAGTCATTGTTCGTGTGTGCGTCGGCGGGCAATCATGCCCAGGGTTTTGCCTATGTCTGCCGGCATTTCGGACGCAAGGGCGTGATTTTCATGCCGGTGACGACGCCGCAGCAGAAGATCGACAAGACCCGGGTATTTGGCGGCGAATTCATCGAAATCCGTCTGACCGGAGACTTTTTCGATATTTGCTACGCCGCCGCGCGCGAATTCGCGCTTTCGGAAGGCGCGCTGATGGCGCCGCCTTTTGACCATGATGACATCATTGAGGGGCAGGCGACGGTTGCCGCCGAGATCGCCGCGCAATTGCCCGAAGGCGAGATCCCGGATCTCATCGTGTTGCCGGTGGGCGGCGGCGGACTTTCGGCCGGGGTGGCGCGCTACTTTGAGGGGCTGGTGGACAATGACCGGTTCCTGCTGAGCGAACCAGCCGGCGCGCCGAGCCTGAAGCAAAGTCTTGACGCGGGGCACAGGGTGAAGCTCGCCAAGATCGACAATTTTGTCGATGGCGCGGCTGTGGCGGAAATCGGCGAGCGCAATTTCGAGATCTTGAAGCGGTTCCGCTCCGATCAGGTGCTGATCGTGGCGGAAAACGCCATCTGTCTGACCATGACCACGATCCTGAACACCGAAGGGATCGTGCTTGAACCAGCCGGCGCGCTGTCATTGTCGGCGCTGGAAGCGCTCGGGCCGGAGAAACTGGCCGGCAAGACCGTGGTCGCGGTGGTGTCCGGCGGCAATTTCGATTTTGAACGGCTGCCCGACGTCAAGGAACGGGCCATGCGCTATGCCGGGACGAAGAAATATTTCGTTCTCCGCCTGGCGCAGCGGCCTGGCGCATTGCGGGACTTCTTGTCCCTGCTCGGTCCGGAAGACGATATCGCCCGTTTCGAATATCTGAAAAAATCGGCGCGCAATTTCGGCTCGATCCTGATCGGCATCGAGACCCGGGCGCCGGAAAATTTCGCCCGGCTGTTGGCGGCTTTCGATGCGGCGGGGCTGAGCTATCAGGACATCACCGACAACGAGATCATCTCCAATCTGATCATCTGACCGGGCAGCGATACTTGTCCGCTACAGCCTGGCGATCCAGTCCGCCGCTTGCTCAGCCAGACGCTGGGTGGTGGAGGGCGACAGCGCGTCTCCGGCAATGACATGGTTGCCCGGGTCATCGCTGTCGGTAACCTCGATGATCTCAACTGGCCCGCCCCAGTCTGCTGCTTTCGCCTTGGCCAGCTCCGGTCGGATGACCGTGTCCTGGGGCGAATAGACAAACAGCGACGGGATGGAGATTTTGCCGACGTCAACCGCATTGGCCATATCCACCAGCATGGCCATCGGCAACAGGGCAAGGCTCGGATATTCGGTGGTCCAAAGCTTCGCGTGCATCTCGTTCCTGGGCTCAAACGACCGGCACTTGCCGGCTATCAACGGCACCAGTTTTTCGGCCCACGGCATGGTTAGCAGGCTCGATCCGGCGGCCTGGAGACCGTAGTTCGGTGAAATCTGCACCAACCCCGCCACATCGCGCATCAGCTCCGGCTGGGCGGCGCCCCAGGCGGCAAGCGAGGCCCCGGTCGATGTCGCCACGATGACGACGCGCTCTCCCAACCTGCGCCCGATGGCGACCGCTTCGGCGAAATCATTGACCCAGCCATGGACAGACCCTTCGATCATGGCGTCGGCGCCGCGGCCGTGGCCCTCGAGGCGGGCATAATAGAGGTTTGCGCCCAATCGGCCGGCTATCAGATCGGACAATGGCCGCGTTTCGCCCGGGCCGGCCGAGAAGCCGTGAATATAGACAATCGCCAAGGGCGTGCGGGCCTTGGACGCCGGATAGGCCCAGATGATCCGCCTGGCGCTATCCGGGCGCAGATCGGAAAATCGCGCTTCGGACTGCTGCACATAGGCATCAAGGTCTTCGGGGAGGCTGGCTTCATCGAAATCGATGCTGGCGTCGGCGACCGGACGCGGCCCCAGGGCAAAGGCGATTGCGCCAGCGACAATCAGAAAACCTATGAAATACAGCACCCTGCGTGTCCTCGACGGCTGTTTTGCCATGCCCTATTGCTCCCATCAGGTCACCATCGTTGGCCGATGCGTGAATTGACGCGAGCTTAGGTGAGGTAACGTCCGGGCGCAATGATCACCACGTTCTCTCTCGGACGTCAGGCGGGCAGGCGATCATCCTTGAACAGCCGGTAATAGCTTTCCACCTTGGCCCGGTTGTTTGAGGTGAGCACCAGTTCGGCGCCGATGCGGGGCCGCCTGATCCAGCGGACGGTTCCGACCAGAAGCCCCATTTCCTCCGTCTCCACGGTGATTTTGTCTCCCGCAGCAACCGGAATGACGTCATTGAGATACAGACAGATGCCGTGCTGGGAGAGATCCAGCACCGCGCCCTGGCTCTTCTGACCCATGCAGTCGATTAGGGCCGACAGCCGCGTCTTGTCACGCTTGATCGCGCGTACTCTCAATCCCTTCATCTTGTTCTCTTCCCTGGCTACAAAACATCAAGTGTTGCAGCGCGCGGTAACAAAACTGCTAAAATCACGCGTGAACAGCGAAACCGGTTAAGGCCGGGTGAATCTCGCCAAACACGCTGGAGTGTGGCGTCCGGTTCCCGGCGCAGGCGTGCCGGGAACCAAATCTTTGCCGATGCGCTCAGAGCGTGATGCGGAACAGGGCAAAACCATCGGCGCCGTCGCCCGCGGATTCGATTGAAACGCCCTTGACCGATGAGACGAAATCCTTGGCCTTCGGACCGGTTGAGAACAGCGCGGTTGCGCCTTCCACCGGCGCGAAGCTCCAGTTGGCGTCGGCGGAAGGGTTGATCGTTCCCTGCTCGACAATGTAGCGCACGATGACATCGCGGTTGGTGTCGGGCGCCTCGAAGACCACCTTGTCGGCGCCGATTTCCGGGAAATTGCCGCCGCCGCCGCCCCGGTAGTTGTTGGTCGCGACAACGAATTTCTGTTCCGGATCAACCGGCTGTCCGTTGAAGCTGAGATTTTGAATCCGATTGGATTCGGGGGTCTGGAGTTCACCCTTGGGCGTGTATCTGGCCGGCTGGGCGAGGTCGACCTGATAGGTGACGCCGTCAATGACGTCGAAATTGTAGGACGGGAAATCGCCGTTGATCAGTTCCACGTCGCTGGCGCCGGGTTCGACCTGATTGAAGATGCCTGCCGACATTTCCAGCCAGTCCTTGACCTGCGCGCCGGTGATGACCACGGCCTGAACCGTGTTGGGATAGAGGTAGAGATCGGCGACGTTCTTGATGGCGATCGGGCCGGCGGGGACGTCGGTGTAGTAGTCCGCGCCGCCGCGGCCGCCGGCCTTGAATGGGGCCGCGGCCGACAGCACCGGTAGGTCCTTCCATTCGGTCTGCTTGAGCATGTCGGTGATGTACCAGGTCTGCGCCTGGCTGACGATCTGCACCGAGGGATCATCGGCGACAAGGGCGAAATAGGAGTGCAACGGCGCCGATGTCTCGCCCACGGCGGTGCGCACATAGGCGAGCGTCGCGTCATGCTCGGCCTGGGCGGCGGCGAGCACTTCGGGCTTGTCGTCGACGAGGGCTACAACCTTTCTGTCGACACGCTCGAAAATCGGCCGGGCTTCGGATGTGTGCCCGACGATTTTCCAGGAACCGCCGTCGCGTTCCAGCATCAGGTCGATGAGGCCGAGATGGGAGCCCCAGAATCCGCCCATGACGCCGGGCTTGCCGGCGATCGTGCCCTTGGCGTTGTCGACGCCGGCCACGCCGTCAAATTTCGGTCCCGGAAAATCGAGATGGCTGTGACCGGTGACGATGGCGTCGATGCCCGGAACGGCGGCGAGCGGAACGGACGCATTTTCAAGGTTTTCGGCCCAGTCCTGCTGGCCGATGCCCGAATGGGACAGGGCGATGACGATGTCGGCGCCGTCCTCGCGCATTTGCGGAACCCAGGCTTCGGCCGTCTTGACGATGTCGCGGGTGGCGGCGTTGCCGGTCAGGTGACGGGAATCCCAGGTCATGATCTGCGGCGGGACAAAGCCGATCAGGCCGATCCTGATCTTATGCCCGGCGCCGGCGCCATCGGTGATGGTGCGGTCAATGATGATATAAGGCTTGAGGAACAGATCATCGTCGCGCGGATTGGCGGCGAGCGCGCCCTTGGTCAGATTGGCGCAGACCATTGGGAAGTTGGCGCCGGCGATGACCTTGAACATGAAGTCGAGGCCATAGTTGAACTCGTGATTGCCGAGCGTGCCGCCGTCATAACCCAGCACATTCATGGCGGAAATCACCGGGTGCATGTCGCCTTCCTTCATGCCGCGCTCATAGGCGATGTAGTCACCCATCGGATTTCCCTGCAGGAAATCGCCATTGTCGACGAGGATCGAGTTGCGGGCCTCGGCGCGGATCTGGTCGATGATCGAGGCGGTGCGGGCCAGTCCCATGCTGTCGTTGGGCTTGTCGCCGTAATAATCATAAGGAAAGACATGCACATGCAGGTCGGTGGTTTCCATGATGCGCAGATGCGCCTGATTGGCGTTGGCGCGCGCGGTAAAAGGGTGGACGAAGGCAAGGGTTCCCGTTGCCGCGATGCCGGAAAGCAGGGCCCGGCGCGATATCGGATGCAGCATGGTGTGAACGCTTTGGTCTTTCATGGACTTTCTCCTCACGATTGATCTAAAAGAATGCCTTGCGGACCGTCCGGCGCATGGGCGCGACTCTGGCCTGGTTGCCTGCTCGCTGGCTTCGCCGGCGAGGCATAGGCGCCGAGTGTGATCCCGAGATGACGCTTTCGCAACTGAATTGGTGACCGGCGAGTGGGGTCCACCTTCCGCGGCATCAGATGACGACGATGACAGTGAGGAGCATGGCATGGCCGGAATTCTGGACAGTATCCGCAATCTCTTTGGCGGCGGCGCGTCGGCAAACCCGCCGCAGGCGGCCAATGAGCCCGATTCCTACAAGGATTGCCTGATCTATGCCGAACCCATCGCAGAGGGCGGGCAATGGCGGCTCGCCGGTCGCATTGTCCAGGCTCAAGGCGAGGACGCCAGGGAGCACAAGTTCATCCGCGCCGACATTTTTTCAAACCGCGACGAGGTCGAGGCGGCGACGCTGCGCAAGGCGCGCCAGATCATCGATGAGCAGGGGGCTGCGCTGTTCCGGTAGTGCGATGCGCCCATGATTGCCGGTGGATCCGTGCGGCGATCACTTTTGTCAAAAGTCGACGGCGCGGGACCGATGGTTCCGCGCCGCTGTTCTCTCCCTGAATTTTCAAACAGGGACGCTGTCAGTCGAAGCTGACTTCGTTGTCGCCGAGATAGACATTGCTGGCTTCGCAGATGTCGATCGTGTGCTCTTCGTCCAGGGTTTCGCCGCCGTTGACGTCGAGCCACCCAGCCTGGAATACCTGATCGCAGGCACAGGTATCGGCGGTAAATTCCGCGACCGCTGATTGACCCGGTTTCATGTTCCGGCCAAGCCAGTTGGCGCTCCAGCTCGCGCCATCATCGTCGCTTGTGTAGAAGCCGGTCAAAGTGTTCTCTTCGGTGTCGTTGTGAATTGTGAACACGCATTCGGATCCGGTCTGAGCCAGGGCTCCGGTTGCCGATACGAATGAAGCGAAAATCAGGGCGGCGCTCAAACTGATAAGTTTCATAGGGTTCCCCATGGAGGTTGTCATTCGTCGCTGCGGCATATCTGTAGCAAGAGCGGCGGGCCTTCTGCCCATGCAATTTAATGATGCGAAGATCAGGAAGCTGGGGCGCATATCTGCAAACAGCGATACGCACTGTCAAGCGGTGGTCTGCCGAATATGAGCAGCGCGCGCCTCCGTCTCAGCCGCCTTGCATGCGCCGGGCAAGCGCTATTGCCGGACAGGCGCAAGGCCGCCGCGATTGCTGGCATGGCGAGGTGGTGTTCGAGCGACCCACCCAAGTGGCAAGACTCTAATCCTTGGACACATGTTCGGGCAGTTCCTGCCGTTCGGTCGAGGCCAGTTCGTCGAGCTCCTTCTCGCTCATGCTGTCATACATCTCGCGCGACGCCCCCTTGAGATCGGCGACCTTGGTCTCGCCGCGCTTGGCCGACAAGGCCGCGCCGGCGGCTTTCTGCTGGGCTTTCGATTTTGCGGGCATGGTCAACTCCTTTGGTTTTGATGTCCGTTTGAGAGAAACGGCGAACCTGAAATCTGGTTCCCACATGCGCACCTTCCGCAGTTGGTTGCTGGTGCAAAGCGCCGCCGCGGCGGATCCGGTGACCCGTTAATGGGCCGGAACTTTCCAAGCCGCTGCGAGTTTGGTTTGCGTAATCGAACAGGAGAAGATCATGACCATGGTCCAGCACGATCAACCCGGCCACGAATCCAGGATGCAGGACAAGCCCATCCACGAACCCCGCTATCCCGGATCCGGGCGGCTCGACGGCAAGGTGGCGCTGATCACCGGCGGCGATTCCGGCATTGGCCGGGCGACGGCGCGGCTGTTCGCGCGCGAGGGCGCGCAACTTGCCATTCTTTTCAAGGATGAGATGGAGGATGCGCAGGATACAGTCAGGCTGGTTCAGGGCGAGGGTTCCAAGGCCATTGCGATCCAGGGCGATGTCGGTGACCGGGAGTTTTGCGACAAGTCGATCGGCAAGGTGGTCGAATGTTTCGGCCAGCTCGACATCGTCATCGTCAATGCCGCCGAGCAGCACCCGCAGGAGCGGCCCGAGGACATTTCGGAGACGCAATTGCGCGAAACCTTCGAGACCAATGTGTTTGGCCAGTTCTTCGTCATCCAGGCGGCGCTGCCGCATCTTGATGCCGGGTCAACGATCATCTGCACCACCTCTGTGACCGCCTATCGCGGCCAGGATCTGCTGATCGACTATGCCTCGACAAAAGGCGCAATTGTCTCGCTGGTTCGTGGGCTCGCGCACAAGCTTGCGCCCGAAGGCATTCGCGTCAACGGGGTTGCGCCGGGTCCGATATGGACGCCGCTGATCCCCGCCACCTTCCCGCCGGAGAAAGTGGAAAGTTTCGGACGCGACACGCCGCTGGGCCGGCCCGGCCAGCCCAATGAAGTGGCGCCCAGCTTTCTGTTCCTGGCCTGCGAGGATTCGAGCTACATGTCGGGCCAGGTGCTGCACCCGAATGGCGGCGAACCGGTTTCAAGTTGATATTTTATGGCAAGTACGCCCGTCGTGGCCTGCGCGCGGCCTGCCATGGGATCGGCCGAAATGCGGCTCCAAATGGGCGCTGCCGCCTTGAAAACATCCAAATCTATTTCGGAACGAGGATGCTCTTCCAGCGTTGTTGCAACATGGCCGGCGACATCGGCAAACCCTAGCCGGTTTGCCGTGGACATGCCGGCCAACACGGAAAACGCGATGGTTTTCGCCACTCAAAAAGGAGAAACTCATGTCCACACTCACCAAGGAAAATTCCGCCGTGATCGGCAGCGACAAGGTTGCCGGCACCGAGGTCTATGATCGCTCCGGCAAGCACATCGGCTCGATCGAAAAAGTCATGATCGAAAAGGTTGGCGGCAAGGTCAGCTATGCCGTGCTGAGCTTCGGGGGCTTCTTCGGCATCGGCGACGATCACTATCCGCTGCCCTGGGAAAAGCTGAAGTATGACGAGGAACTGGGCGGCTACCGCGCCGACATCACCAAGGAGCAGGTGGAAGGCGCGCCGAAATACCGCGCCGGGTCCGACTACGACTGGAAGCCCTCCACCGAGGCGCAATTGTACGCCCATTACGGCCAGCCGCCGTACTGGCGTTAAGCCCGCGGGCGACGATGTCCCGCGCGCTCAGATCGATGCATGAGCGCGCCGCATCGCAGCCTGACGAGACCACCGGCCGCCGGCTCGTTCGGCGGCCGGTCTGTCTGTGCCGCCTCATGCCAACGTGATTGCATCCTCGCGCTTGGCGATCTTGTGCGAATCCTCGTCGCTGCCGGCTTTCCAGTAGCTGGAGACATAGAGATTGATTGCGTCCAGCCCGCGTTCGGCGCGGAAATAGTCCCGCAAGGCACGCATGCTGGAGAATTCGCAAGCCGCCCAGACCGATGGTTTTCCCGCGGGCCAGTCAAGGCGCCGGACCCGCTCCAGCAACAGATGGCTGGCTTCACCGGGATGCGGGTTGATCACCCAGTCAATGGTGAAATCCGCAGGTTTTTCAATCTCCTGGATATCCGCTTCGGTCATCACCTCGATCACCGCCATGCCCTTGGCTGATTTGGGAAGCAGCTCGATATTGCCGGATATCGCCGGCAGTGCGGTCATGTCGCCGACCAGCAGGAACCAATCCGCATCGGCATGAACCAGTTTGCGCGGCCCCGGTCCTCCCACCATGATGCTGTAGCCGACCTCCGTGCTCAGCGCCCAGAACGTCGCCGGGCCGCAGATTTCATGCAGGGCGAAATCCACATCGATTTCACCTTCGCGCTGGCTGCGCACCGTGTAGGTGCGGATCGCATCGCGGCCGCCCAGCGGATCCGGCAGCCGTAACTTGATATAGGCGCTGGTCTGCTCCGTCGGAAAGCCGGCAAGCCCGGGCCCGCCAAGGGTGATCCGTAGCATGTTGGGCGTCACATATGTCTTGGCGAGGACGTCGAGCTGGCGGGGTTCGGGACGCGTCATGTCTCACTCCTGTTTTCAAGTTTGGGAGCGTACCTATCAGATCATCCGCGAAATAAACATGACAAAATTACTCAGCTATTCAATCGAGGCCGACATTTGGCCGGTCGATGATTTCGCGCAATGCGAAGCTTGAATTGATTTTGACGACATGGGGCAGGGCGGAGAGCCAGTCGCGGTGAATGCGTTCATAATCCTCGAGATCACGCGCCGCGACCCTCAGGATGTAATCATACTCACCGCTCATCAGGTAGCAGACCAGGATGTTGGGACAAAGCTTAACCGCGGCTTCGAATTCGGTCAGGGTCTTGGCGAATTGTCCCGACAGCGAGATGTGGACAATGGCGATCATCCGGTAGTCGAGCGCCTTTTGCGACAGCCGCGCGTGATAGCCCTTGATGACCCCGGATTTTTCCAGAATATCGAGCCGCCGCGAACAGGCGGATGCCGACAGGCCGACACGCTCGGCCAGCGCCGCGTTGGAAATCCGGCCTTCATTCTGAAGCGCCTTCAGAATCGCGATATCGAGTGGATCAAGGTGATGCATGTGTGGAATGTCCGAATATCGCGGTAGTTTTCGCAATAATATTCGAATTTCGAGATCTGGACAAGATGACTACGCAAGGACATTTCACAGCCGAGATGATTGAATTGGCTGCATTGAAACCGGAAATGGCGCGTCCCGCGCCAAGCACCGCTCGGAGGAGATATCAATGCGCGTCGGCTGCCCCAGTGAAATCAAGAATCATGAGTACCGCGTCGGACTGACGCCGGACGCGGTGCGCGAATATGTGGCGCATGGCCATGAGGTTATCATTGAGACCACGGCAGGCATGGGCATAGGCGCGGATGACGCGGTCTATCAGGCCGCCGGTGCGAAGATTGTGGGCAGCGCCAGGGAAATCTTCGAGCGCTGCGACATGGTGGTCAAGGTCAAGGAACCGCAGCCGTCCGAATGGGCGCAGCTGCGCGAGGGACAGTTGCTCTACACCTATCTGCACCTGGCTCCGGATCCCGAACAGACCAAGGGCCTGCTGGCCTCGGGCTGCACGGCGATTGCCTACGAGACCGTGACCGACGATCGCGGTGGCCTGCCGCTCTTGGCGCCGATGTCGGAAGTCGCCGGCCGTCTGGCGATCCAGGCCGGCGCCACCTCGCTGCAGAAAGCCACCGGCGGCCGCGGCATTCTG
>LADQ01000189.1 GCA_000961635.1 Hoeflea sp. BRH_c9 | reverse complement strand
GGTGGATGGCGAGGCAGAAGCGGCCGCCCTCAAAGGCGTCGGCGCCGCGCCCGATGGCCCTGATCGCGCGCTTGAGACGACCGCCGCGCCCGAGCATGGAATCGCCGATTTCAATCAGCTTGGGATTCGGAGTGACAAAGGGCGAGGCCCGGCGCAATCGCTCCGCCAGCGCCATCTCGTCCTGGTCGGGTGCGATCGCCAGCGCAATGATCGCGGCGGCGGCGGGTGACCGGGAAATCCCGAGCCAGCAATGCACCACCAGTGGCGCCGACCGGTCCCAGCCGCGGGCAAAGCCGATCAGCTTTTCGACATGGGCCTCGCCCGGAGCGGTCAGCCCGGTGCGGACAACCGAGATGTCATTGAGACCGAGCTTGAGGTGCCGGCTCGGGTCGATCACGGCGGGGCGGTGAAAATCCTGGTTCTCGGCGAGCAGGCTCACCATCTCGCGGGCGCCGTGCATGACAGCCGATTCGGCGATCTGGTTGAGACGGCAGACGACGAGATAGGACATGGATCAGGTTCCCTTCGCGCGGCGCAGGGCCTCGATGGCCTGGAAGCGGTCCAGAAACATCTTTTCAATTTCCGCCGCCGGTCGCGGCGGCACATCGAGCATGTCGCGGTTGATGCCGCGCGGCGCGCCGAAAAAGGCGCGCGCTTCCGCGTCGTCAAACCCCGCGAGCTCGGTTGCCTCGAAATAGGCCGCGATCCGGTCGGCCCGCTTGATCAGCGCCTTGATGGTCTTGGGCATGACCGGCGGAAGCCCGAAGCGGATATGGATGGCGGCCTCA
The DNA here is from genome assembly GCA_000961635.1 of Hoeflea sp. BRH_c9. Lineage (GTDB taxonomy): Bacteria > Pseudomonadota > Alphaproteobacteria > Rhizobiales > Rhizobiaceae > Hoeflea. The sequence continues at coordinate 5,247 of LADQ01000189.1, read as the reverse complement.
AGTCTGGCTTCCACCGACTTGTAGCCGCCGCCGACCACCGATTTGAACGGCGAGATCATGTCGCCGATGACATATTCCGGCGCGTCATGCAGCAGCGCCAGTTGCAGGGTCGCCGGCGAGGCGGAAGTCAGCCTGCCGACGATGGCCTCGACCATCAGCGAGTGCTGGGCCACGGAAAAGGCGTGGTCGCCACGGGTCTGTCCGTTCCAGCGCGCCACCCGAGCCAGCCCTTGCGCAATGTCGGAAATCTCGACGTCAAGCGGCGAGGGATCGAGCAGGTCGAGCCGGCGGCCCGAGAGCATGCGCTGCCAGGCGCGCGGAGCTTTTTCAACGAGCGCCATGGCTCAGGAGTCCGGGGCGGCGTCGAAGGACAGGCCGGTCCATCCAGGCAGCGCCAGGCTGACCGGGGAGCCGCCGGCCGTCAGCGGGATGTTCTGCGCCAGCGCCTCGGCGACCCGGTCGGTTCGCACCATGGCAAGGCCCGTCTTGCCCACAACCGTGCCCAGGCTGCCCACCGGCTTTTCGCCAGCCAGTATGGCGATGGCCGCATCGTCCGGGCCGGTTTGCGGCAGTTCGGTCTCGCTGCCGACAATCGCCACCCTGCGCCGGGCGGTGCCGCGGTGCTGCATGCGGGAAACCACCTCCTGGCCGACATAGCAGCCCTTGCGGAAATCGACGCCGCCATTCTTGTCCATCATGGCGTCGTGCGGAAAAATGTCGGACAGGGCGAAATCGGCGCCGGATTCGGCCACGCCATGGCTGATGCGAAGGGCATCCCAGGCCGCCCGGTTCGCATCGGCAACAGCATCGCCGCCGTGCAATCTCCAGACCTGGGCTTCACCGGGGAAGCGCTTGTCGGCAAGCGCGCCGGTGGGAGGAGCCTCGTTCCAGCCGGCAATCACCTTGATGTCATCGAGCTTTTCGATGCTGACCGCCGCCCTCAGTTTGTAGATGGTCATCCTGCGGACGAAATCGTCGGCGATATCGGCGCGGACATCGCAGTGATAACCGGTCTCGCCGGCTTTCGAGATCAGAAAGTCGAACAGGATCTTGCCCTGCGGGGTGAGCAGGGCCGCGGGCCTTGCCTCTCCGGGCTCAACGGCATCGATGTTCGCGGTGATCAGATTCTGCAGGAAATGACCAGCGTCGGCGCCGTCCACGCGTATGATTTTCCGGTCGGCAAGGATCAGGGCTGGCACAGCGCGGCACTCCGGTTTGGTCGGAAACAAGGACTGATCAACAGGTAGGCGGTCGCGCGGCGGCGGGCAAGGGTGGAAGTACGATCGGAGGATCAGTCTCCGGCCCAGATCAGTCTCCGGCAACGAAGAACCGCCACTCACCGTCCGGCGTGATGCCGACCCGGTAGAAATTGTAGCCGCCATAGGCTTTCATGTCCTCGACATCGCCCGCGGTGACCAACCTGAGCAGTTCGACCTTTTGCGGCGGCGTCAGCCCTTCCAGCGGAATGGCCGCGAAATAGGGCCAGACATAGGTTTCACCCGCTTCGCCGGCGTCGACCCGGACAAAACCGGTGTTGAGCAGGTCAATCAGAATCGCCAGGATTTCCTGACCCTCGCCATCGCCCGAGATCGAGCGCAAATAATCAACCGGATCGAGCTCGATGTCGCCGAATGACAGCCGGGCGGCGGTGGGTCCGGACCCGAGCAGCGCCCGGAGGTTTTCGATTTCGCCGGTGGCGGCGGCCTCCAGAATCAGTTGCCGCATGCGTCGCGCCGGTTCGGGCAATTGCGTGAGGTCGGTGATGATCTCCACGGGCGCAAGATCTTCGGTTATCGCCGGTTCTGGCGCCGATTCGGACTCCGGTTCCAGAACCTCTTCGTCGGACTGGGGCGCGCCGCGGATCACCGGGGCCGGTTCGGGCAATCCGCCATCGGGTCCGATCTGGGGGTCGTCGAGCGGTGGCAGCGACGGACCCTGTTCGACCTCAGTCGAGGACGGCTCGGATGGTTTGAGTTCACTCAGGGACAGCGCCGGACTTGCGGCGGTAACCAGGATCAGCGCACCTGCAAGCGCTGATGCGGCCCGAACACCGCCGGTTGAAAACCCGCTCTTGCGCTTGTCGACCACCTGTCCCCCCGCGCTTTGGCTCAGTGTTATTGCCTGTCGTGACCGCTACGCCGCCGCACGGTTCTGCGCGGCATAAATTATTGAAGCACCCGGCCGGGAGAAAACTCACCGGCGAGAATACGGCCCCGCAGTGATTCCACCAGTGCTTCCGCCTGATCCTCGCCCAGGGCGCGCACCGTTTCCCTTATGGCCGTGATCATGGCGGCATCGGCGATGATTTCCGGCTCAATGCCGTCAGCCGTGCTTTCAGCCCAGGCGTCATGCTGTAGTTCCATCGCCACCTGAAGCTTTTCCTGGATGATCAGGTCATCGAGTTCGTCAGGCGTATGTGGTGTCGGGTGTGTCATGCGGACCAACTTTTACTTACCATCTTGTTAACACCGTAACATGCCTTGGAGCGTTTCGGCACGGGGCTGCGACGATATCGGTTAACAAATCGTCAATTTCCGTAGCGCGCCACGATTTCCGTGACAAGTGTTGCGCCTTCGCGACGGTATCGCTCCTCGGCGACCACGGCGGCGTCGGTGCAGGCGGTGTAAACCGAGGCGAAAGCGCGAAAACCGCGGTTGTAGCCGGCGGTGAGTTGCTCGCGCCGATTCTGCTCTCCGGCGGTCTCGCTGTCGAGCAGCCTCTGCATGCTTTCGCGCCAGCCGGTTTCTCCCTCGGCATTGCAGAGATTGCGGAGATAGTGAACCGAACCGAGAATCTCGGCCAGCCGCAACAACCTCGCCTCATAGGGCGGTGGCGGCAGGTCCGGCACGACAACGGTTGCCGCTTCATCCTCGGTCTGCGCCACAGCCAATTGCGCTCCGCAAACAAATGCAAAGGGCAGCACGACAGTCACGATGAGGGCGAGGCGGCGGAACATGGCTGTTGCCATACACCAAGATAGCCCGCGATGAAATCCCGGCGGACAACGGCCAATCACGGCTGTGGCGGGCTATCCCTTCAGATCGGAAGCCAGCTTTTCGATCTGCTCGACGCCGATGCCGCAGCATCCGCCGACCAGCGTCGCGCCGGCCGCCACCCAATCGCGGGCAAACCGCAGATAGGCGTCTGCGTCGAGATCGGAACGGATCTTGCTCAGGCCTTCATTGGCCTTTGCCGTGTCGGTCTTTGCCTCGAAGGCGTTGGCATAGACACCGATCTCGACCTTTGCGTTCGTTTCGGTGAAGGTTTTTGCAGCGGTTCTGACCGCCGCTTCCATGACCTGCGGCTGACTGCAATTGAACAATAGCGCCTCGACGTCCGCTTTCGCGGCCCATTGTGCCGCCTCCGCGACCGGTTCGCCTGAGCGCAATCGCGGTTCAGAGGCCGACTGCGCCGCCGCGCCATCGGCCAGCGTGAAGGAGATCCACAGCGGTTTTCCGGTGGCCTGAATTGCGGTCCGCACCGCTTCGGCCTCCGCGATCAGGCTCAATGTTTCGCCAAGCCAGATATCGACATAGGGCGCCAGATTGGCGACCAGCACGGAGAGATAATCCTGCACGGTCGCGGGATCGAAGTTCTCCGGCTCGTAGGAGCCGAAGATCGGCGGCAGCGAGCCGCAGACCAGCACCTTGCGGTCCGTGCAAGCGTCGGCGGCCTGGCGGGCGAGGTGTCCCGACAGCGCAATCAGCGCCGGGCCCTGTTCGCGGAACCTGTCCTCGCCGATGTGAAACGGCACCAGCGCATAGCTGTTGGTGGTGATGGCGTCGGCGCCGGCTTCGATAAATTCGGAATGGACCTGGCGGACGATCTCCGGGCTTTCCATCAAGGCCAGCGCCGACCATTCCGGCTGAACCAGCCTTGCGCCGAGCCGCAGCAGCTCCCGGCTCATTCCGCCGTCCAGCACGGTAATCTTTCCGGTCACGCCATATCTCCAGTTCCGGTCGTCAATTGATCCATTACGATGCCGTAGCCGGAACTTTCATCCCAGGCAACGCTGTCGCGGGCCGCGGTGATCGAAACAAGGCTTGGCGGTCACGACCGCACTTCCCGGTGCTCGCCGCGCGCCAGCATGTCCATGCAGGTCACCATGCTTTCGGGCGCGGGCAGGGAGCGGATCTGCTCCGGCGTGAACCAGCCAACTTCCTTGGCGTCGTCCAGCGCCACCGGGTCGCCGCCTGGATCCTCGGCCAGAAACACGGTCAGAAAAAAATGAGGGGAATCGCTTGCGCCGGGATCGTCTAGGCTCAGATCGAATGTCGCGAACACACGCGGATTGGCGGCCTTCAGCCCGGTTTCCTCCTCCAGTTCGCGCAAGGCCGCCGCTTCCAGGGTTTCGCCTGGATCGACCCGGCCGCCGGGGAAGGCATACATGTGCTGGGCCGGCGGATTGGCGCGCAGCACCAGCAGGAACTTGCCGTCGCGCTCCACCGCCACCGACACGGCAAACGCCGGGCCGGGCCGGGTTGCGCCATTCTGTACTTTCATTGCCTGGCCCCTTTTCGCGCGCAGTGTCAGCGATTTGTAATGTGCGGAATTTTCTACTGGCGGCAACCCTGAAAACGGGCCAAGCTGTATCGGGTGGAGCCGGGCCGGGATTTCCCGTTGCCCGGTAGCAACGGCAGGATTCCGCATTGCGAAAACATATAAATAATACTATGTATTGAACATGATCCCGCCGGGACATGAGAATTGGAATTAACGATGACCACTCCACCCGACGCCGAGCTGCCACTGCATGTCATCCGGCATGATTCCGACAATCCGAAAGTTGCCCGGCGGCGGTTCCGGTTTCACAAGTGCTATCTGCTGGTGTTCCTGATTCCGGTGTTCATGTTCTCGGGCGGGGTGATCGGCATGTATTACCAGCCCACCGCCTTGCAGAAATTCTACGCGCTGACCGGGCTGCAGCCCGGCGGCGGCGCGGCCAAGCCGATTGCCTTGCCGCCCGATATGGAAATGCCGAAAGAGATGGCGGCGACCATGCAGGTCAGCGATGTCGTCGGATTGGCCCGGCTGATGCCGCGTGGCGATGTGTCGATCGTGGCGCCGCCCTTTGGCGCTGGCGACGCGCGCATCGCCGAAGTGCTGGTCAGCATCGGTGACCGGGTTGAAAAAGGCGCCGTGGTGGCGCGGCTCGACAATCGGGGCCAGCTTGAAGGCGCGGTGCTTCAGGCCGAGGCCAATGTCGCCGTGCGCGAAGCGGCGCTGGTGCAGACCACCGAGTCTGTC
>LADQ01000091.1 GCA_000961635.1 Hoeflea sp. BRH_c9 | reverse complement strand
AGGCGTCGTTCCGGGTTTTCGGCTCCAAGCCGGGCGCCTATGGGGCGGGATTGCAGGCGCTGATGGACGAGGGCGGCTGGACCGACCGCGGCGATCTGGCCCAGGCCTTCATGGTCTGGGGCGGCTATGCCTATGGCGCGGGCGAGGAGGGGCAGGCGGCGCACGCGCTGTTCGAGCAGCGGCTGTCGACGGTGGAGGCCGTGGTGCAGAACCAGGACAACCGCGAACACGATCTGCTTGATTCCGATGATTATTATCAATTCGAAGGCGGCATGACCGCGGCGGTGGAGGCCGCGCGGGGCACGCGGCCGGCGATCTATCACAATGACCATTCCCGCCCCGAACGCCCGGTGATCCGCTCGCTCGAGGAAGAAATCGCCCGCGTCGTGCGCGGCCGCGCCGTCAATCCGAAATGGATCGACGGCGTCAAGCGCCACGGCTACAAGGGCGCCTTCGAGATGGCGGCGACGGTGGATTATCTGTTCGCCTTCGCGGCCACCACCGGAGCGGTGCGCGACGCCCATTTCGAGGCGGTCTACCAGGCCTATCTGATCGATGAGGACACGTTGGCCTTCCTGCGCGAGAAAAATCCGGATGCGCTTCAGGAAATGGCGCAAAAATTCGAAGAGGCGATTGCGCGCGGGCTGTGGACGCCCAGGAGCAATTCGGCCAAGTTCGCGCTGGCCCGACTGGCCGGTGGCTTGCCGGAACACCCGGAACACAAGGAATGAGCATGACAATCAAGATTACACATGTGGACGGCAGCGACGGCATTTTCGCCAATATCGTTGAAACTCTCATCGATGCGACCGCGTCGGAGCTGGGCTATCCGTTCGATCCGGTCCCGTTTCAGATCAAGGCTGCCAATGCGGATGGCAGCCTTGCCGGCGGTCTGGTCGCCTATTCAGTCCAGAAGTGGCTGTTCATCAAATTGCTCGGCGTGGCGAAAGCCGAGCGCGGCAACGGCATTGGCCGCGCGCTTCTGGCCCGGGCGGAGGATCATGCAAGGCAAACGGGACTCGTCGGCGTCTATCTCGACACCTTCGAGTTCCAGGCGCCACGGTTTTACCGGGAACTGGGCTATATGGAATGCGGACGGTTGCCGGCCATCGGCGGCGCGCCGCAGCGGATCTGGTTTGCCAAAACATTTGACGATGCGCAGCCAGGCAAGGTCCGATAGATGGACGCGACATGGCGGGCCGGGCCGGGTATGATTATCAACAGGGAGGCGCCGAGATGAGCGAACGCGAAAAAATCACCGATGGCATGAGCGAGGAACAGCTAAACCAGCGCCATGCCGAGAAGATGAAAAAGAAGAAGGTCGCCCGCGACAAGATCATCGCCACCAAGACCATCGAAAAAGGCCTGGTGATCGTTCACACCGGCAAGGGCAAGGGCAAGTCGACGGCCGCCTTCGGCATGATCTTCCGCGCCATCGGCAACGGCATGAAGGTCGGCATCGTCCAGTTCGTCAAGGGCAAATGGTCGACCGGCGAGCGCAAGGTGCTGGAAGCATTCCCCGACCAGGTGACGATGGCGACCATGGGCGAGGGCTTTACCTGGGAAACCCAGGACCGCGGCCGCGACATCACTGCTGCCCGCGAGGCCTGGAACAAGGCGCGCGAGATGATCCTTGATCCGGAAATCGACATGGTGCTGTGCGACGAGCTCAACATCGTGCTGCGTTATGATTATCTCGATGTCGCCGAAGTGCTCGAAACGCTGAAGCAAAAGCCGGAGATGAAGCATGTCATCATCACCGGCCGCAACGCCAAGGAAGAGCTGATCGAATTCGCCGATCTGGTCACCGAGATGGAGGTGATCAAGCATCCATTCCGCTCGGGCGTGAAGGCGCAGATCGGCGTGGAATTCTAACAAATGGGGTGAGACATGAGCCTTTCATCTAGCTGGCAATTCTGGGCTCTGGTGGCGGCGGTGTTCGCGGCGCTCACCGCGATCTTCGCCAAGATCGGCATCAGCGACATCGACAGCGATCTCGCCACCTTCATCCGCACCTGCGTCATCATGCTGGTGCTCGGCGCGATCCTGACCGCGATGGGCAAGTGGCGGCAGCCGCAATCGATCCCGCTCAAGACCTGGATTTTCCTCGGTTTGTCCGGCCTTGCCACCGGCGCGTCGTGGCTCGCCTATTTCCGGGCGCTGAAACTTGGCGACGCCGCGCGGGTGGCGCCGCTCGACAAATTGTCGATCGTGCTGGTGGCGATCTTCGGCGTCCTGTTCCTGGGCGAGCACCTCTCGGCGCTGAACTGGCTCGGCGTGGCGCTGATCGGCGGCGGCGCGATCCTTCTCGCGGTGTTCTAGACGCCGAACCAGACCCGGACCGGATTGGCCGGATCGGCGATCAGCTTCGCCGCCAGCGCCACGCAGGTGATGACCAGCAGCGGCTTGATGATCTTGGCGCCGTTCTTCATCGCCAGCCGCGATCCGGCCTGAGCGCCGAGGAACTGGGCCACGCCCATCATCAATCCGATTTTCCACGAAATGACGCCGACAACAGTAAAGACCGCGAAGGCGCCGAGGTTTGAGGCGAAATTGAGCAGCTTGGTGTGGGCGGTGGCCTTGAGCAGGCCGTAGCCGGCGAGCGCCACGAAGGCCAGCATGAAGAACGATCCCGCGCCGGGGCCGAAGACGCCGTCGTAGAACCCGATCAGTGGCACGACCAATAGACCGAACAGGAAGGGCGAAAGTCTTCGGGCGCGGTCGATGTCGCCCATATTGGGCTTGAAGGCGAAATAGAGCGCGATGGCGACCAGCAGGAAGGGCAGGAAGGCGCGGAATATATCGCCCGGAATGACGGTGGCGAGCAGGGCGCCGAGCGCCGCTCCCGCAGCCGACAGCCCCGCCGAGGGCAATTGTGCCGCAAGATCGACATGTCCCTTGCGGGCATAGGCGAATGTGGCCGAGGCCGAGCCGAAAAGGCCCTGCAGCTTGTTGGTGCCGAGCGCCTCCACCGGGGAGAAGCCCGCCAGCAACAGCGCCGGCACGGCGATCAGGCCGCCGCCGCCGGCAATCGAATCGACAAAACCCGCCATGAAGGCGGCCGCCAGCAAGAGCAGGGTCAGCGTGAGCGTCAGGTCTTCCATGATCAACCGGTTCGGCGGGGTGCGGGGTGCTCCCTATCGCATGCGCCGCCGCGCCGGACAATCATCTGACAGCGCTCGCCATTTTGATCTGTGGAAATCAGTCAGGCGGAAGGGGAGGTCGGATGTTTGGGTGCAAACCGGCCCGCTCAAGCGATCCGCAAGCTTTCCCGCTGCTCTGGCAGCTTGACACAGACGTCCGAACCGCTCTTCTAGACGGCATGATGCGGATCGCTTCGGCCCAATTGGATGTGGCGACGGGCGAGGATCGTTGGCCCGGATGCGGAGCCGGGCTCGATATGAAAAGGAACTGGGCATGACCGATTCGGCGAATGGTGGCGTAAGCTTTGGCGACAAGGTCCGGGCGTTTCTCGATCTGGAGACGTCGCTGAACAAGGTGGCGCATGACCCGGTGCTGACGGCGGAGCTTTTGCTGCTGGTCAGGATGTCGTTTGCCGACAAGGTGGTGGAGGCTGCCGAGGCCGACGCCTTCGCCTCCATCTGCACCCGGCTGCTGGGGCTCAATGGTGACGAACTCAAGGACATTCTGCATTACCTGCATGAATTCGGCTATGAGACCACGGATGCGCAGGCAGCCCAGATGCTGGTGGGTCTGGATGAAGCGCGCAAACGCGAAATCCTCGATCATCTTGCCACCATCGCCAAGGCGGACGGCGAAATTGACGAGCGCGAGCGGCGGCTGCTCGAAGCCACGGCGCGGCGGCTCGGCTTCACCCCGCGCTAGAGCCGATCATCTTTAGCTGGAAGCGATTTGATGGACAGGATTTTTCGCGTCAGCTAGGAAAAACCGCAAGCGCGATGCAGCGCATCGTGCGAGGATTTTGACGACGCTGCCGCGGAAAAGACGTCCAAGCCTGGCGAAATCGGCTGTTTGGCCATGTATGGCCATCGTCTGAACTTGGTTTTTCGCGCTCTGGACTGCGTCGCGCGAGGCTAACGGCGCTTGCGCCGCGTCGCCTCACGCTCCTAGCCAGATCACGAAATCCCGGCGCTCAAACGATTCCAGCTAAAGATGATCGGCTCTAGCCTGAAGCGGGCGAAATATCCTCGCTTGACGCAGATCGGCGCGCGGTTGGCGCAATCGGCGTTTGACCTCAAAAGCCCGAACGCCTAAGACACACGCCTGTGCGACGGCGCCTGATGACAGGCTGCGAGAAATTCCGGTGCGGCCGACTTAATCCAAGGGTCAATTCCGGAGCTGTCCAGTTCGGCAAGATGAGATGCGCGCCTGCGGCCGCCTCCTGTTGTCCGGCCTATCGTGCTGATCTTGTCACGTTGTCCGGAGGCCCCCGATGCGCACCCTTGTTCTTTCTCTCCTCATCCCGGTTTTCGCCGTCGGACGCGCCTTTGCCCATGGCGGGCATATGGGCGATCTGGCCGGACATTCGCATTGGGTCGGCTGGGCCGCGGCGGCAGCCGCGGGCGCTGTTGCGGCCTGGGCGATCAAGCGCGGCGGCAAGAAGAAATCCACCGCCGAGGGCAAAGCCGGTGAGGCCGGATCCGGCGCGCAACCCGAAGCCTCGGAGGGCTGAACCGTGAGCAAGATCCCCGAGACGACAGGCATCATGGTCTGCGGCCATGGCAGCCGCAACCAGAATGCGGCGAAGGAATTCGCCACCGTGGCCGAAGGGCTGAAAGCCCGATATCCGGACATTCCGGTGGAATATGGCTATCTGGAATTCTGCAATCCGGTGATCTCGGAAGGGCTCGACCGATTGCGCGCCAAGGGCGTCACACGGGTGCTGGCGGTGCCGGGCATGCTGTTTGCCGCGGGCCACGCCAAGAACGACATCCCTTCGGTGCTCAACACTTATCAGGCGCAGAACCCCGGCACCGTGATCAGCTACGGCCGCGAACTGGGCATCGATCTGAAGATGATCCGGGCTGCTGGCGAGCGAATCCAGCAGGCGATCGACGCGGCCGATGCGGAACACGGCGTCGTGGCGCTGCATGACACGCTCTTGATGGTGGTGGGCCGCGGCTCGTCCGACCCGGACGCCAATTCCAACGTGTCGAAAGTGATGCGGATGTTGTGGGAAGGCTTTGGCTTCGGCTGGGCCGAGACCTGCTATTCGGGTGTCACTTTCCCGCTGGTGGGGCCTGGGCTCAGCCATGCGGCCAAGCTTGGCTACAAGCGGATCATCGTGTTTCCCTATTTCCTGTTCACCGGCGTGCTGGTCAAGCGGATCTATTCCGAAACCGATGCGGTGGCCGCCAATCATCCGGACATCCAGTTCATCAAGGCGTCCTATCTGAGCGACCACCCGCTGGTGCTCGACACGTTTGAGGACCGGGTGCAGGAGATCGTCAACGGCCAGGCGCTGATGAACTGCCAGATGTGCAAGTACCGCGAACAGGTGCTGGGCTTCGAGGCCGAGGTCGGCCTGCCGCAGGAAAGCCATCACCATCACGTCGAAGGCATTGGCGGCGGCCTGGAAGACTGCCCCTGCAAGGGCGATTGCGACGCCTCCTGCCGCGACGAGGATTTCTGCAAGGCGCACGGCCTGCCCTGGACCCCGGTGCACAGCCACGCAAGCCCGGCGCCGCTGGAGCCGGTGCATGATCATGGGCATGGGCATGACCATGATCATGAGGGGCATGACCACGCGCACGGTCACAGCCATGACCACGATCATTCGCACGGGCACGATCATGATCATTCGCACGGCCACGATCACCCGCATGACCACCCCCATGATCACAGCCATGACGATGGTCCTTCCCATGATCATCACCACCATCCCTATCCCCATGCCGATCACCCGCACGGGCCGCGGTCGATGGACAAGAAGAAGGGTTGAGACGTGAGCGCCTCCGCGCCCCTCCGCGATCCGGCCGAAATCTACCGGCGCTCCTTCGCCATCATCCGGGCGGAGGCCGATCTCGCGCGTTTTGATGCGGCGTCGCAAGAGGTGGTGGTGCGGATGATCCATGCCTGCGGCATGGTGGATCTGGCCGGCGACATCGTCGTGTCCGAAGGCTTCGCCGCGGCCGCGCGGGCAGCGCTTGCCGCCGGCGCGCTGGT
>LADQ01000205.1 GCA_000961635.1 Hoeflea sp. BRH_c9 | reverse complement strand
CATCGTAACAATCACTTTGCGTTGCTTGTGGTGATGCGCCGTGACAGCGGGGCAGGCAACACCGTGGCGCGGCCTGTTTGGCGCTCAGGTTTCGCGATTAACGCCCGCATCGCTCGCCGACCTTGTCAACATGCTGATCCTTTGGATCGATTTAGTCGCGGAATTGGTCGATTTGCGCATTGTATTTCCCTGTCCATGCAGTAAGCAGCCGAAGCAGGCACTCACGGAGGCCACGCCTTCGCGGGGTTTGCCTGTGCCCCGCTGGCGGGGCGGCGATGCCGGCATGGGTCAATCTGCCGGCTGCGGAAACGGAAGGTCAAGTGATGACGAAATGGGTCTACACTTTCGGGGACGGGCAGGCGGAAGGTTCGTCCGCTGATCGCAACCTTTTGGGCGGCAAGGGAGCAAACCTTGCCGAAATGTGCAATCTCGGCCTGCCGGTGCCGCCAGGACTGACAATCACCACAGATGCCTGCGTCTGGTATTATGACAATGGCCGCAGAATGCCGGACGGTCTCGAAACCGCCGTCATCAATGCACTGGTCAAGGTCGGGGAAATGGCCGGGCGCACCTTTGGCGATCCGGAGAAGCCCTTGTTGCTGTCGGTCCGCTCCGGCGCCCGCGCCTCGATGCCCGGAATGATGGATACGGTGCTCAACCTCGGTCTCAACGACGAGACGGTTGCCGCGGTGGCGCGCGATTCGGGCGACGAGCGCTTCGCCTTCGACAGCTACCGCCGCTTTATCCAGATGTATGGCGACGTGGTGATGGGGCTCGATCACGAGGTCTTCGAGGACATCCTTGAGGACGAGAAGGCTCGGCTGGGTCATGAACTCGACACCGATGTCTCCGCCGACGAATGGCGGGTGATCATCGCTCGCTATATGGCGACCATCGAGGAAGAACTGGGCGTCCCGTTCCCGCAGGATCCGCATCAGCAGCTCTGGGGCGCCATTGGCGCCGTGTTTGCCAGCTGGATGAACGCCCGCGCCATCACTTACCGTCAACTGCATGACATCCCGGCCTCATGGGGCACGGCGGTCAATGTTCAGGCCATGGTGTTCGGCAATCTGGGCGACCAGTCGGCCACCGGCGTGGCGTTTACCCGCAACCCGTCGACCGGCGCCAGAGAGCTCTACGGCGAATTCCTCGTCAACGCCCAGGGCGAGGATGTGGTGGCCGGCATCCGCACGCCGCAATCGATCACCGAGGCCGCGCGCATCACCGCGGGTTCGGACCGTCCTTCGCTTGAAAAGCTGATGCCGGAGGCATTCGGGCAATTCCTGGCCATCTGCGACCGGCTTGAGCGGCACTATCGCGACATGCAGGATCTCGAATTCACCATCCAGAGCGGCAAGCTGTGGATGCTGCAGACCAGATCCGGCAAGCGGACCGCCAGGGCGGCTCTGAAAATCGCCGTCGACATGGCGGCGGAGGGCCTGATTACGCGCGAGGAAGCGGTGCTGCGCATCGACCCGGCGTCGCTTGATCAGCTTCTGCATCCGACCATCGATCCGCATGCAAGCCGCGACATCATCGGCTCCGGCCTGCCGGCCTCGCCGGGTGCGGCCACCGGCGAGATCGTCTTCACCTCCGAGGAAGCCGTCGAAGCCGCCAAGACCGGCCGCAAGGTCATTCTGGTGCGGGTCGAGACCAGCCCGGAAGACATTCACGGCATGCATGCCGCCGAAGGCATTCTCACCTCGCGCGGCGGCATGACCAGCCATGCGGCGGTTGTCGCGCGCGGCATGGGGACGCCTTGCGTCTCGGGCGCCGGCGGCTTGCGGATTGATATGCGCAACCGCACGCTGGTCTCGCTGGGGACCACGCTGAATGCCGGCGACGTCATCACACTGGATGGCTCGAGCGGCCAGGTGCTGAAAGGCGCCGTGGCGATGTTGCAGCCCGAACTGTCCGGCGATTTCGGCCTGATCATGGAATGGGCAGACGCCACAAGGCGCATGAAGGTCCGCACCAACGCCGATACACCCGCGGACGCCCGCGCGGCGCGCTCGTTCGGTGCCGAAGGCATCGGCCTGTGCCGCACCGAGCACATGTTCTTTGATGGCGACCGCATCACCGCCATGCGCGAAATGATCCTGGCCGGTTCCGAAGTCGGCCGCCGCGTTGCCCTTGCAAAGTTGCTGCCGATGCAGCGGTCGGACTTCATCGAGCTGTTCGAGATCATGAAGGGCCTGCCGGTCACCATAAGGCTGCTCGATCCGCCGCTGCATGAATTCCTGCCCAAAACGGCGGAAGAGATCGCCGAGGTGGCGGCCGTTGTCGGAATCCCCGCCGACAAGCTCAGCCAGCGCGTTGACGAGTTGCACGAGTTCAATCCGATGCTCGGCCATCGCGGCTGCCGGCTGGCGATCTCCTATCCGGAAATCGCCGAAATGCAGGCGCGCGCCATCTTTGAAGCCGCCGTCGAAGCCGCCAAATCCACCGGCGCCCCGGTCGTGCCGGAAGTTATGGTGCCGCTGGTGGGCCTTCGCGAGGAGCTCGATTTCGTCAAGGCGCGGATCGATGCGGTTGCGCGCGAGGTCATCAGTGAGGCCGGCGTCGAGATCACCTATCTCGTCGGCACCATGATCGAACTGCCGCGCGCGGCCATTCGGGCCAATTCGATCGCCGAAGTCGCCGAGTTCTTCTCCTTTGGCACCAACGACCTGACCCAGACCACGTTCGGCATATCGCGCGATGACGCGTCATCCTTCCTGATGACCTATCAGCAAAAGGGCATCATCGAGCAGGATCCCTTCGTCACGCTCGATATTGACGGTGTCGGCGAACTGGTCCGCATCGCGTCCGAAAAGGGCAGGGCCACCCGCCCGGACATCAAGCTCGGCATCTGCGGCGAACATGGCGGCGATCCGGCCTCGGTGCGGTTCTGCGATTCGATCGGGCTCGATTACGTCAGCTGCTCGCCGTTCCGCGTGCCGATCGCGCGGTTGGCTGCGGCCCAGGCGGCGATCGAGAAGAAACGCAGCGCTTGACCCAACCGTGAACACCATCCCCGGGACGCCACCAAATCCGTCCCGGGGATTGTGATTCCAATATTCGGCGTTTTGCGAGACGAAAAAACCAATCCTGGGTGCTGCGCTGTAAGTCCCGGCCCTCTCATCAGGCTCCACGCATTGTATTTTACAGATACAATTCACGGAGACGAATGCGATGGATCTCGTACCCCTGATCGATCTTGCCGGCGAACCGCACACCGCGTTGATTGGCGGCCTTGTTCTTGGCCTGGCCTTTGGCGTGTTTGCCCAGCGCAGCCGCTATTGCACCCGCTCGGCGGTTCTCTCCGCCATGGGCGAAAGCGACCTCAAGCCGTTGGCGACCTGGGCCGCGGGTTTTGCCGCCGCCATTCTGGTCGTGCAGGCGTTGGTCGGCGCCGACATGATCGATGTTGCCGAAACCCGCTTCTTCGCCACCGCGCAGAGCCTGTCGGGCGCACTCATCGGCGGCCTGCTGTTTGGCGTCGGCATGGTGCTGGCGCGGGGCTGCGTCTCCCGACTGCTGGTGCTCAGCGCCTCGGGCAATCTGCGTGGCGTCTTTTCCATTGCCATCATCGCGGTGACGGCGCTTGCCACCTACAGCGGCGTGCTCGTGCCGTTGCGCGACTTCATTGGCGGGTTCTGGAGCACGGCGGCGATCGGCGGCAATGACCTTCTCGCCCAAACAGGGCTCGAACGGATCGCCGGAATTGTCCTGGGCGGCGCTCTGGCGGCGATCGCCATTGGCGTTGCGCTGAAGGCGCGGCTGTCGCCCTGGCGGCTGTTCGGTGGCGCCATGATCGGCCTCACCATTGCCGCGGGCTGGTATTTCACCTGGCAATTGTCGACCCAGGTTTTTGAGCCGATCCAGGCCGAAAGCCTGTCCTTCATCCGGCCCTTGGCCACCAGCGGCGAACTGGCGCTTGAGGGCGGATTTGCCGGGCTGGATCAGGGTGTTCTGATCGGCGCCATCATCGGCGCCTTTGTGGCGGCCCTTGTTTCGGGCGAGTTCCGCATCTCCACCTTCTCCGAACCGGGCGTGCCATCGATCTGGCGCTACGCCGCAGGTTCGGTGCTGATGGGCTTTGGCGGCATCCTGGCGGTTGGCTGCACCATCGGCGCCGGCCTCACCGGCGGCTCCGTGCTGGCGATTTCATCGCTGCTTGGCCTGGCATCGATGATCGCGGGCGCGGCGCTGACGCAACTTGCCTTGAGAGCGATTGCCAGCGAGAGCCCGCGTTCAGCCGCGGTCATGCCGGCTGAGTGATCCGCACCGCGTCCGGCCCGGCTTCAATCACAAGCCGGGGCAGGGCTGACAGACTTTGCCATTCGGTTCGCTCGCCGATGGCCAGCACCGGACAGTCAATCCGGTAAAGCATCTGCGCCACAAGCGCGCCGGTGGCGATGATGGCGTCGGCATCCAGCAGGATGATCGCTGCGGGCGCGGTGCCGAGCCTTATCGCCTCGGCCAGCACCGAGGCGCCGGACGAAGAGCCCCGGCCGCGCTCCATGAACAGGATCGAGCCTGACAGGCAGGCGCCGTGCTGCGGATGAAACCGGTCGATCACCTTGCCGCTGGCGCTGTCAAATCCGCCCCAGAAACTCAAGGGTTCGGCAAGCGCCAGAACCGGCCCCTCGGCCGAGCCGGCAACCAGGTATCGCAGGCTCATGCCCGCACCACCCGTCCGGCCCTGGCCGACAGCATCGTATCGGCCAATGTGCCGAAGGCGACATCGACGCCAAGATTTCCCGGCGCGTAGTAGGCCCACTTGCCCGAATTGGTCATCACCGCGCCGGAGAGGTCGCGGATGATCGCGGTGACATAGGTGCAGGTGTCGACAACCACCGTGACGCCCGCCGCTTCCAGCCGCGCGGCGCGGCCGTCACGCATCAGTTGCCCCCACTCATGCCGCCCGGTGTTGACATAGACCGGCACCGAAAACGGCGCCAGATCGAGCATCGGCATCAGCCGCTCGAACTCCGTGAGCGAGAAATGCGGCGTCCCGAGTGCCACGGCCGTCAGCGGCGCGCCATCGGCAACGGTGCTGAGCCTGGCCAGTATGCCCGCAATATCGGCCGGTCCGAGCCGCGCCACAATTGGAGCATCGAACCCGCCGGTTGCGGTGGCAAGATCCGGCGCTTCCGGCGTCAGGCCGACCGCGTGAAACATCGCCACGCTGCCCGATGACGCCGCCGCCGCCCCCAGCGCCTTGAGGTCGTCCTCGCTGGTCGATCGCGGCAGGCCGGTGATGGCTGCAATGGTGGAGCCGCATTCACGGCCGACGATCAGGCCTGCCGCCACCGCGATGCCGCCGGCCTGATCCGGATCGGCATCCTCAAACCCCGACAGCTCCACGATCACCCGCGCCAGACGGTTCTCCGTGCGATGCAGCCCGTAGTCGGGCACCCTTCCGGTGAGCGCGCAGGCAAGATCGATGAAATCGCCATAGCGGTTGGTGCGCGCGCCGATGACGGAATTGGCGAAAACAATGGCGTTGGATTCGGCCCAGGCCAGTTGATCGCCGAATTTCGGCCTCAGCAGGGTCTGATAGGGGGCGCAGGTGAAGCTCGGCGTGCAGCCAAGTTCGACATGGGCTTCCATCAATCGTTTTCCGGCGGCCCCCAGCGCAGGATCGCCGATAAACAGCTCCGGATGGATGAGATCGACAGAGCCGACATTGAGCGTTGTTGCAACCTTGACCCGGCCTTTGAGAGCGACGAAACGCTCGACGAAATCGAGACTGGCCTGGCCGTGATAGAGACATCCGTCGACATGGGCGCTGGCGCAGGGCAACAGACGCTCGGCGCCGACGGCCTGGGCGAACCGCAGCACAAGGCCAAGCGCGTCTGCCGCGGCGCGCCCTTGCAGGCCCTCCATGATGTCACGGTCTGTCTGTGTTAGGTCCACCGAGCCGTCTCCCGCCGCTTGACCGGCGGAGACTAACTCATGTCACGCAAATCCGTGCAGCGCTTTTGCAGTACCGGCATGCAAAAACCAATGCATGTCGCCCGAATCCGTTTGGATGAGAGGCGTTTGAATGGCCGCGGACGGAAAGCAGGGCCGGAACCCAGACCGGACGGAAAGCCTCAGAGCTTTTCCAGGACCGCGACAAATGCCTTGGCGAATTGCACCAGATCCGCGGTTGTGCTGTCGGGCTCCACGGTGCGGGCCTGGTCGCCGTCGGCGCTCAGCAACACCAGGCCAAACCGCCCGCCATCATCGCGCGACAGGCAGACAACGGCAATCCGCTGCGCGTCGTCCAGCAACCCGGATGCGGGCAGATCGAACAGGAATTCACCGCCGACGCGCTTGGCGGCCTCGCGAACGGCTGCGCCGAATCCGTTGGCGGCAACGTCATTGAGGTCGAGCGCCAGTTCAAGCTCGACCAGATCCAGCGGCATCGGGGGTGGGGTGGTTTGGGCCACTGGGTCGGCACTATTCGGCTCCGCCACGCCATAGGCTGCGGAGAAAGGCTGCGAATGGCCGTGCATTGGCGTCGATGTGGCGTCAGTCGCCATGGCGGATCTCCTTCGGAAACCGTGGACATTGTCCAAGTTGATCTGCCCCCAAACCTCAGAATTGCTTTCAAGAATGGCTGAAGTGTGGCGCTTGCCGCGCCTGCCCGGAGCGGCTAAGGAATTCCACCTCGACCATGCGCGCAATCCCGCCCGCCATCAGACCCGGAGACCTGGCCGCCGCCATGCCCTTCCGACCCCAACGACCGCACTCCATCGCCGCCAGTTGGTCACGCATACTTGGCCGGTTCACCCTGCTGCTGGCTTTCATGGCCTTGGTTCTGCACCGGGCCGGCGTGCTGGATCTGCCCAATGCGGTTGCGGCAATTCTGCTGGCGTCAGGTCTGGCGATTGCTGTGCTGGGGCTGTCGATGATCGGCTTCTTCATGCTTTGGCACGTGGGCGCCAAGGGCGGCCATGCATCCTTCAGTGGCATGGTGATGGCGCTGATGGTGCTGATCCCGGTGGGGATTGCCGCCAGCCGCTATGTTCTTCTTCCCACTATTCACGATGTAACGACCGATGTGATGGAGGCGCCGGAATGGCTCGAGCCGCCCGTCCTTGAATTGTCCTGGATCAAGCGGTCGAATGGCGGCGATGCGGCCGCCCGAGACTTGCAGACCCTGGCCTATCCGCAAGTGACCGGGCGGCGCTATGAGGGCGCAATCGACCGTGTGCTGCTGGCCGTGCGCGCGGTGGTGCAGGAAAACAAATGGACGCCAGTCGCCCATGTCGGGGTCGAAGCGCTGGTGGACGGCCTCGAACCGGTGCCTGAGTCGGCCGGCGAGGGTGAACCATTATCCAATGGCGAGGTTGATCCCGCGCGCGCTCCCATCCCCGCGCCGCGTCCGGATATCGAGAACGAGTCGGTCGAGGCGCTGCCGACCTTTGCGCTGATGCAATACGAAACCAAGACCCTGGTGCTTGGCATTCCGCAAGACGTGTTGATCCGGCTTGTCGAAGAGGAAGAAACCACCTTTGTCGACATGCGGGCCGCGACCCGGGATGGCGACCATGATCTTGGCCTGAACGCCGAACTGATCCAGACCTTCCTGCGGGATCTCGACATCAGGCTGCTCGGCATTGCCGGCGGCTGAAGAGTGGATATGAACCGGATGCGTCCGGGCGAAGAACGCCCCGAGCGCTTCTCGTCGGGGAAATACTCAAGCCACCCGGTACTCGCCATCAATCGCCGGCGGACCGTCGGTGATGACCTCGCCGCGGCCGACCAGATCTTCCAGATGCGCCAGCACCGACAGGGCGGCCGCGCCATGCAGTCGCGGGTCGGTGTCCCGGTAGATCGCCTTGACCATGTCGGCAATCAGCCTGTCGCCTTTTTCCACCCGGCCGAGAACGGCGCGCTCGCGCATGCGGCGGTGGGTCTTGAGCGCCCGGACGAATTGGCGGGGCTCCTTCACCGGACCGCCATGGCCGGGCAGGTAGGAGCGGTCGTCGCGCGCGGCCAGCATGTCGAGCGAAGCCATGAAGTCGCTCATCGCGCCATCGGGCGGAGCAATGATCGAGGTGGCCCAGGCCATCACATGATCGCCGGAAAAGACCTGACCGGTGCCAATCAGCGCGAACGCCGCGTGATTGGCGGTGTGGCCCGGCGTGTGCAGCGTTTCGATCGCCCAGCCGTCGCCGGTTGTCACCTCGCCATGGCCGGAGGCGACGTCGGGGACAAACTCCATGTCCGAACTTTCCTTGAGCGGATTGACCTCGCCCACATGCAGCGGCCGCGCCGCGCGATGCGGCCCTTCGGCGATCACAATCGCCCCGGTCGCGGCCTTCAGCCGGGCGGCCAATGGCGAGTGGTCCCGGTGGGTGTGGGTCACGAAAATATGGCTGACCGGACGGCCGGCGATGGCCGCGATCAGGGTGCGCCAATGGTTTTCGTCCTCGGGACCCGGATCGATCACCGCCAGCGTATCGCGTCCGACCACGTAGCTGTTGGTGCCATGGAAGGTCAGCGGTCCTGAATTGGGCGCGGTGACCCGCAGCACATCCGGGGCAACAGGCACGGCCTGGCCATGGGCAGGCTCGAAGGCCTTGTCGAACTCGGGTTCGGTCACGAAACTCTCCAATTCTCGCAAAGGCCCGGAACCGGCGCCTTGCCGTGGCCCCTTATACATGTCGCGCACAATCGTGCGGCGTTTTTGCGATAACGACATGTAAGAGTAAACAAAAGCGCGTCAGCGGAATCCGTTTCAATGCGACGCGCTTTTGTGGACGGGTGTTGATTTGGGCCGGACTGTCTTGCTGTCGGTCCGCTAAGTCAATATACCGCTTGAAAGGCGTCATTGCGCCAGCCGGCCAACCAACTGGAGGAAGATCCATGGCTATCGCCCCCGCGCGCTCTTTTGCGCAGACCTATATGCCAACGGGCCAGACCGTCGCTGCGCGTTATGCCACCTATGCAGTGCTTGCTTTTGCCGGCTCGATGCTGATTGCGATCGCCGGCAAGTTCCAGATCCCGTTCTGGCCGGTGTCGGCGAGCTTGCAGACGCTGGCGATTTTCGTGATTGCCGCAGCCTTTGGCCGCAAGCTCGCGGTAGCGACCCTTCTGCTTTATCTCGCCGAAGGCGCCGCCGGTCTGCCGGTTTTCTACCAGGGCGGTGGCCTGGCCTATTTTGCCGGTCCGACCACCGGTTATCTCGTTGGCTTCGTCATCGCGGCCGGCCTGACCGGTTATGCCGCCGATCTCGGCCTTGACCGCAAT
>LADQ01000054.1 GCA_000961635.1 Hoeflea sp. BRH_c9 | reverse complement strand
GAGCGCGATGCGCGTTGACGGGCGCCGCGGCAGCCGGAAACGCCTGGACCCGACACGGACATCGCCGCGGCCGGCGTTGAATTCGAAATAGCTGTTCTTCGACATGATGCCCGTGCCTGCCCGGTTCAGTGGAAAGATGATCTTTCAGACCCGGGAGATGGGATTTCCGGCCCGCCAGAACAAGATCGTCGCATTTTCTTCAAAAACCGCTTGGCAAATCAGAGAGGCATTTGTTATAGGCCCCCACACGCTGCTCAAGGCAGTGATCCCCGGTAGCTCAGTGGTAGAGCAATCGACTGTTAATCGATCGGTCGCTGGTTCGAATCCGGCCCGGGGAGCCAAAATTCAAGAAACCGCACCCTTTCCGGGGCGCGGTTTTTTGCATTTTATCCCCTTTGCCGCGCCATTGCGAAATTTCAGCACCTTTCCTGAAACCTTTGATCCGTTTTTTCCGTTGCGCCGTATGACCAGATGCAGCAGGCCCGGCGGCTTCGCGCAAACGGAAAATACGCTTCGACATGGAACCCGACACAGAATCTTTCACCAGACCGGCCATTGTCTGGTTTCGCAATGATTTGCGCACCGCTGACAACGCCGCGCTGGTTGCGGCAAGCAGGCACGCCGCGGTCATTCCGGTGTTCATCCGCGAAGATTGCTCCCCTGCCCGGCCGCTCGGCGCGGCGCGGTCGTGGTGGCTGCGCGGGTCGCTGACGCGGCTGACCGAAAAGCTCGAACGCCTCGGCGCACCGCTGCATCTGATCAGCGGCGATCCGGCCGATGTGATTGCGCAACTGGTCAAGGCAACAGGCGCGTCCGCGGTCTATTGGAACCGACGCTATGATCCGGCCTGCCAGACCGCCGATGCGGCGCTGAAAACCCGGCTGCAAGGCACGGGAACCGCTGTCGAAAGCTTCGCCGGCCAACTGCTGCATGAACCGACGCGGCTTAGAACCGGCGCCGGAACCTGTTACAAGGTTTACAGCCCGTTCTGGCGGGCGCTTGAGGCCAGTCTTGAAGCCAGCCCGCCAATGCCCCTACCCGCGCCACACTCGCTGGGCCGGCATGGAGCGGCCGCCGGGCTGCGGCCGGAATCCCTGGACAACTGGCGCCTGCTGCCGTCGAACCCCGATTGGGCCGGTGGCATTGCGGAGGTCTGGACGCCGGGCGAGGACGGCGCCCAGGCCCGGTTGAGCGAGTTCCTGGAGCACCGGCTCAGTGGCTATGCCGAGCGCCGCGACTTTCCCGCAAGCGCTTCCACGTCGGGCCTGTCCGCCCATCTCGCCAATGGCGAAATCACGCCGGCGCAGATTTTCCATGCCCTTGAGACCAGCGACAATGACGCGTCCGCGGCGGACCGGAGCAAGTTCCGCAAGGAGATCGGCTGGCGCGAGTTCTCCTGGCATCTGCTCGCCAACAATCCCGCTCTTGCAACCGCCAATCACAATGCCAGATTTGACGCGTTTCCGTGGATCGCCAATCCCGAGTGCCTTTCGGCATGGCGCAAGGGGCTGACCGGCTATCCGGTGGTCGACGCCGGCATGCGCGAGCTCTGGCAAACCGGCTGGATGCACAACCGCGTCCGCATGATCGTCGCCTCGTTCCTGACCAAGCATCTGATGATCGACTGGCGCGACGGCGAGGCCTGGTTCTGGGACACGCTGGTGGACGCCGACCCCGCCTCCAATGCCGCCAGCTGGCAATGGGTGGCAGGCTCCGGCGCCGACGCCGCACCCTATTACCGCATCTTCAACCCGGTGCTACAGGGCGAAAAATTTGATCCTGACGGCGACTATGTCCGCAGATTCGTGCCGGAACTGGCCGGATTGCCGGCAAAATTCATCCACCAGCCCTGGACCGCGCCAGACCACGTGCTGCGGGCGGCGGGCATACGCCTCGGCGACACCTATCCCGGCCCGATTGTCGATCATCAACAGGCGCGCCGGCGCGCGCTTGCCTCCTTTCAAAGCATCAAGGATGCCGCATGACCATTCACTTGCCCCCGCAAGCCCTCAATCCCGGGCCCAAGCGTCTGAAAATCGCCGTGATCGGTTCGGGCATTTCCGGCGCCTCCGCCGCCTGGGCCTTGCACGGCATGCATGATGTCAGCGTCTATGAGCAAAGCGAGCGTCCAGGCGGCCACACCGCCACGGTGGATATTGATTATGACGGATCGCCGATCTCGGTCGACACCGGCTTCATCGTCTACAATGAACTGAATTATCCCAATCTCACCGCGCTGTTTGCCCATCTCGGCGTCAACACCCATGACAGCGACATGAGTTTCGCGCTGTCGCTCGATCACGGCAAGCTTGAATGGGGCGGCGACAGCCTGTCCACGCTGTTTGCGCAAAAGCGCAACCTGTTGCGCCCGTCCTTCCTCTTGATGCTGCGCGAAATCCTCCGGTTCAACAGGATCTGCCTGCGTGATCGCGCCGACGGCCACCTGACCTCACGCTCGATCGGCGACTATCTCAACTGGCGCGGCTTTTCGCCCGGCTTCATGAACAATTATCTGGTGCCGATCGCCGCTGCGATCTGGTCAACGCCGGCCAAGCGGATGCTGGAGTTTCCGGCGACCTATTTCGTCAATTTCTTCGAAAACCACCGCCTGATCCATGCCGAGCGCCCGGTCTGGCGCACCGTGACCGGCGGCAGCCGCAATTATCTCGTCGAGCTGCTCGCCCCTCTTGGCGATCGGCTGAGGCTTGGCGCCGGCGTGATTTCCGTGCGCCGTACAATTGATGGCGTCGACATTCTCGACACCACCGGCCGCTCGGAATGTTTCGACAAAGTGATTGTCGCCTGCCACACCGACCAGGCATTGCGGATCCTCGACCGGCCGACGCCCGAGGAGCGGCAGATCCTGACCGCCATCCCCTATGGCCCCAACCGGGTGGTGCTGCACCGCGACGAGCGGCTGATGCCCAAGCGCAAGAAGGTCTGGGCGTCGTGGAACTATCTGCGCTCGTCGGACCAGCGCAGTGACGCCAATGTCGCGGTCTCCTACTGGATGAACCGGCTGCAGGGCATCGACGCCTCCAGGCCGCTGTTCGTCACCCTCAATCCCGACCGAGAGCCCCGGTCGGAGCTGGTGTTCGGCGACTACAGTTTCGATCATCCACAATTCGGCGCCAACGCCATGGAGGTCCAGGCGCGGCTGAAGGCGATCCAGGGCGACAATCACACCCATTTCGCCGGCGCATGGACCGGTTATGGCTTCCACGAGGATGGCCTCAATTCCGGCATTGCCGCGGCCGAAGCATTGGGCGCGACACTGCCCTGGCGCGCCAGCGCGCTTGCTCGAATGGAAGAGGCAGCCTGATCATGACCGCTCCCGTCAAGCATCCGCTCCAACCGGATGCCGCCGCGCAAGCTCCCGCATCCCTCCCCGCATGCCTCTATGTCGGCGATGTCATGCACCAGCGCATGAAGCCTGTCGGCCACCGGTTCCGCTACAAGGTCTATTCGCTGCTGGTCGATCTCGACCGGCTCGATGAAGCCCATCGGCTCTCGCCGCTGTTTTCGGTCAACCGCGCCAATCTGATGGCTTTCCATGAAGCCGATCATCTGCGCGGCACATCGGAGAACTCGTTGCGGGCCCATATCGACAGGCTGCTCTTTGACGCAGGTCTCGCTGAACCAGCTACGCGGATTGAACTCGCCTGCTATCCGCGCATCTTCGGTCAGGTCTTCAATCCCTTGTCGGTCTATTACGCCTATGACGGCGACGGCAAAATTGTGGCGATGGTCTACGAGGTGCGCAATACCTTTGGCGAGAGCCACACCTATGTCTGCACGGTCGAGGCCGGAGAGGTGTCGCCCGCAGGCATCCGCCAAAGCCGCGCCAAGGTCTTTTATGTCTCGCCCTTCATCGAGATGAACATGCGTTACCACTTCCGCATGAGCGTTCCAGGCGATGAGTTGAAATGGCGCATTCTCGAGACAGACGAGAGCGGACCGTTGCTTGCGGCGACCTACAATGGCACACGCAAAACAGTGTCGACGGCATCAATTTTAACTTGCCTCTTGCAGATTCCGCTTTTGCCGTGGAAAATTGTCGGCGGTATCCACTATGAGGCCCTGAAATTGTGGCTCAAGGGGATGCGCTATGTGCCGCGTCCGGCGCCGCCCCCACCTGCGAGCTTTCGCGACATGGCAAAGCACGAACCTCAGGCGGCCCAGAATCGGCATCCCGACAGATGGCGAGAGGGTGGAGGCTGCGCCTATGAAGACTGAAGCCACATGGATTGATCATAAGGTCGCCGAGAGACTGTCCGCCGACAACATTTCGGCCTATCTGCGCGGATTGCCGGTCAAGGCCAAAATGGCGTTGCGCGGATTGCTGAACATGGGCCACGGGCAATTGTCGATTCGCATGCCGGATGGACGCACCATTCGCATCGAAGGACATTCCGAAGGCCCCGAGGCCACATTGATCCTGCACAATTGGAACCTGGCGCACCGGGCCCTGACCGGCGGCACCATCGGCGTGGCTGAATCCTACATGGACGGCGACTGGGAAAGCCCGGATGTCACGACATTTCTCGAATTGTTTCTCATCAATGTCGAGGTCGGAGACACGCTGGCCGGCGGCGCCCGCGGCATTCTGCGCGTGGTGGAGACGATCCGGCACTGGCTCCGGTCCAACTCCCGCAGCCAGGCCAGGAAGAACATTTCCGCCCATTATGATCTCGGCAATGAGTTCTATTCGAAATGGCTCGATGCAACGATGACCTATTCCTCGGCGCTCTACAGTGATGGCGCCAATGATCTCGCCGGTGCGCAGACCGGCAAATACCGGGCGCTGGCCAGCGCCGCCGGCCTCAAGCCGGGCGACCATGTGCTCGAGATCGGCTGCGGCTGGGGCGGCTTTGCCGAGTTCGCCGCGCGCGAGATCGGCTGTCGCGTCACCGGATTGACCATTTCCAATGAACAGCTGGCCTTCGCACGCCAGCGCATCGAAAAGGCCGGCCTGTCCGGCAAGGTGGATCTGCGCTTCCAGGACTACCGCGACGAGACCGGCCAGTATGATGGCGTCGTCTCCATCGAGATGTTCGAGGCGGTGGGCGAAAAATACTGGCCAACCTATTTTTCCAAGGTGCGGCAATGCCTCAAACCGGGCGGGCGCGCCGGTCTGCAGATCATCACCATCAAGCCCGAGGCCTATCAGGCCTATCGCTCCAATCCCGATTTCATCCAGCGTTATGTGTTTCCCGGCGGCATGCTTCCCACCGAGAACCATCTGATCTCGCTGGGAGAAGCGGCCGGCCTCAAACAGGTCGGCCACCGCGCCTTCGGTCCTGATTACGGCCGGACGCTTTCCGAATGGCGCCAGCGGTTCTGGAACGCCTGGGATGAGATCCAGCCGATGGGCTTCGACGCCCGCTTCAAACGCCTGTGGGAATTCTACATGTATTATTGCGAGGCCGGCTTCCGCTCCGGCCACGTCAATGTCCGGCAGGTGGTTTACAGCTGATCAAAGCGGATGATGAAGCAGCA
Organism: Hoeflea sp. BRH_c9; assembly: GCA_000961635.1. Classification (GTDB taxonomy): domain Bacteria; phylum Pseudomonadota; class Alphaproteobacteria; order Rhizobiales; family Rhizobiaceae; genus Hoeflea. The sequence goes on along the minus strand of LADQ01000054.1, from coordinate 657 downwards.
CAATCATCTCAGCTGATCCGCATCGAGTCTGGCTGACCGATCAGTTCACCCGGTTTCCAGCGGCCGCTTCTTCCAGCCCGTCGCGGCGTTCATCACCGCGAAATAGGCCGGATAGGGCAGCCATTGCAGCGCCTTGAGCACATAGGTGAAGCGGCGCGGAAAACTGATCTCGAAGGCGGTGGATTTGAGCCCCGCGGCAATGCGTCCGGCGGCGTCCTCGGGTTGCAGCAGCGCCGGCATGGCAAACGCGTTGTTGGCCGTCGCCGGCGTGTCGACAAAGCCCGGATTGATCACCTGGATGCGGACCCCCAACTTGTCGAGATCGAATTTCAGGCTCTCGGCCATGTTGATCAGCGCCGCCTTGGTAGCGCCATAGGCGGCACTCGTGGGCATGCCTCCATAACCTGTGACCGAAGAGACGATGGCGATCTGGCCGCGTCCGCGCGCCTTCATCCGCGCCACTGCCGGAACCAGGCCGTTGACCACGCCGGACAGGTTGACCGCGAAACTCCGCTCGAAATCAGTGACGTCCAGCATCTCGCCATGGACGGGCAGATAGATCCCGGCATTGAACACGGCGAGCGCCAGGCCGGCGCCGTCGGCGTCGATCCGCTCGGCCAACTCCGCCATTGCGGCCCTGTCGGTCACATCGGCGGG
>LADQ01000071.1 GCA_000961635.1 Hoeflea sp. BRH_c9 | reverse complement strand
GATCGGCGCCGCCGCCAGCACGGTCACCGCCTTGGGCGCAAGCTTGAGCGCGCAGAACAGCCCCGCCAGCCCGCCGCCGATGATGATGACCTCATCCTTGCGCTGGCGCGGTTGCGGCTGATGGATGGCGATCGCGGTCGACGTCATGGCATGCTCCCTGCTGGTCGCGACCGGAACCCCGGCGCTGCGCCAGACGTCAGTTCTTCAGATTGATCATCCGCTCGACCGCCAGCCGGGCGCGACCGGCGATGGCCGGGTCGACCAGCACTTCCTCGGTCATGAACAGCAGGCTGTCGAGGATCTTGGGCAGGGTGATGCGCTTCATGTGCGGGCACAGGTTGCACGGCTTGATGAATTCGACGCCCTCGACCTCGCTCTCGATGTTGGAAGCCATCGAGCATTCGGTGACCAGCAGCACCCGGGAGGGGCGCGTGTCCTTGACGTAGTTGATCATGCCCGCCGTCGATCCGGAATAGTCGCACACCGCGATCACATCCGGATGGCATTCGGGATGACCGATGATCTCGATGGTCGGATCGGCTTCCTTGTAGGCGAGCAGTTCCGCCGCCGTGAAGCGCTCATGCACTTCGCAATGGCCCTTCCAGGTCAGGATCTTTTTCTTGGTCTGCTTGGCGACATTCATCGCCAGGTATTCGTCCGGGATGCACAGGATCGTGTCGGACTCGAAGCTTTCGCACACCGCAACCGCGTTGGACGAGGTGCAGCAGATGTCGGTTTCGGCCTTCACATCGGCCGAGGTGTTGACATAGGTGACCACCGGCACGCCGGGATAGCGCTGTTTGAGCAGCCGTACGTCCGCCCCGGTGATCGAATCCGACAGCGAACAGCCGGCCTTGATGTCGGGGATCAGCACGGTCTTGTCCATGTTCAAGAGTTTCGAGGTCTCGGCCATGAAATGCACGCCGCACTGGATGATGATCTCGCCGTCGACCAGCGACGCCTCGCGCGCCAGTTGCAGCGAATCGCCGACGATATCGGCGACGCAATGATAGATGTCCGGGGTCTGGTAGTTGTGCGCCAGGATCGCGGCGCCGCGCTCTTTCTTGATGCGGTTGATGGCGTGGATATAGGGCGCGTAGACAGGCCACTCGATTTCCGGGATATGATGGCGGACGCGCTCGTAAAGATGCGCCGTTTCGCGCGCCACGGCCGGGGTGTATTTGAGCTCGGGGCGATCCATCACGCCGAACCGCTCCGCCGCGCTCTGGGGCCGCATCGCAACCGGGGTGGCGGCGTTTGTTTCCAACCGGGTCATGGCAAACCCTCCTGTCCCTCTTTATTATGCTCAGTTTGAGCATAATAACTCCTCAAAAGAACCCGGCAATGCCGGGGAACACTTCACATAGGACTTTGCATTTGCGATTGCAAGCGGGCCACGCGGGCGCATCGCCGTCGCCACGGTTGCGCTTCACTCAAACAGCTTGCTCTTCTCGGCGTCCTCGGCAGGCGCCGCCTCGGGCATTTCGGCAAGCCCTTTCTCCACTGCATGTTGAGCCTGGGCGGCAAATTTCTGCGCGGCATTGATGCCAAATTCGAAGGCCTTGGTGACGCCGCCAAGCATATGCTCGATTCGCACAGAGCCGTTGCTTTGCGCGTCGGAGACAAACCTGACCGACAGGTGCTCTGCCTCGCCTTCCGCGCCGATCACATCGCCGATCGGCTTGGAAAACAGCCCGACCTTGTTCTCTACCGCGACTTTGGCCCAGTCCGGCGCCTTGCGCAGCAGCGCCACGAATGTCCACGCCTGCTCCACCGTCATCATCATCGAATGTCCGCCGCCCTCAGTGCCGTCCTGGGCGGGAATGACGATGGACGCCATCAGCAACAGTCCGCGGTTCTTGTCGGGCGTTGTCGCACAATGGGTAAAGCCGACCCGCCCGGATCCGAGTTCGGTCAGTTGCGCCGGATCGCCGATGATCGCGCCATAGGGCGTGATCACGAATTGGATTTCGGGATCGAAACTGGCCCGATCCGGATCAAAATCCTGCGAATGGGCGCCTGCGGCCAACCACAGCACCAACACCGCCGAAGCAACAATTCGAAACAGACCGTAAGCCATCGCCAAGTTCCCCCGCCGCACAGCATTCCTGCCGCGCCGGTGGCTGTCAACAACTTCGCAAAACATAAATGCAGAAGGGCTGATTCTGGCATCATCCATCAATTTTGATGATCGTTACGTTCAAGCAAAAGCACTTGCTCCCGGCACGGCAGTGGCTAAAGTCGCCGGACACTTCTGGAGCGCCCGATGTCCGACACCCGTCCCGCCGCAGCCCTTCCGCCCCTGCCCTGGCTGATCATCATCGCCGGCGGCCTGATCGCGCTTTTGTCCTTCGGACCACGCTCGGCCATGGGCTTTTTCCAGCTTCCCATGCTCGCCGACACCGGTTGGGACCGCACCACTTTCGGCCTGGCCATGGCGATCCAGAATCTGTTCTGGGGGCTGGGACAGCCAATTTTCGGCGCCATCGCCGACAAGTTCGGAACCTGGAAGGTGCTGGCGCTGTCCTCGCTGCTTTACTCGAGCGGCCTGTTCATCATGTCGGTGGCGCCGAGCCCGGGCTGGTTCTATATCGGCGGCGGCGTGCTCGTCGGCTTGGGCATCGCGTCGGCCTCCTTCGGCATCATTCTGGCGGCCTTCGCCCGCAATGTCGCGCCCGAACGCCGCTCGATGGCCTTCGGCATCGGCACCGCGGCGGGTTCGGCCGGCATGTTCGTTTTCGCGCCGCTGAGCCAGGGCCTGATCGACGCCTATGGCTGGCAGGAGGCGCTGATCTGGATGGCGGCGATGATGTTCATCATCCCGTTCCTGGCGATTCCGCTGCGCGGCAATTCCAATTCCGGCTCGCAGCAGGCCATCCAGTACAAGCAGTCGATCGGTCAAGCCCTGCGCGAGGCGCTCGGCCACAAGAGCTACGTGCTTCTGGTCTCCGGCTTCTTCGTCTGCGGCTTCCAGGTGGCATTCATCACCGCGCATTTCCCCGCCTATCTGGGCGACATCGGCATCGACAGCTCCTACGCCGTCTTGTCCTTAGCGCTGATCGGCTTCTTCAACATCATCGGCTCGCTCGCGTCGGGCTATATCGGCCAGCACTATTCCAAGCCGATGGCGCTGGTCTGGATCTATATCGGCCGCTCCATCGCCGTGACCGCCTTTCTGCTGCTGCCGCAGACCGGCATTTCCGTCGTCATCTTCGCTATTGTCATGGGCCTGTTGTGGCTGTCGACCGTGCCGCCAACCAACGCGCTGGTGGCAATCATGTTCGGCACCCGCCATCTTGGCATGCTTGGCGGCATCGTCTTTCTCTCGCACCAGATAGGCTCGTTCCTCGGCGTCTGGCTCGGCGGCTATCTCTACGATATCTTCGGCAGCTACGATCCGGTCTGGTGGCTGGGCGTGGCGCTGGGGCTGTTCGCGGCCATTGTCCATTGGCCGATCCAGGAACGCGCCGTCGATCGTCCTGTGCTGACGCCGGCGGAGTGATAGTCCTCGCCGCGCGATGAAGAAGGCCGAGATCACTCCCGGCCTCCTCAGTCTCAGTTCCCTGGCGACAATTAGCCGACCAAGGCGTTGCCGTCGCGCTTGACGGCGATGATCGACGAGCGCGGCAGGCCGTCGGCATCCGGGAAACCCTTGCCCGGATGCTGGATGCCCACGAACATCGTGCGCCTGTCGGCCGACCAGCACAGGCCGGTCACTTCGCAGCCGTTCGGGCCGGTCAGGAAGCGGTGGATCTCACCGGTCACCGGATCACCCGCCAGCATCTGGTTGTTGCCCATGCCGGCAAAGTCGCCCTCGTTGTCGTCATCGCCATCGGTCTGGATCCAGATCAGGCCGGTGGAATCGATCACCATGCCGTCGGGCGAGTTGAACAGATTGCCGCCATTGATGTTGGATGACCCAGCCATCGGGCCTTCGGCATGAACCGCCGGATTGCCGGCCATCACGTAGAGGTCCCATTCGAACACGTTGGCGGCGTGGTCGCCGCGGACCGGGCGCCAGCGCACGATCTGGCCGTAGCCATTCTCTTCGCGCGGGTTGACGGCATTGACGGTCATGGCGTCGCCACCGGCATTGGTGCGCACCGAGCCGTCATCATTCTTGACGCCGCGGCGCGAATTGTTGGTGAGGCAGCAATAGGCCTCGATCGAGACCGGATTGACAGCCACCCATTCCGGACGGTCCATGGTGGTGGCGCCGACCTTGGAGGCCGCCGTGCGGGTGAAGATGGCGATTTCAGCCGCCGACATGCCGGTGTTGTCTTCGGTGAGCGCGATCCAGCTGCCGGTCTGGTCGTCGTTGAACTTGGCAACGTGGAGAACGCCCTCTTCCAGGAGCGTCGAGGTATCGCCGCCCGGCACGTAGATATCGCGCGAGACCCACTTGTAGAGGAACTCACCGCGCTCGTCGTCGCCGAGATAGACGACCACGCGCCCGTCGGCGGCAACGGCACAGGCGGCATTCTCGTGCTTGAAGCGACCCAGTGCGGTGCGCTTGACCGGTGTCGAGTCCGCATTGGCCGGATCGATTTCCACGATATAGCCGGCGCGGTGCGGTTCGTTCGGGGTCTTCGATACGTCAAAACGCGCATCAAAACCATGGTAGTTGTAGCGGCCCGGCTCAACCTTGGTGTTGATGCCGTAGCGCTTGTAGCCGGCCAGAACAGCCTCGTCGCCGGACACTTCGGCAGTGGCGCCGAAATAGCCGTTGAAGTTTTCCTCGCAGGTCAGATAGGTGCCCCACGGGGTCTTACCGGAACCGCAATTGTTCATGGTGCCAAGCGAGGTCGTGCCGGTCGGATCGGCTTCGGTCTTCAACAGGTCATGACCGGCGGCCGGACCGGAAATCTGCATCGGCGTATTGTGGTGAATGCGGCGGTTGAACGGGCTGTCGACGACGACCTTCCAGCCATCGGCGTCCTCAGTGATTTCGAGGACGTTGACGCCCTGGAACTGCTGCAGGCGCAGCACTTCGTCAGCAGAAGCCGGGACGCCTTCCTTATTGCCGGCAAGGTTGAGCTTGTTGTTGGTGTATTCGCTGTTGACGACCAGAACTTGGTTGTCGCCGATCAGGAACATTTCCATGCCATCGGTGTTCTCACCAAAGACGCGATCGGAACCGGCGGTCGGAACGCCATTGGCAGGATCGAAGGCCGGAGCATCGGAAAACAGCGGATCGCCCCAGGAAACCAGGCGCTGCCAGCTGTAGCCTTCCGGCACATGCACCGTGCTGTCGGTCTGGGCGGCGATCGGCGTGAATGCGAAACGGGTCTGCTGGCTGGCAAGAGCTGTCGAGGATTTGAAGCCCGCTGCGCCGAAGACGGCAGCTGCCGAACCCATGACAAGAAGACCGCCCATAAAGCCGCGGCGGGAGATCGCGCGCTCGACGACCCGGTCGAAGTCCTGCTCGGCCGGGCGCGGGAACATCAGTTCGTCCCACTCGTCTGCTGACAGTTCATTGATGTCGATGTTTTCCATGAAAATACTCCCCTGTTTGGAATGGTTCCAAACTCATAGCGAGGCGGTGTGACACAACGTTTACACTTCTGTGACCGGCCGGCGACACCTGGATGGATACAACCAAAAAGACAGTGACGGATCACCGGGAACTGCGCTGGTCCCTCACCGCATCAATTTGTCGATCGGAAAAATCGCGCAGGTCTCGGTGCCGTGCGCCAAGAGCTTGCCCGCGGAATCGCGCAGATAGGCCTCCGAGGTGGCGATCGTCCGGCCGCGATGCACCACCTTTCCCTCGCAAACCAGCTCGCCCATGCCGGGCAGGATCGGCCGGGTCAGGTTGAGCTTGAATTCCACGGTGGTGTAGCCCTCGCCCGGCGCCAATGTCGTCATCACCGCGCAGGCAAGCGCTGAATCCATGATGGTTGCCGCCCAGCCGCCATGGATCGTGCCCAATGGGTTGAGGTGGTCCTCATTGGGCACGCCGGTGAAGGCGATCACGCCGTCCTCGACCTTGCTGAGCCAGAAATTCAATGTTTTGGCCATCGCCGCGCCCGGCAGGCGGCCTTCGAATATGCCCTGCATCACTTTCAGCCCGCCTTCGCTCGCCACCAGATCGAGCGGCACCACGCCGGCGAATTGCCGGTTGTTGTCGGGGTTGGCTGTCATGAAATCGGTTCCTCATTACGGATGGGGGCAGGATCAGCTTGCGGCATGGCGCGCAGCGCGGCGGTGCAGAAACTCTCGCGGCTGATCGGCGGTTCAACGCCGCGCGGTTCAAACACATGCCGGTCCAGGAAATAGCCGGTCAGCCGGAATGCCTGGCCAAGTGTCTCTCCATCCGTGCAGGCCACGTCCCTGTCGGCAAGGAAATGCGGCAGCGCCAGCAGCCGGTCGGCCCAGGGCGCGCCG
>LADQ01000259.1 GCA_000961635.1 Hoeflea sp. BRH_c9 | reverse complement strand
GCCCGACGTGGTGCCGGTGGTCGACCGGGTGCCCGGGCTTGACGGGCTGATCGTCGCCACCGGCATGAGCGGACATGGTTTTGGCATCGGTCCGGGTTTCGGCAAGGCCGTCGCCCATCTCGCCGCCGGCCGCCCCACCGGCCATGATCTGTCGCGCTTCCGGTTTTCCCGCTTCACCGACGGCAGCCGCCTGGTTCCCGGCCCGGCGCTCTGATCCGCCGCGCGGGTTTCTTGAAGTTTGGCGTTCAGCCGGCCCTGTCATCATAGGCGCGCCGGGCCGCCAGCACCCGGGCGTGATTGGCGATCGCCCAATTTCCCAGCGCCGACACCGGCTCGAGCAATTCAAACCCGAGTTCTGTCAGCTCATAGTCAACGCGCGGCGGCACGGTGGGGTAGACCGTGCGGGTGACATAGCCGTCGCGTTCGAGCCCGCGCAGGGTGGTCGTCAGCATTTTCTGCGAGATCCCCTCGACCGCGCGCTTGATCTCGGAAAAGCGCAAGGTGCCATTGCCGAGCGTGCTGACCACCAGCACGCTCCATTTGTCGCCGACCAGCGAAATGACGTCATTGGCGACCTGGCATTGGCCGGAGAGGTGAAGGTCAGGTGGTTTCATCGGGGTGCCTCAGGTTCGAAAAAGTGCCGTCTTGTGGCCTGTCTATTGGTTTCATAAGTAGCGTCAGTCACTTTTTTATACAAGGAAATCCCAATGACAAAAATTGCTGTTCTGATCGGCTCGCTGCGCAAGGACTCGATCAATCGCAAATTCGCCGCCGGCCTGGAAAAGCTGGCGGCAGGCCGGATGGACTTCGTCCATGCCGATCTTGCCAGCCTGCCGCACTACAATGATGATTTGTGGGAAAATATCCCGGCTTCGGTCACAGAACTGAAGGCTGCGATCGAGGCCGCCGACGCGGTGCTGATCGTCACGCCGGAATACAGCCGCAGCTATCCCGGCGTTCTCAAGGACGCCATCGACTGGGGCACGCGCCCCTGGGGCAAGAATTCCTGGGGCGGCAAGCCGGTCGCCATCACCGGCGCCTCGCCCGGCGCCATCGGCACTGCGATCGCCCAGCATCATCTGCGCACCTCGATGGTCGCCGTGGGAACCGCGGTGATGGGAGCCCCGGAACTTTACTACACCTACAAGCCGGAGCATTTCGGCGCCGATGGCGAGATCACCGACGAGGCCACCAGGACCTTCCTCGAAGCCTGGCTCGGCAGCTTCGCCGACTGGATTGGCAAGACGGGGAAGTAGGCTGGCAGGATGAAAACCCCTCCCCAACCGGGCGAGCCACGGGTCTCGCCCGTCCTTCGGACCCCCACAAGGGGGAGGGGCTCAACCCGGCGGCACTCGCCTTCATATCATCAGGCTTTCAGCTTGTTGAAACTCAACAGTTGGCAGGATGCATGACACGCATGAGCCCCTCCCCCTTGTGGGGAGGGGTTGGGGAGGGGACTTGGCTTACAGCTCGCGCTGGACCCGCGTCCCCACCACCTCATATCTCTCCGGCAGGTTGGGCGGCCTGTAATCGGGGCGCTTCTCAAGCCGTTCGATCACTGCTTCATGCAGCCTGGCGCCCTCGGGCACCCGGCGGTAATCGAACACCGGGAAATAATATTTGCCGAACTGCAGCTGGCGGTAAAACGATGTCTTGGGCACCTTGCGCGGCAGGAATTCGACAAGGGCCCAGCCGGGGGTCATCGAATTGTTGATGTCGGCCAGCGGGTCGGGCGCGCCATAGGTCTTGTGCCGTTTTTCGGCCTCGTCACGGGCGAGCTCCGGGTCCGGCTCGGCGCTGCCCGGCGAGGGCGCGCCATGGGTGAGCAGCTCGAACACCTTGTCATCGCCGAGTACGCCCGCGGCCACAGCCTCGCGATAAAGCCATTCCAGCGGAATTTTCGCGAGCCCGCTGCGGGCGTCCGGGTGGCCGCCGCCGACATCGCCATGGCAGCCGGCAAACCAGACCTCCTCGAAATCCTGCGGCGACTTCTCATAAGACCGGGTCGCCTGCGACCATTGCTCATAGATCTGCCCCGGCTCCCACAGCGACGGCTGGAAATAGGTGCGCCGCTCGTCGATGGCCACCGCATGACGGACGGTCCTGATCCGGTCGTTGCGGTTGGTGTAGGCTTTCTGGGTGATGGTCAGCCAGGGAAAACCCGCCTTGGAGTCAAACACCGAGGCCACCGTGTCCCACAGGCCGAGGAACGCGATGCGCACGCCGGCGCCGCCCAGCACCTTCTGGAAATGGCCGATCTCGGCTTCAAAATCCTTGCTGCCGGGCTGGCCCAGCCTGGCATAGGCGCGCCAGGCATAGCGCACCAGCTGCAGCTGCTCGGGCCGCACCAGCCCGAAGATGCGGATGAAGCCCGAGAGCAGCCGGGCGGTGTAGGCGCCGCGGGAAAAGCCGAAAATGTAAATCCTGTCGCCATACTCATGGTTTTCGACCAGAAACCGGTAGGCCTCCATCACATTGTCGGAAATGCCCGCGCCGGTGGCGAGCCCCAGCACAATACGCACCTTCGACTTGAACCGCTGCCACCAGCCGACGAGCCCAAAGGTGCCGACGCCCGGCTGATAGAACACCAGCTGCTTCCTCGACCGCTCAAGGCTGCCATACAATCTGAGCACATTGGTCCGATCGCCGGAAATCTGGTTCGACGTGCCATCAAGCAGAATGACAATGTTCCTGGCCATGGCCCGGCCCTCCACCACGGGGATGATAAGGGAAACGGGGGGAGGGTGCAATCAGAGGGCGCGCTTCGGCGATGTCTCCATCCCGTCTTCCCTTCGGTCAGCAATCTCCGGGATAGCGGGTGCAAGCATACCACATGAAACTCTCGGCGCCGCTTTCCGAGCGATAGGGCTGCTGTCCGCCGCCGCCACTGCACTGGTCCTGCGTTTCCCAGGTTCCCAGGCCTCCACCAACGGAAAAGGGCTGGTAGTTCTGATTGCCGCAGGGCGGGCTAGCGGAGACCACCGATTGTGCGCCCTGGCAGGTCACGCCGCCTTCCAGGAACTGCAAGGATCCCTCCGCCGCGGTGCATTTAGGTAAGGCCAGCGGCTGGATTTCCGAGTAGATATGCGACAGTCCGAAGGCTTCGAAGCTGTTGGGTGCGCCGGCGCTCAGCTGGTGACAGTCGAAACAGTTCAAGGCCGCGCTGCCGCTCTGATGATAGGTCTCCATCGTCGCATTGGCGAGATTGAGCGAGCCGCGCATATTCGCCGTCTGGTTGCCGGTCTGGTTCGGAATCGGCGCATCGCCGCCCGTTGGCGGGGTGGTGGTCCAGAGGCCGCCGATCTGAACATAGTTCTTGCGTATGTCGCCGTCGCTCAACTGGCTCATCACCGAATTGTTGATCGACAGCACAAGCGTGTTGTTCTTGATAACCGCATCGGTCTGCGCGGCTGAAGCGCTTCCCCACGGATTCGATCGCACCGTGTTCGACGGCACGATACCGCCTGTGCAATTGGTCATCGGCGGCGTGGTGGTTTTGGTCGAGAGGGTGGGGACAATATTTCCCTTCTCGAGATGCATGCATTCGGCGTTGGCATCGGCCTGGCCGCCGCCCGTGGCCATGAACAGGTATTCTCCAGCCGAACTGTAGGGCTGGTTGACTGTCTGGCCGCCCGTGTTGGTGTAGGAATAGTCGGCATCCGGCGCATTCGAGACATGCTCGAAGGTCGCCCAGATGAATTCGGGGTGATCCTGAACCGTGCCGACAACATGCATGCCGACCAGCGCCAGGGGCAACACCTCCGGGTCCGGATTCACTGTCCACACGGCCTTGGTCTTGTCATAGGCCGGGACCTGGGCCTCGATGATCACATACTGGCTGGGGTCCGGCACGGTTTTGGCATCGACCCACGAGGTTTTCAGCTCGATCGTCAAGGTTTGCGGATCGGCCAGATCGACGCCCGGAAAATTGCCGTTCACATAGGCCTGAACGGCGGCGAGATCGGCTTCGTTCTCGGGAAAGGTGGTGGCTCCCGGCAGGCTGCCGCCCATCTGCCCGGTCAGGAAATAGCCGTAAACCTCGTTGATGTGGATGCCGTAGTAGACCAGCGATTGCTGCTGTGACAGCAGCACGCCGCTTCCGCCGGCTTGACCGGTCTCGCCAATATCCTCCGGCTTCGCGGCCCTGAGGGCAAACGTGTTGCCGACGCCGCCGGTGTTCGGAATCAGCGTGCGCTTGCCGTTGATCGACGGGGAGACATCAAAGAAGGCGGGGGAGTCGAAGACCCACTGATCGTCGCCGGCCGGCGACGTCAGCCACAGGAACATTTGCGCGCCCCACTGGTAGAAATTGCAGACGTCCGGGCCGTCATTGGCGGAATTGTCGCTGGTGAAGGTCACGCTGCTGGGAGGATTGACCGCGCCGTTCGGCGTCGGTTGTCCGCCCTCGAACCAACCGTTGAACGTGGCGGGCTCCACGACGCAGGTTTCCTGAACATCAGACGGAATAGCCATTTGAGCGCTGGCGGGGCCTGCGAGCGGAGGTACAAGGGCGATACCCGCAATCGCTACGCCGGCGGCGAGACCATATTGAATGCGCTTGATTGAATGCATGACGGTTTGCTCCTTCGAAGGCATCGGTCGGAGGTCGCTGACCAGTCGTTTGGTGGAATCTCTGTTGGTTTCAGTCCACCGCGAGAACAGCCGGACCCCGGGAATACGCATTCCCAAGGCCGCTTTGCTTTGACGCTCAGCGAGTTATTGATATGAAATGAATTCAAATGCCTGTTATTAAACTTAAGCGTGTTTTTTATGGCAACGCAAGAGTAAATTTATCTTCTAATAGGCTGGAGATGGGGAGATTACATTTGAAAATCAGCTAAGATATTTATTTTAAAGGACGACCACGTATTGGTATGGCTGAGACTACAGACCTAAAACAGGACTCGGCTCAACTTTCAAGGGCAAAGGAAAGGCCCCGGAAGGCGGATCTTGCCGGAACGCCGTCCACGCCGTCTTGGCGGATCGGTCCGGGACGCCCTCCCGCCATGCCCTGCGAAAGCGCCGGGCGCGATCGGCGCACCGCCCCCATCACCCCCCGCGCTGCTGCAACCCCACCACATAGGCTTCCAGCTTCGCCAGCGTCTGCCGGCCGCCATCCACCGCGCCATACTTGATCGTGGCGTCGCGTGCCTCGGTGGTGTCGAAGATGAGGACCATCGAGATCCGGGTCTGGCCGTCCAGATCCTCGAACTGGATCAGCCCGCGGAAATGGGCCGGCTCACTGAGCTCGCCGCCATGGTCGTAGGCGATCCGCGCCGGCCGCGAAATTTCAGTGTAGCGGATCCAGTTGGGCCAGACCTTGCCGTCCGGGCCATGCATGGTGTAGCGCCACAGCCCGCCAACGGAAAAATCCATCTCGTGGGTCTCGTTGGCGAAGCCGTCCGGCCCCCACCAGGCATCGAGATGGGTTGCATCGGAGAAGGCTTCGAACACCAGCGCGCGGGGCGCGGGGATGGTGCGGTCGAAGCGGAAGATCTTGCTCGGATCAAGCTCTGCGGACATGTCAGTGGTCTCCCTTGATAAGCAGGCGCGCCAGCCGGTCGAAATTCTGTTCATTGGCGGCGTGCATGAATTTTTCCATCGCCTCGTTCTCTTCGGTGCGGTCAAAGTGCATGCGCCAGATGAGCCGCGCGCGCTCTCCCTCGTCGGCAAAACGCATTTCGAGCGTGAAGACGTGAACCGGATCGTGGTGCGTCATCCGCACAGTCTGTCCCGGGACAATCTCGTCAAAGGTCCAGTGGTTGTGGAAGTCCGTGCCATTGTCGGCGGTCATGGTGATGAGCCAGTCGCCGCCGGGCCTGAAATCGAAGACGGTAATATGGTTGGTGAAGCCCTCCGGCCCCCACCACTGGCCAAGCTTGTCCGGGTCGGCGACGGCGTCAAACAGCGCCGCCCGGCCGGCCGGAAACACCCGCTCGTTGATGATTTCGATTGTGTCGCTCATGGCTTGCTCCCGTCCTTGCCGACCTGTTTCGCCTGCAGCTCGGCCAGATAGATCTCCAACCGGTCGAGGCGGCTCTCCCAGAGTTTTCTGTAGTCCGTCAGCCAGTCATCGACATCCCGCAAGGGCGCTGTTTCCAGCCGGCAGGGCCGCCATTGGGCGTTGCGGCCGCGCGAGATCAGTTTCGCCCGCTCCAGCACTTTCAGATGTTTTGACACGCCGGGCAGGCTGATGTCGAAAGGGGCGGCGAGCTCATTGACCGTCGCCTCGCCCTGCGAAAGCCGCGCCAGGATCGCCCGCCGCGTCGGGTCGGCCAGCGCAAACAGCGTATCGGAGAGGGGATCGGTCATTGTTAGCCTGTCGGTTAATTAACTGATAGGCTAAATACAGGGGAAATGGAAATTGGTCAAGTCGATGGTGGAGCGGATCTGCAATTAGTTTCCGTCATCCCGGACTTGATCCGGGATCCAGCGGCGAGCGTCCGCGAGCCGGAAGACTCTTTGATGCGGGTGTCGAAGGAGTCATTCACCGCGCCGACGCGCGGTGGCTGGCAACTGTATTGCGGATTCTTTTTACACTGCCTGGAATGTCGTCTTGTCCCGGATCATGGCGTTGGCCGTAATGAGGATCTTTCGGGCAATGGCGATGATCATGACCTTGAAGGGCTTGCCTTTGTCGGCCATGGCTTGAGCGGTGCGTGCGAAGGGTTTTTTCAGCCGGTACGCGACCAATGCCGCCATATAGAGGGCGTCGCGGACACGCTTTCGCCCGCCGCGAATATGTCTTTGTCCTCGTTGCATGCCGCTGTCGACGTTGAAGGGAGCAAGGCCGGCAAGCGCTGCCATGGCCTTGGGTGATCCGCCGCCCAACTCGGGCATGTGGGCGAGAAGGGTAAAGGCGGTGACAGGGCCGACGCCTGGGATGGAACGAAGCCGCGCACTCTGCTCGCTCAGGCTTTTGTCTGCACGCACGAGATCAAGGCAGGCTTTCTCGACGATGGCAATCTCGACGTCGAGCCAAGTGATATGGCGCTCGATGCTGTCAC
>LADQ01000023.1 GCA_000961635.1 Hoeflea sp. BRH_c9 | reverse complement strand
GCAAATGCGGCCCGGCCAGCAGCATGACCGGTCGGAGCAGCCGTTGCCGCAGCAGTCCGGGCGCCTGGTTTGCCAGATGGGCTAGATATTCGGTGTGTCCGGGGAATTCGAAGCCCGATGCATAAAGCACCGATTTGGCGATCGGATTGGTCACCACCGCGCGGGCCCGGCCCTGCATGGTGAGTTCGACCGCAAGCCTTATGGCCTCGATCACCGCCGCTGCATTGGCCGGATCGGGCGCGCCGGCAATGGCCGGTGTTGCCAGCCGGACCGGCAGCACGGGGAGGGCGGTGGCGAAACCGGCGGCCGCGTCTTCCGGCGAGGTTTCACGCATCGGGATGTCGATGCCGAGCAGCTTTGCCCGCGCCGACAACAGGTCCGGGTCGCCAATCAGGAAAAACGCCGGCAAGTCCAGGGCGGCCCGGTTTTGCCAGGCCGACAGCGCCAGATCGGGTCCGATGCCTGCAGGATCGCCCATGGTCAAGGCCAGGGCGCGGCGGTTCCCGGTCATGTCGATTGAAATCCCTATTTGTTGGCGATGACTGCGCGCTTGCGAAGCTCTTTGAGATATTTCTTCGCATCCGCCGAATCGCCGGCACCGTCGTTCTCGGCTCGGAACACCAGTTCCGCCGCCTTGTCGTCGGACACGGTCGTGGCCGAACAGATGACGATGAATTCAATCCCGCGCTCCGTCACGCGCGTCGGCGTCGCCGCACCGGTCTTGGTCTTCTCGATCAGCGGCTTCCAATCCGGCGGCAATTCCGGCTGCATGATCCGGCCAAGCTGTCGCAAGGTGACATCGCGCAGTCCGGTGATGATCGAGGCGGCGTTGTCGCAGCCCTGATAGCGGCCGCGCAACTGATCGGCCTCGCGCTTGCGGGCATTGAGCGTGGACTGGGACCGCTTGCTGGCGGGAACCACGAAAATGACCTGCTGGAGGATATATTCGGTGGTTGACGGTTTGTCGTTGCCCCGTTCAAGCATTTTTGAAACCAGGTCCTGGGTCGACATCGTGCCGCCGCCGCCACTGACGCCAACCGCCTGCAAGACCCGCGGCCAGCTCATCTGGATCTGGATGAAGCTCTTGAAATGCTTTGGAGTGACGCCTGCCTGGTTGAGGATCTGGGTCAGCTGTTTTGTCGAGAGTTTGTTGGAGGCCGCAAACCGCTCGAATGAAGCATCCACCTGACCGTCGCTGACGAGCGCGCGGACCCGGATCGCTTCCTGCAGCTTCAGGGCTTCATCGACGAGTTGCTCGCGCGCCTTGGCGCCGAGATTGCCGCTGGTCCGCTGCAATTTGAGAAATGCCACCCGGCGCGCGATGTCGACACTGGTGATCGCCTGGTTGTTGACCACGATCTTGATTTCACTGGCGGCAAACACGGAGAGCGTCGACACCGGTGCGAACGAAAACGCGGCAGTTGCTGCGAGCAACAACACGGCAAAGCGGAAGTTCGCGGAAAATCGCATACGGTCTCGTCCTCTATTCCAGTCACACAGACAATGTCAGTGTTGCAAATCCAAAGTCGCTCGTAAATGCCTGTGCGATGCGGCCAAAACGAGGCACAGGGCCGCAATGGTCCGATCATTCCTGGCCGTTGGCGTCAGAAGCTCGGTTTCAGCAGGCTGACATCATCACCCCCGCCAATATCGCCAAGGGTGCGGAAACTCAACCGCGCCCCGATCTTCCAGTCGCGGGCCTTCGTGTTGCCATCGTCGCGCGTGTGCGTATAGCCCAGCGAAAAGGCGAAACACTCGTCCTCGTAAAGAAGCCCGAATGCCCGCCTGTTGAACTTTTCGTCGACCAGGTCATAGCTGGCGGAAGCCGCGACGCGCCAGAAATCATGGATCTTGAGCGACGCCGCTGCGGTGACTTCGCGGCGATCATCCTCGGTGAATGTGTTTGGCCTGGGCGCTTTGATCTCACTGTAGGTCAGCGAGGTCGACATCCGCCCCCGGCTCAGACCGGCGCGGATGTCGGTGCGTTCAGGACGGAAGTCGTCCTTGTCGAAACGGGCGGACGCGGCGAGCGAATAACCTCTGTAAGACGCGCCGGCCAGGCCGACAAAATCCGACACATCCTCTTCAAGTCCGGAATTTCGCGTCGCCTGCGACAGGTCCGGCGTGGCAAACGAGTTGAGCCCGGCAAGATGATAGGACTGGCCGAAGATCGCCTGGGTGCCAATGCCATTGTCAAACCGGCCGGTATAGCGCAGGCCGACATTGGCGCGGACGCCGCCTTCGGCTCTGTCGAAGCCGGAAAACTTGTCACGCTCAAACAGCGAGGTCGCATCGAAAACGAAGCTCTGCGCGTCTTCGTTGGGGATCCCGCCTGCGAGCTGCTCGTCTGGCCGGACAAACACTTGCGCGATCGGTTCGATCACATGAGTTGAACCGGCGGTGGTCATCAGCACCGGGTAGCTGGCCTCCAGTCCCGCGGTCACCATGCCCCTTGCATGCGTTCCGTTGCCGGCGGCGAAAACACCGTCATAATCGGTGGGCGCGGTGTCGACATCGACCGAGTTCAAATCGCCGCGCGCGGCCAGGATCGGGGTCAGGCGCAGGCCGTTGCCGACCGTCACGGTCTTCTTCCATTCCAGTTCCGCGCTCAGGCGGGAATTTTCGCCGGCAAAGCCCCGGTAACGATCAGGGTAGAGAAGGTCGTCGGCTCCAATTTTCCGTTTTCCAATATCGTCAACCTTGCGGGACAGCGAATAGCCGTTGACGTTCACGGCCAGTTCGCCGCCGGCGACCGGATCGGAGAAAGTGCGCTTGTAATCGAGCGACGGGTGGACAAAGGCCTGCTGGCGTTCGGCTTTGTTGAACTCGTCGGCGTTCTGAATGTCAAACCGGTAAGCCCGCAGATCAAAATGGCTGCGGTTTGACAATCCCTTCAGGTAGACTTCCGACTTCACCGTGCTGCTGCCGTAATCGGTAATTCCATAGGATCGCGAGAAATTGTTATCGGTCTGGAACATGGCATCCCAGCCGAATATCCAGCGCGGATTGATCCGGAACTTGCCCTTTGTCGCGATCATGCCGCGCGTTGTTTCCAGCGCGTCGGCGGTGTTGGCGGTAAACGCTTCCGGTTCGCGCTGGGAAATGCCGGCCATGCGCAGCGTGACTTCGCCATTGGCGAAATTCCGCCGGAACTCCGCTTCGCCGAGAAACCCCTGCCTGGAGTAGGCCCGGCTCGTGAAAGTCGCGTCCATATAGGGCGAAATCACCAGATAATAAGGCACGGTGACCGAATAACCGAGATTTTCAGTGCTGCTGTAGCTGGGCGACAGAAAGCCGGACTTTCGTTTGGCGGAGCTGTCGGGAACCTCGAGATAGGGCAGGTACGCGATTGGCATGCCGAACAGCTCGAATGTTGCGTGCTGCAGCCGGATGGTTTTTGTTTCACCATTCTGGATGATGCGCTGGGCCTTGACCTGCCAGAACGGCGCCCGGTCGGGCTTTTCCTTGCAGGGCTCGCACGCGGTGTAGACGCCATTGTTGAAGGTGGTCTGGGTGCCGCCGCTGCGTTCGGCGCTTTCGGCGGCGATGCGCGTGTTGTCGGTCGTTTCGATTCGCAGCGCGTTGAGAAATCCGTCGGCGAAATCGTCGGTCACGTCAAGATTGTCGGCATAGATGCGGTTGCCGCTCGGCTCCACCATCTCGACCGAGCCTATTGCCTGCATGCGGCCGGTGTTTTGGTCATACTCGACCCGGTCGGCAACCAGTTTGTAATTGCCATAGTCGATCTGCACGCCGCCGGTCGCCACCACCACGCCGGTGTCTTTGTTGTAGGTCAGCTCATCTGCCGCCAGCAGCATCTTGGCGTCTTCCGGCACACTGACACTGCCGGGAACCGCGAGTTGGGCGGCAGCCTGGGGTGTTGCGAATGCAAAAATCGCGCAAAGGGCCGCACCAGCGTACAAGACGCCAGCCAACGCATGAACTCTCGACCGGCGCACACCCGTCACTATCCGTCCTCCTTGTGGAGAAGCACTGTCGTCCCCAACGCCGAAGCGACCAGAACCGGAATCCAGGCCGCCACTACAGGCGGAATGGTCCCGGCATTTGCAAACGCCTGGATCAACTCGGAAACGACATAAAGCACGAAGCCCGCGAGGATTCCACCCAGAAGCACCGTTAAAGACTGGCCAAAGCGTACAAATTTCAGCGACACCATGGCGGCGATCAGCGTCATCGCCGCCAAAAGTGCGGGAAGAGCCACCAAACGGTGAAATTGCATCTCATAACTGGTGGCTGGAAGCCCGAATGACTTGGCCGTGGCAATTTTCCCACTCAGCTCAAAAAACGGCACCGTGTCGGGCGAAGTCAGTGATTCGCCAACGAATTCAGCCTTGAGACTGGTCGGCACGGTTGTGGATTGCAGCCGTTCCACCGGCTCGGATCCGCGAATCCTTTTCACATCGGTCAACACCCAAGCACCATCTCCCAGTTCGGCGTGATCGGCCTCCAGGCGCTCCTTGATGCGTTGATCCTCGTCAAACAGGAAGAACGTGGCGCCCGACAGCTTAGTGCCGCCCGCCGATGTCGCCCGGGCTCCCAGCACGGTGTCGCCTTGCTCTGTTCGCTGTCTCAGCCATGGCGCGTTGTCGGTCGGGCTTCGCGAGCCCAGATTGCGTTCAACGACGATGGTCTCGGCCAATTGCAGGGCCTTGGCCGCCAATGTGTTCAAGGCGGTGATCGACAGGGCGCCGATCAGCAGGTTGGCCAGGATCAGCGGCCCGAGGAACTGCCACGCCGAAACGCCGGCCGCGCGGGCAACCACGAGCTCGTATTTGCGGTTGAGCTGCAAAAGCGTGGCGATTGAGGCGATCAGGACAACGAAGGGAATAACGGCCTGCAGCACTGTCGGCACCCGCAGGGCCGAAATCAGCAGGCCGGTGGCAATGGTGTAGTCGGCCGCGCCCGAAAGGCGGCGGCCCGATTCGTTGAAATCCACCAGCAGGATCACGAACAGAATCGCCAGGCAGTAGGTCATGAAGGTGACCATGTAACGCCGGAAGAAATAGCGCGACAATGTCGAAAACAGCAGGGTCATGCCGGGCCGCTTTCGCCGGTCGCGCGGCGCCCGCGCTGCCAGCGGTCATAGCGGACGCGGGCAAATTCGATAAGGCGATCATTCTGGCGGGCCCAGGCCCTGGGAATGGTCAGCGTCGTGCCGGTCAGCGCCAGAAACCCGAAGACCAGGATAAGCCCTGCGGGAACCGCATAGGTGAGAACCTCCATGACGACGCTGAAGCCGGCCTCGTCGCTGCTGTAGAAGCCGAATCCGCGGGCGCCCAGCGTGATCCCCGCCACGATGGCGCCGTTTTGAAACTGCTCATGCCGGTTCGAGCGGGCCTTGCCCAGGAACGTGAATGCGACCAGGCCAAAGGCCAGCGGATACATCCAGGTCGAAAAGCGCTGCACCAGTTCCTGCTTGATGACGAAGTTCGCCTTCTCGGCATAATAGTCGTCAGCCGGCGGGTTGAGCAGATAGGCCGTGGGCTGCTCCTTCGGCCTGCGGGCGGAGGACTGACCGGCCGGAACAAAGGCCGCCATGTCGAGCGCGTAGGATGTAAACGTGACGATGGAAATCTGGTTGTTGGTCAGGTTGCGTTGCTGCAATTCGCCATCGACCAGATAGAGAATATGGGTGTCGCCCAGGGTTTTGACGACGCCGTTGCGGGCGTAATAGATGGTCTCATTGCCCTCGGTCCGGGAGTCGGCAAGGAAAATGCCGCCCAACTCGCCTCCGGGCAGCTTTTCGTTGACCTGCACATAGAGACCTTCCTCCAGCCGCATGAAGGTGCCGGACCGCACCGCAACCGAGAAAAGGTCCGATTGCGCCTGGGCCAGCACGTCGTAGAGTTTGCGGTTTGACCACGGCTCGACAAAATTGCTCACCAGAATCACCATGATCGAAACCACCGCGGACAGAACCAGAACCGGCTTGAGCACGGTCGCCGGCGGAACCCCGGCCGCCTCGATCACCACCATCTCGCTGTCGGAGTTCATCACCGACAGCACCTGGCCCACCCCGATCAGCAAGGCGAACGGCGCCACGATCGACAGCACCGAGGGCACAAGCGTCGCCGCCAGCAGAAGGAATGCGCTTATCGCCTGTCCGGTGGTGGTCAGCACGTCGACGCGAATGAGCACCTGCGTGGTCATCACCAACAGCGTCACCGCCGTCAGCGACCAAAAGGTCAGCGAACTCATTCGACGCAATATATAACGTTCGATTTGCTTCATTGCGCCTTTCCGGAGCACGCGGCGGGCTGCGCCTTGATTCGCGTGGCGCTTTTATCTGCAGGTTGGATCATCCCCACCATGCACCAGCCTTATCAAACCCCATATTGGATAATGTGTGGCAAACAAACACGGTTAACGGTTTCTTGCAGCGCTGTGCCGCAAATGCAATATCATGTGCAGGCCTTGATCTGGCCGCGGCTCTTGCCATCTGGCGCGAAACCGGGATGATCGCGGCCTACGCAAATCACCCAATTTTAGTGGAGCCGTCATGTCGATGAGCATTGAGATCAGTTTTTCCAAAACAGCGAAAATTTCGGGAGGACTGGTTGTCGCCGTTGGTTCGTTGGCGTCGCCCGTCGCCGATGCAGCGCGCTCGGCCGATCCCTCGGGCCAGCTCGACAAGGCCGTCAAGGTGGCGGACTTCACCGGCAAATCATTCTCGACCGCCGATGTCATTGCCCCGGTGGATTCACCCGCCGACCGCATTGCCCTGGTCGGGGCAGGGGATCCGGCCAAGCTTTCCGCCCATGACTGGATGCGCCTTGGCGGCAAGATCTTCACGCTGATCCACAAGGCCCGCAAAGTGACGGTGCTTCTGGGCGAAGGCGGAACGCCCTCCGCCGAAGCCGCCGCCGACATGGCGTTGGGACTTCTGATGCGGTCCTACAAGTTCGATATCTACAAGACCACGAAGAACGAGGATGACGACAACGGCTCGCAAAAGGTCAGTGTGGTTTTCCAGCACGCCGATGCGGCTGACTGCAAGAAGCTGTTTGCCATTCGCCAGGCTGTCGCCGATGGCGTGACGCTGGCGCGCAACCTGGTCAATGAGCCCGCCAACGTGCTGGGTCCGGTGGAGTTCGCCGCCCGTGCCAAGGAACTCGAGGCGCTCGGCGTCGACGTCGAGATCCTGACCGAGAAGGACATGAAGAAACTCAAGATGGAGGCCCTGCTCGGGGTCTCGCTCGGCTCCGCCCGTCCGCCCCGCATGGCGATCATGAGCTGGATGGGCGGCAAGACCAAGGACAAGCCGGTGGCCTTTGTCGGCAAGGGCGTGGTGTTCGACACCGGCGGCATTTCGATCAAGCCCGCCGCCAGCATGGAGGACATGAAGGGCGACATGGGCGGTGCCGCCGCCGTCACCGGGCTGATGCACACGCTTGCCGCGCGCAAGGCCAAGGTCAACGCCATCGGCATCATTGGCCTGGTCGAGAACATGCCCGACGGCGCCGCCCAGCGTCCGGGCGACATCGTCCGCTCGATGTCGGGCCAGACCATTGAAATCATCAACACCGACGCCGAAGGCCGTCTGGTGCTGTGCGACGCGCTGACCTACTGCCAGGAGCGGTTCAAGCCGGCCATCATGATCAATCTGGCCACGCTCACCGGCGCCGTGATCGTGGCGCTGGGCCATCATCACGCCGGCCTGTTCTCCAACAATGACGATCTGTCCCAGGCGCTGAGCAAGGCCGGCGAGGTGACCGAGGAACGGGTCTGGCGGCTGCCGTTGGGGAAGAGCTACGACAAGATGATCGATTCCAAATTCGCCGACATGAAGAACACCGGCGGCCGCCACGCCGGCTCGATCACCGCCGCCCAGTTCCTGGCGCGCTTCGTCAAGGATACGCCCTGGGCCCATCTCGACATCGCCGGCACCGCCATGGGGTCGCCGGCCACCGACGTCAATCAGTCCTGGGCGTCGGGCTTTGGCGTGCGGCTTCTCGATGAATTGGTGCGCGCCAATTACGAAGGCTAGGAACCCGCTCCATGGCAGAGGTCCTGTTTTACCATCTGACCGAATCCCGGCTTGAGGATGCGCTGCCCCCGCTTCTTGAAAAGAGCCTGGATCGGGGTTGGCTTGTCTCGGTGCATCTTTGCAGCGAGGAGCGCCGCACCGCGCTCGACGCGCATTTGTGGACCTTTCGCGAGGACAGTTTCCTGCCCCATGGCGGCGAGGAGGGGCCACACGCCGCGCGCCAGCCGGTGCTGTTGACGCTTGGCGCCGAGGCGGTGAATGGAGCCACCGTGCGGTTTGTCGCCGACGGCGCCGACATCCCCGCGCTCGAC
>LADQ01000135.1 GCA_000961635.1 Hoeflea sp. BRH_c9 | reverse complement strand
GCGCTGATGATTACATGACCAAGCCGTTCCACAAGGACGAGTTGGTGGCACGCATTCACGCCATCGTGCGCCGGTCGAAGGGTCATGCCCAGTCGGTCATCACCACGGGCGACCTGGTTGTCAATCTCGACGCAAAAACCGTGGAAGTCGGATCGCAGCGGGTGCATCTGACCGGCAAGGAATACCAGATGCTGGAGCTGCTTTCGCTCCGCAAGGGAACCACGCTGACCAAGGAAATGTTCCTCAACCATCTCTATGGCGGCATGGATGAGCCGGAACTGAAGATCATCGACGTGTTCATTTGCAAGCTGCGCAAGAAACTTGCGACATCCGCGGGCGGCAAGAACTACATCGAAACAGTCTGGGGTCGCGGCTACGTCTTGCGCGAGCCGGAAGAAAACCAGATCCTCGAAAGCGCCTGATCTTTCTCCTTTCAGGCCCGCCAGAAACAAAACCCGCCTGATGACCTGGCGGGTTTTTTGCTGCCTGAACCATGTCAATGGCTCAGATATGAAGCATCCCTGTCAAGCGGCAACCGCATAGGGAGCGAAGGCTTCGGTGAGGCTGCGCCGGTCGAACGGCTTGAGCAGAAAGTCATCCGCCCCGGCCCGCTTGCCCGCCATCATCTGCTTGAATTCTTTCTCGATCATCAGATAGTAGATGCGCACCGAGGCGCCGCCCTCAAGCTGGCGCACCGAGGAAATAAGATCGAGCGCGCCTGTCATGCCGGCGTCAACCAACAGGATTTCCGGCAGCTGCGCCTCGCACATGATCATCGCTTCGCCGGCGTTGGACGCTTCGATGACAAGATAATCCAGCCCGGTCAGAATGCGCTTGGCAACCTTGCAAATCACGGCGGAATCATCAGCGATCATTAAGCGGCGCATGGCGGCCCTCCTTTGGCGTCTTTCAGACGAACCCGCGTGCGGATCCTGTCGTGTTGGAAAGAAGTCTAGCCCAAGGGAGCGAAGATTCCGTAATCAGACAGGCTTAACGGAGCGTTGCCGCCACTGCGTGCCGCGCTCGAATGGCTCCTGTGAGTATTGATTTACATGCGCCATTTCAGAGCGTTACCGCGCCTGGATCAGACAGACACTGCCCGTTGAGCGGTAAACACCACTTCATCCGCATTTGCCGTGCAGGACAGCACCATTCCGGCTTCATCGGCCAGAAGCACGGTGTAGTAGGGCTGAATCGAATGGGCATCGACGGCCTCTTCCATGTCACCGGAATAGATCTCGAGGAATTTCGGCGGCACCCGCACCATGCGGCCCTTGCAGACCAGACGGAACCGTGGATCGGTTTCCGGCGTTTCGACCGTGACATCGATCTCGCCACCGCGGGGAATGGCTCCATAGGCGACAAGAAACAGGTTGAGCAGCAGTTTGACCTGGTTCTTAGGGATAATGGCGCGCGGTCCGCTCCATCTCACTTCGGTTTTCTTGTCCGCCGAGACGTAGTCGATCACCGCTTTTTCAGCCTCGCCCGTGTCGATGGATGCGCCAACCGAACCGGATGCGCCAAAGGCAAGCCGGGCAAATTTCAACCGGACCGAAGCGTTGAGTGCGCTGGTGCGAATGAGGTCCATCGCATCGGCGTCGGCGCCGCCTTCATCAAGCAGTTCCAACCCGTTGTTGATTGCTCCGACGGGAGAAATGATGTCATGGCAAACACGGCTGCACAACAGCGCGGCGAGGTCCGGCCCCGCCAAAGTCAAATTGTGGTTCTTCGACATTAAAGTCTCCTCTTCGCGCGCGCGCCCCACGCCGAATCAGCGCGGTAAAAAAATTGCACCGGGGGCCTTCAATCGCAAGCGCTGTTGTTCAGAAGTCGGTTCAATGGCCCAATGCCGACGGCACCGGTAGCGGCCTCGCCCTAAAGACACCACATTTGGTAAACTGCCTGTTAAGATCGGCGCGTCACAATGTGATCAATGTTTCCTGCGGTATCTACCGTCCCATAAACGGAGTGGACCCAATGATCGCGTCCCGCTTACGCCTGAGTGCTTACGCCACTTTTTTCCTCACCTTGCTGTTCATCGCCGGTACGGTTCCAGCCGCGCGGGCGCAATCAGCAGGCTCTTCGCAATACACCGCCCAGGAAGTCATCGACGCAGGTCACGGCTTCTTCGGTTCGGCCTCGGGCGGCCTGGCCAAGGTCGTCGAGAAGGCGTTTCAGTCCTACGGCCTGCCAAACGGGTATATTCTTGGCCAGGAAGCCTCCGGCGCCTTTATCGGCGGTCTGACCTATGGCGAAGGCGAATTGTTCACCAAGAACGCCGGACAGCATGAGGTGTTTTGGCAGGGTCCCTCACTGGGCCTGGACTATGGCGGCAATGGCAACAGAACCATGATGCTGGTCTACAACCTCCCGAGCGTCGACGGTGTTTATGGCCGGTTTGGCGGCGTGTCGGGCTCGGCCTACGTGGTTGCCGGCCTGGGCATGACCGTGCTCAAGCGCGACGGCGTTCTGGTGGTGCCGATCCGCACCGGCCTCGGCGCGCGATTGGGCATCAATATCGGCTATCTGAAGATGACGTCGGCGCCGACATGGAATCCTTTCTAGACGACTGACCAGACGGGCGGATCCCGGCGCTTGCGGCTTGCCGACGCCGATTGGCCATGCTTAAAGCTCAACCAGGCTTTTGCGGGGCGCCCCCGTCCCTGATTGTGTGGATTCACCGTGATCGAGTTTGTCCTGTTATTTGCGCTGGGTTTTCTGGCCGCCGCCTTGGTCGCGCTGATCGTGGCGCCGATCATTCAGCGGCGTATCGTCAGCCTGACCGAGCGGCGCATCAGGGCGAGCGTTCCACTCTCAGCGGCGGAAATCCGCGCCGAAAAGGATTTGGCCCGGGCCGCCTTTGCTGCTGAAACCGCGCGCCTGTCGGTGGATCTCAAGCACAATCGCGACCAACTCACCCAAAGCGTCGCCCGCGGCACAAGGCTGAGCAATGATCTGGTCGCTCTTCGCGCGGAAAAAATATCTATCGAAAAGGCATTGGAGGAGCGCGAAGACAGCATTCGCGCGCTCAACGCCAAAATAAACGAGCGCGACATCACCATCACCACTTTGACCGGCAATTTCAGCGACGCCGCACGGCTGACGGAAGCGCTCAAGCATGAACTCGCCGGGCGGGATGACAAGATCAACCGGCTGGGCGCGGAGATTGAAGAACTTCGCATCGACCTGGCCACGCTCGACACCGAGGCTGAAAACTTCAAGGCGCAAATCCGGGAGCTTCGGGACGAGCGCAACGTGTTGCGCGATTCGCTGGCCAAGGCGGGGTCAGCCCACAGGGATCTGGAAACCCGCTTGCAGAACAATGAGGAACGGCTGGCTCACACTCAGGCGAAACTCGCCCAGACCATCACCGCGCTGACCGACCGCGAAAACGCGCTTGAACGGCGAAGCGCGGAAATCGAGCGGTTCCGGCAAAAGAACCGGGTTCTGTCTGACGAGATAAGGGCTGCCAAGAGCGCGCTCAAGGACGCGACCAGTGCGGCCGCACGGCCTACGCCCCCCAAAACAAGTGCGCCGCCGCAGCCGGCAATGCCGGTGGAAATATCCAAGCCATTCGACAGCAGCAAAGCAGAGCCCGCCGATTTGACAGAAAAGCTGAACGGTCAGGAGCGCGCCCCGCAACATCACCAGGACGACATCCTGGAAGACGAAAAAATCGACCGGCTGCGTGCCCGGCAGGCTGCACTCGCCGAGCGGCTGCTGAAGGCGGACAAGAGCGGCAATGATGCGGCGCTGCGCCGCGAGCTGGCCGTTGTGGCCTCGATGATGGTGGAACTGACCGCCAGCAGAGACGGCAGAACATCACCGGTCTATGCCATCCTCAAGGGCAGCGAGGATCCGGCGCTGCCGGGAAGCTCCGAACCGAGCCTGGCCACCCGGGTCCGCGAAATGCTCGCCGCCAATCCTTGACCTATCCGGCCTGAACGCCGGTGCGTCCCATGCGAAGCGCCGCCTGCCACAATGCAATGCCGCTGGCGGTGGCCACGTTGAGACTGTCCATGCCGGGCGCCTGCTCGATCCTCAGCGTCTTGACCTGATCGAGAATGTGCGCGGGCAGCCCCTCGCCTTCGGTTCCAACAAGCAGCGCCAGCCGCCTGCCAGGCATGAACATGTCGAGCGTCCCCGCGCCGCGCGGCGACAGGCCGGCAATCTCGAACCCATGGGACGACAGCGTAGCGACCATGTCGGCGATGGACCCAGTGCGGCAAAACGGAACCCGCAGCGCCGCTCCCACCGAGACACGGATGGCCTTGCGGTAGAGCGGATCGCAGCACGACGCGTCGAGCACGATTCCATCGGCGCCAAACACGCCGGCATTGCGGAAAATGCCACCGATATTGTCGTGATTGGCGATGCCGCAGGCCGCCACCAGCAGCGCCTGCTCCGGCAAGTGCCTGAGGAACTCCGAAAACGAGGCTGGCGGCACATGCCTGCCGACCGCCAGAATGCCGCGATGCATGGCAAAGCCGACCGCGGCGTCGAGCACGCTCCGGTCCGCCACATAGACCGGGCAGCCGGGATCGATGCGGTCAATCAGGTCGCCAAGGCCATCGATCCGGTTTTCCAGAAACAGCGCCTTCTCGAGCACAAAGCGCCTGCTGCCCGCTTCCGCCTCGACAAGCGCCTGCAGCACCACCCGGCCTTCGGCGATGAAGCGGTCGCCGCGGCCGGCCAGATCCTTGTCGCGCATTGAGGTGAACTCGGCGATGCGCGGATCGGCCGGATCGACGATGCGGATCAGCCGGCCTTCCATGCTCAACGATTGATCACGACGACGTCGCCGACGATCCGGCCGGTGGTCATGTCATGAATGATGAGCCGCCGTGAGCCATCGGCCGAGCGGCCGAAAAAGCCGATGCGCGGTCCATCGAGCGAGACGCTTTCGACGACAAAGCCCTCGGGAAGACTCGCCACCGAGGCGATCGGCGCGTCGGACGGCACCACCATCGATGAGCCCGCCACGGGGCTTCCGGCGACGGCTGTGTCGTCGGCCTGAGTGAATTTGTAGACAATTGCCCCCAGCACGGCCATAAGACCGATGAACATGACGCCGATCGACACGGCCAACAGCCGCACCATCTTGCGCCGCACCTTTTCCATTTCCGGATCGAGCGGCTTTTCGTCGAGATCGTCGTCGTTCACTTTCGACATTTCCATTCCTTGCCGGGCGGACCCTGATATTGAAGAACGCGACATCGTTTAACGAAGCCCGGCCCGATAGGGAAGCCCGAGGCGCGTCCGAATCGCTGCTGGTGGGCGAAGACGACGGCGGCAGGCTCGACGCCTGGCTGGCGGGCGAGCTCGAACCCGACCTGTCGCGCAGCCGCATCAAGGCGCTGATCGAGGCGGGCGCGGTGATGGTCAACGGCGTCGCCGCCAAGCAGGCCAAGCACAAGATCCACCCCGGCGATCATGTGGAACTGACCATCCCCGAGCCCGAGGACGCCGAGCCGGTTGGCGAGGACATTCCGCTGGAAATCCTTTATGAGGACGACGATCTCATCGTCATCAACAAGCAGGCCGGACTGGTGGTCCATCCGGGCGCCGGCAACTGGACCGGCACGCTGGTCAATGCGCTGATTTTCCATTGCGGCGACTCACTCTCGGGCATCGGCGGCGTGCGTCGGCCGGGCATCGTGCACCGGCTCGACCGCGACACAACCGGGGTGATGGTGGTGGCCAAGAATGACCTGGCGCACCGCCATCTCGCCGACCAGTTCGCCGACCACGGCCTGACCGGACCGCTGGAACGCGCCTACAAGGCGATCGTCTGGGGCAAGCCGCAGGGGCTGAAGGGCACCATCGATGCGAGCCTGGGACGCGCCCGCGACCGTATCCGCCGGGCCGTGCGCACCGATGAGGGCGACGATGTGCGCCATGCGGTGACCCATTACCTGGTCCGCGAGCGCTACCAGGAGAAACCCGACGGCAGCTGCGCGGCCACGCTGGTCGAATGCCGGCTCGAGACCGGGCGCACCCACCAGATCCGGGTGCACATGGCCCATATCGGCCATCCGCTGGTGGGCGACGCCGATTATGGCGGCGCCTTTCGCACCAAGGCCAATCGCCTGCCCGACGCCGTGCGGGAAACCGTCAACGCCTTTTCGCGGCAGGCGCTGCATGCTTTTTTGCTGGTGTTCGAGCACCCGACCAGCGGCGAGACCCTGCGGTTCGAGGCGGAGCTTCCGGCCGATATGGAAGAATTGCGGCGGGCCTTTGCCAGTCTGTAAAGCATGGCGGCGTCATCACGCGACCGTGAACACGTTTGCACCTTGATCCCGGCTTTGGCCACAATTACATGACATATGGGTTGGTTCGGATGCGATGTTCGGTCCGAACCATTTGGTTTGCCGTCAGGAAGCCGGAACAGATTTAGGGGGTGCTGCATGGCCCAAGCAACTTTGCCGTCCGTTTCCGCTGGCGAAAACGGCTTGAACCGTTATCTCGCCGAAATTCGCCGGTTCCCGATGCTGGAACCGCAGGAAGAATACATGCTCGCCAAGCGGTTTCTCGAACATGAGGACACCAAGGCGGCGCACAAGCTCGTCACCAGCCATCTCCGTCTCGTCGCCAAGATCGCCATGGGCTATCGCGGCTACGGCCTGCCGATCGGCGAGGTGATTTCCGAAGGCAATGTCGGCCTGATGCAGGCTGTGAAGAAATTCGATCCGGAGCGCGGTTTCCGCCTCGCCACCTACGCCATGTGGTGGATCAAGGCCTCGATCCAGGAATATATCCTGAGGTCCTGGAGCCTCGTCAAGATGGGCACCACCGCCAACCAGAAACGGCTGTTCTTCAACCTGCGCAAGGTCAAGAGCCGGATTCAGGCGGTCGAGGATGGCGATCTCAGGCCCGATCAGGTGGCGCAGATCGCCACCAAGCTGAATGTCTCGGAGGCCGAAGTCATTTCGATGAACCGGCGGCTTGCCGGCGACGCCTCGCTCAACGCGCCGATCAAGGCCGGCGAGGGCGAATCCGGCCAGTGGCAGGATTGGCTGGTGGATGATTCCGACAGCCAGGAAGACATGCTGGTCGAACAGGACGAGCTGGAAGGGCGGCGCGCCATGCTGCAGGGCGCGCTCGGCGTGCTCAACGAGCGCGAG
>LADQ01000012.1 GCA_000961635.1 Hoeflea sp. BRH_c9 | reverse complement strand
GGCCGACAGCAGCTTCAGCGCCATCATCAGCCTTGTAGTGGCCACATCCAAGTGCTCGCCGACGCCGCAGCAATGGGACAGGATGAGATTGCGTTGCAGCTGCGCGGTGTCGCCGGGCTTGATGCGGACGCTGGCGAGTTTGCCGAAGCCGGTGTTGACGCCATAGACCGCCGCGTCGCCGGCGGCTGCCTGGCGCACCAGATCAGCAGCCGCCTCGATACCCGGCAGCGCGCTGTCATCAAGCCGCACGGCAGCGCCCGTGCGCCAGATCTGTTCGAGCTCGGCGAGCGTGGCCTGGCCGGGAAAGAGCGTGAGCGTCACAATGCGCCTCCAAAAATCCGCTTCCACAGCGGGTTGTATCCAATGCGGTAAGCCAGTTCCGAAGGGTGGGAGATGTCCCAGATGGCGAGATCGGCGCGCAGGCCTGGCCTGATCCGGCCTGCATCCTCAAGACCCAGTGCACGGGCGGCATTTGTGGTGACCCCGGCCAGCGCTTCCTCCGGCGTCATGCGGAACAGGGTGCAGGCCATGTTCATGCTCAGAAGCAGCGAGGACATTGGCGAGGAGCCGGGATTGCAATCGGTGGCGACCGCCATCGGCACGCCATGGGCGCGGAAGGCCGCAATCGGCGGCGCTGTGGTTTCGCGCAGGGTGTAGAACGCGCCGGGCAGGATCACGGCGACGGTGCCGGACGCCGCCATGGCCCGGGCGTCCTGCTCGTTGGCATATTCGAGATGATCGGCGGACAGCGCGCCATAGCCGGCAGCCAGTTGCGCTCCGCCGAGATTGGACAATTGCTCGGCATGGAGTTTCACCGGAACGCCAAGTGATTTGGCATGATCGAAAACACGGGCAATCTGCTGGGGCGAGAAGGCGATGCCTTCGCAAAAGCCGTCGACCGCATCGACCAGTCCTCCCGCATGGGCCGCTTCCAGGCCCGGGATGCAGACCTCGTCGATATAGGCGTCGGCGCGGTCCTTGTATTCGGGCGGCACCGCATGGGCGCCGAGATAGCTGGTCCTGACCCGGACCGGCCTTTGGCTGGCGACCGCCCGCGCCGCGCGCAGCATTTTCAGCTCGGTGTCGATGTCGAGGCCGTAGCCGGACTTGATCTCAATGGTCGACACACCCTCGGCGATCATGGCGTCGACGCGCCTGAGCGCGCTGGCGAGCAGTTCGCTCTCGGAGGCGGCGCGGGTGGCTGCAACGGTGGAGACGATGCCGCCGCCGGCGCGGGCGATCTCTTCATAAGTTGCGCCCTCAAGCCGCATTTCAAATTCGCGGGCGCGGTTGCCGCCATGGACGATGTGTGTGTGGCAATCGATGAGCGCCGGCGTCACCACCCTGCCTTCGAGATCAAGGGTCTCAAGTTTGCGATAGTGCGATGGCAGATCGGCCTCGGACCCTGACCAGGCAATCTGTCCGGCCTCGATGACAAGCGCGCCCCGCGGCACCAGCCCATAGGCGGCACCGCCGTCCATCGTCGCCAAAACTGCATTGGTCAGAAGCATGATTTTTCCGTTGTTATGTCCGTGAGTTTGAACTATAAGTATATACATATTAATCTGTCAAGAGACATGGACCATGGCGATTGTTTGGGCCGAAAAGGCATTGCTGGAGAGTGGCTGGGCGGACCATGTCCGGGTCGGCATCGATGCCGGCGGGGAAATAATTTCGATCAAAGCCGATCAGCCGGCGGAGGGTTACCGGACCGGGATCCTGCTTCCGGCGCCGGCCAATTGCCATTCTCACGCCTTCCAGCGCGCCATGGCGGGCCTCACCGAAAGGCGCGGCCCCAATGCCTCGGATTCGTTCTGGACCTGGCGGCAGCTGATGTTCCGCTTTCTCGACCGGCTGACGCCCGAGCATGTCGAGGCAATCGCCGGTTTCGTGCAGATGGAGATGCTCGAAGCGGGCTACTCGGCCAATGTCGAATTTCATTACCTGCATCACCAACCGGGCGGCGCGCCGTATGCCAATCCGGCCGAAATGGCGGAGCGGATTGCCGCGGCCAGCGCCGTTACCGGCATCGGGCTGACGCTGCTGCCGGTGCATTACCAGTATGGCGGATGCGACAAGCGTCCGCTCGGTCCGGGGCAGATCCGCTTCGGCAACACGTTCGATGCCTACGCCGCGCTGCATGCCAAGTCAGCGGAGGCACTTGCCCACCTGCCCCCGGACAGCCGCATCGGCGTGGCGCCGCACAGTCTGCGCGCGGTGGCGGTGGAGGATTTGACCCATCACGCCGAACTTGCCGGCGCCAATCCGCTGCACATGCATCTGGCCGAACAGATTGCAGAGGTCGAGGAAATCGAGGCCGCCCATGGCAAGCGCCCGGTGGAACTGGTGCTCGACACGATGGAGCTCAACGAACGGCGCTGCTTCATCCATTGCACCCAGATGCTGCCGCATGAAACCGAAGCCCTGGCCCGGAGCGCCGCGATCGCTGGCCTCTGCCCGATCACCGAATCAAGCCTCGGCGACGGTATTTTCGACGGGGTCCGCTGGTTCGAGAGCGGCGGCACTATAGCCGTCGGGTCGGATTCCAATATCCGCATCTCGCTGTCGGAAGAACTCAGGACGCTGGATTATTCGCAGCGGCTGCGCGATCACTCCCGCGCCGCGCTGGCCACACCGGAGAAATCCACCGGCCGCCGTCTGTTTGAGGCGGTCAACGCCGGTGGCGCCGCGGCGTCGGCGCGCAACAATGGCGCGCTCGCCGTCGGCAAGCTCGCCGACATGATGGCATTGAACAGCGAGGCTGTGGATCTCATCGGCAGAACCGGCGACAGCATTCTCGATTGCTATATATTCGCCGGAGATGATCGCATGGTGGAAGATGTCTGGTCGGCCGGCCGCCACATGGTGTCAGGCGGCCGCCATGTCAGACGGGAAGCCATCGTTTCGGCCTATGCGGGTACAATGCGGCAGCTTGGAGAGGCCATTTGAGCGCAGGAGAATTCAACAGCTGGCAGACGGTGCAGGCGGAGGTGCTGCGCCGGATCAACAGCAGGGAATGGAGGCCGGGCGAGTTCATTCCAAATGAAGCCGAACTGGCGGTCGAATTCGGCTGCGCACGCGCCACCGTCAACCGGGCGCTGCGGGCGCTGGCGGAATCAGGACTGCTCGACCGCCGCCGCAAGGCCGGAACAAGGGTGGCGCTCAACCCGGTGCGCAAGGCGACGCTGGCGATTCCGGTGATCCGCTACGAGATCGAGGGCAAGGGCCAGAGCTACCGCCACACGGTGCTGTCCAAACAGCGCGCGGCGCCCCCTGCCGGGATTCGGGCGCGGATGCGGACCGAGCCCGGCGTCAAACTGATGCATTTGGTCACGCTGCATCTGGCCGATGGCAAGCCCTATGTGTTCGGCGACCGCTGGATCAACACCGAAGCCGTGCCGGGCATCGAGACTGCCGACCTCAACGCCCAAAGCGCCAATGAATGGCTGGTGGCCAATATCCCGTTCGAGGGCGGCGACTTCACGTTTTCGGCGATGACCGCGGGACCGAGGGAAGCCGAGATCCTCGCCTGCAAGGAAGGCGAAGGCCTGTTCGTCATCGAGCGCAGCACCTGGAACGCGGCGCATGTCATCACAACAGTGCGGCTGACATTCGCGCCAGGCTACCGGATGCACACGGAAATCTGACTGAGCGGGCGAAAGGCTGCTACCGGCCCTTCCAGACCGGATCGCGCTTTTCCGCGAAGGCCTTGAAGCCTTCCATATTGTCTTCCGAGCCATAGAGCGTGTCGACGGTGCGCAATTGCCGTTTCGTCACCTTGTTCATGGTGTCCTGGAATTTCTCGCCCTCGGCCTCGCGCACCACTTCCTTGATCGCGGCAAAGACCAGCGGCGGGCCGGAGGCGAGCAGTTCCGCCATCTCCCAGGCCTTGGCCATCAGTTCATCGGGTTTGTGGATCTGGTTGACGAAGCCCCAGCGGTTGGCCTCTTCAGCGTCGAGCCAGCGGCCGGTGAACAGCATTTCCATGGCGATATGATAGGGAATGCGCTTGGGCAGCTTGATCGAGGCAGCATCGGCTACCGTGCCGGATCGGATTTCCGGCAGCGCGAATGTGGCGTGTTCGGCCGCTAGGATAATGTCGCAGGAGAGCGCGATCTCGAGCCCGCCGCCGCAGCAGATGCCGTTGACCGCGCAGATGACCGGCTTGTTGAGATGGGGCAGTTCCTGCAGCCCGCCAAAACCGCCGACGCCGTAATCGCCATCGACCGCATCGCCATCAGCGGCGGCCTTGAGATCCCAGCCGGGGCAAAAGAACTTTTCCCCCGCGCCGGTCAGGATCGCCACGCGCAGATCGGGATTGTCGCGGAAATCCCGGAACACCTCGCCCAGAATGCGGCTGGTCTTCAGATCAACCGCGTTGGCCTTGGGACGGTCGAGCGTGACTTCGAGAACATGTCCGACGATGCGGGTTCTGACGGGTCCGGTCATGGCGTGGCTTCCTTTTTCATTCAATGTCATTGAGGCGGATCAGCGCATCCACCGCGATGGCGTCGCCCACCCGGGCAATCAGCGGATTGACTTCAAGCTCGACGAGCCGGTCGCTATGCGCCGTTGCATAGCTGCAAATGGCCATCACCGCATCGGTGAGGCCTTGCATGTCGGCGGCGGGCTTGCCGCGATAGCCCTCAAGCAAGCGGCCGATCCGCAAGCCCTTGAGCGCCAGCATGACCTCGCCCCGGCTGGCGGGCAAGAGCAGGTTTGCGGTGTCGGCGAGGATTTCGGTGAGCACGCCGCCCGCACCCAGTGTCAGCAGAAACGCGCCGGTCGGGTCCCGTGTGACGCCAACCAGCACTTCGGCCAAGCCGCCAACCGCCATTTCCTCGACCAGGAATTCAGAGGTGACAGGTTGCATCCGGCCCGCCGCGGCGCGAAGGCCGGGTTCATCGGAAATATTGAGGGCAACCAGACCGGCCTCGCTCTTGTGCGCCAGGCCCACCCCCTTGAGAACGACAGGGAACGACAGCGCAACGGAGTCCTCGATCAATTCATCGATGGACCGCGCCTGGATGGATCGCGGGATGCTGAGGCCAAATCCGGACAGGGCCGCTTTCGAGGCGGTCTCGCTCAGAAGCGTCGCCGGCCTCGCGGTGTCAGCCGCCAGTAGCAGCGATTGCGGATCCTGGCTCGCCAACCGCCCGGCGGCGATTGCTGCTTCTATCGCGGCGATGCCTTCGCTCATGCCATGCAGCACGGCGACGCCGCCTTCCATGAAGGCGCGGGTAAAACTCTCCGCCATGTTCTCGGGCAGGCTTGAAAGCACAGCGACGCGCGCGGCCGTTCGCGCCTTGGCGGCAAGAATCGCATCGACCGCGCATTGATAGCCCGACGGATCGCAGCGGTCGGCGCGGGGCATGTCGAGAACGAAGACGGTGAGATCGAAAGTTTCGGCCGCGGCCATGGTGAACACCCGCGCCATCCGTTCGGTGTCACCCCAGATGAAGGTGTGATAGTCGAGCGGATTGGCGATGGTGACAATCGGCCCGAGTTCAGCCTTCAGCGCCGCGCGCTGGCTGGGCTCAAAATCGGTGAAGTCGAGGCTTTTACCGCCGCTGAGATCCGCCATCAGACTGGCTTCGCCGCCCGAACAACTGACCGAGCAGATTGAAGCACCCGGAAGCGGGCCGATCACGTGCAGGAGCTTGAGCGTCTCCAGAAACACCGCGATGGTTTCGACTTCGATGATGCCGAGCCGCTTGAGCAGCGCCGACCCGGCCGCGGCATTGCCCGCGAGCGATGCGGTGTGGGTCATCGTCGCCGCGCGCGCCTTGTCGGAGCGGCCGATCTTGATGGCGACCACCGGCTTGCGCTTCGCCCGCGCCTTGGCGGCAAAGGCTTCGAGCGCACGGATATCGCCAAAGCCTTCCAGATAAAGCCCGATGGCGGTGACCCGGTCATCGTCCAATAGCGCCTCGGCGATGGCGCTGGCGCCGATCTGGGCCTGATTGCCGGCGGCCACGACATAGGTGATCGGCAGGCCGCGGGCCTGCATGGTCATGTTGATGGCGATGTTGGAGGATTGCGCGACAATCGCCACGCCACTCTCGACTCCGACCCCGCCATGCTGATCCGGCCACAGCGTGACATTGTCGAGATAGTTCAAGAGCCCATAGCAATTGGGCCCGAGAATCGGCATATCGCCCGCGGCCGCGATCAGCCGCGCCTGCAGTTCGGCGCCGCCGGCGCTTTCACCCTCGCTTTCGAGAAAACCGGAGGCAAAGCAGGTGGCCCCGCCCGCCCCCATGGCGCTCAAACGTTCGATCACCTCGATGGTGGCGTCGCGGTTGACGCCGATGAAGCTTGCGTCGGGCGCTGACGGCAGATCATCGATGGAGGCCAGGCACGGCACGCCCAAAATGTCGGCGCGCTTCGGGTTAACCGGCCAGATCTCTCCTCTAAAGCCGGATTTCTTCAGCTGTGCGACGACATTGACGGCCCAGCCGCCGCCGAACAGGGCGATGGAGCGGGGCCTCAGCAGGCGGGAGAGATCGTGTTTCATGGAGGGTTCACGCACCGAACGGCCGCAGCAATGCGCGGCTGATGATGTGGCGCTGGATCTCGGAGGTGCCTTCCCAGATGCGCTCAATGCGGGCGTCGCGCCAGATGCGTTCGAGCGGCAGTTCGTCCATCAGCCCCATGCCGCCATGGATCTGGATTGCCTCGTCGGCGACCATGGCGAGCATTTCGGTGGCCTTGAGCTTGGCCATGGCCATGTCGGCGTCGGAGGCCTCGCCGCGGTCGAATTTCCAGCCGGCCTCGAGGATCATCAGCTCGGCCGCCTTCATTTCCATCGCCATGTCGGCCAGTTTGAAGGAGACGCCCTGGAACTTGCCGATCGGCTGGCCGAATTGTTCGCGCGTCGCCGCCCATTCGACCGAATGGCGGAAGGCGCGGTCGGCGCGGCCAAGGCAGGTGGCGCCGACCTGCAGTCGGGTTGCGCCGAGCCAGGTGTTGGCGACCTCAAAGCCCTTGTGGACTTCGCCGAGCACGTTTTCGGCCGGGATGCGGCAATTGTCGAATTCAAGGATGGCGTTGGTGTAGCCGCGGTGGGAGACATTGCGATAGCCGTCGCGGACGGCGTAGCCGGGCGTGCCCTTGTCGACGAAGAAGGCGGTGATCAGCTTCTTGCGGCCGCGCGGCGTGTCCTCCTCGCCGGTGGCCATGAAGGCGATGGTGAAGTCGGCGATGTCTGCGTGGCTGATAAAATGCTTGGTGCCGTTGAGGACCCAGTCGGTTCCGTCCTGCCGGGCGCTCGCCTTCATGCCGCGCAGGTCGGAGCCGGCGCCGGGCTCGGTCATGGCCAGGCAGTCCCATTTCTCGCCTGCAACGCACGGGTCGAGATAGCGGGCGCGCTGGTCGGGCGTGCCGGCGCAGAGAATGTTGGATGGGCGCGCCACGCAGGTCCAGTGCAACGCGTAATTGGCGCGGCCGAGTTCCTTCTCATAGAGCAGCCAGGTCGGCGTATCGAGGCCGGCGCCGCCGAATTCCTCGGGGATGTTGGCGGCGTAGAGACCGGCGGCGATCGCCTTCTTCTGGATCTCGCGTACCAAGTCCATGTCGAGGTGGCCGGTGCGCTCGACCGTGGCTTCATGCGGATACAGTTCGTTCTCGACGAAGGACCGCGTGGTCTCGACGATCATCTCCTGTTCCTGGGTCAGTCCGAAATCCATAGTCTCACACCTTCGGGTCTGGGTTTTCAGTACGGCCGCCAACGGCGATCATGTGCGCCACTCAGTCGCGCATGCTGGCGGGCCTAGGCAGTTTCGACTGGGCTTCGCCGAGCGCCGTGATCTTTGCCAGAACCTCTCCCTCCGGCTCGCACGACTTGCGGGTCTCAAGCGAGACATGGACGAGAAGCTGGTTGCAGGTGGCGAGCAGTTCGCCATCCGCGATCCGCATCATCTCGTGGTAGAGCCGGAGCTTTTTGCCGCGGGCTTCGAGCACCTGCGTGCGGACATGGATGACGTCGCCGAGATGGGTTTCGTTGAGATAGCCGATCTCATTAGCGACGGTGAAATAGGACAGGCCACTATCAATATAGGCCTGATCGGCGCCGACCATCCCCATCACCACGTCGCCCGCATCGGAAAACACCTGGCCGTAGCGGCTCTCGTTCATGTGGCCGTTGTAATCCATCCAGTCGACCGGGATGACGCGCTCCAGCGTTTTGAGCGGAGCGGAGATGTCGGTCGGCAGCGGCGGCTTGTTGCGCGCGTCGTGGAGATTGAGCAATTCGCCGGCGCCCCAGTTGCGCGGCTTCAGCGCCCGCATGATCGCCACCAGATTGTCGTCGCGGATGCGCTCGAGCTCACGGATCGAATGCATGCCGGATTGGGCGTCCGACTGATCGGCGATCATGTCGGTGAGTTCCTTGGTCAGTTCCGGCACATCCATCAGCTTGGTCCAGGGCCAGGACAGGCAGGGGCCGAACTGGGCGATGAAGTGGCGCATGCCGGCTTCGCCGCCGGCAATGCGGTAGGTCTCGAACAGGCCCATCTGGGCCCAGCGCATGCCGAAGCCGTAGCGGATGACGTCGTCGATCTCCTTTGTGGTGGCGATGCCGTCCTTGACCAGCCACAGCGCCTCGCGCCAGACGGCCTCGAGGAACCGGTCGGCGATGTGGGCGTCGATTTCCTTGCGCACGATCAGCGGCTTCATGCCGATGGCTTCGAGCACCCCGGCGGCGCGCAGGAGCGTGGCCTCGACGCCGACGAGTTCGATCACCGGCAGCAGATAGACCGGGTTGAACGGGTGGGCGACGAAAATCTGTTCGGGACGCGCCGCATTCTGCTGCAGTTCGGACGGCTTGAAGCCCGATGTCGACGAGCCGATCAGCGCATCGGCGCGGCAGTGTTTCTGGATATCGGCGAGGATGATGTGCTTGATGTCGAGCCGCTCGGGCGCGCTCTCCTGAATCCAGTCGGCGTCCGCGACCGCCTCGGCGATGGACCCGGCATAGCTGAGCCTGCCTTCCTTCGGCACGCTGACATCCGAAAGTGCGGGCAAGGATCGCCGGGCGTTGGCGAGCACTTCGCCGACCTTGCGTTCGACCTCGGGATCGGGGTCGGAGACGACCACGTCCCAGCCGTTCAACAGAAAGCGGGCGGCCCAACCGCCGCCAATGACGCCGCCGCCGATGATGGCGGCCTTCCTGATTTCGCTCATGCGTTTCGCTCTCCAGCAATGGTGGAATTGGTCAGGGAAGCCCGTTCGCCGGCGCGGATGACGGCGGGGTCGTAGGCCTTGCGGGCGAACACCTGTTCGACCATGGGGCGGAAGAAGTCGATGCTCTCGTGCGGATAATCGGGATCAAAGCTCACCTGGTCCCAGCGCTCGCAGAATTCAGCGCAATCCTCGTAACAGGGATGATCCTTGTAGGCGTCCCGCGCGTCCCGGTTGCCGCCAAGGTGGTGCGCATAATAGAGCTTCTGGAAGTCGCCGTGCTTTTCCACCACCCAGGCGCATTGCTCGCGCACGAAGGGCCTCAGAATCGCCGCGGCGTATTCGTCGTGATTGTAGGGCGCGTAGATGTCGCCGATGTCATGCAGCAGGGCCGAGACCACCCAGTCGATGTCAGCGCCGTCGCGCCAGGCGCGGGTGGCCGACTGCAGCGAATGGCCGAGGCGGGTGACCTGGTAGCCCGATAGGCTCTTATCCAGATCGACCAGCGCCGCAAGCAGCCGGTCCGCTGTTTTCGACGCATAGTCGATTTCGTGGCGGGTGAGGAATTCATAGTCCTCGCGGTCGCCATCCTTCATTGCGGTGAACTTGACCTTTTCCATGATGGCCTCCCAGCCGGGGCTCAGTTCGCCAAAGGGGCGCGCTTGGTCAGGTTGAGCCGGGCGCGGACCTCGTCCGGACCGATCACCCGCGCGCCCATGTTCTCGACGATGGTGACTGCGCGCTCGACCAGCTGGGCGTTGGTGGCGAGTTCGCCCTTGCCGAGCCAGAGATTGTCCTCGAGGCCGACGCGGACATTGCCGCCGGCCAGAACCGCGGCGGCGACATAGGCCATCTGATTGCGGCCGAGCGAGAAGGCCGACCAGGTCCACTCGGCCGGAACATTGTTGACCATCGCCATGAAGGTGTTGAGATCGTCGGGCGCGCCCCAGGGCACGCCCATGCAGAGCTGAACCAGCGCGTCGGGCGCGAGCACGCCTTCCTTCACCAGTTCCTTGGCGAACCAGAGGTGGCCGGTGTCGAAGGCCTCGATCTCCGGCTTGACGCCCATCTCCGTCATCATGCCGCCCATGGCGCGCAGCATGCCGGGCGTGTTGGTCATGACGTAGTCGGCCTCGGCGAAATTCATCGTGCCGCAATCGAGCGTGCAGATCTCCGGCAGGCAGGCGCGGACATGCTCGACGCGCTCGGACGCGCCGGCCATGTCGGTGCCGACGGGCCTGAGCGGCAGCGGGCTCTCGGGATCGCCGAACACCATGTCGCCGCCCATGCCGGCGGTCAGATTGAGCACAACGTCGACTTCGGCGTCGCGGATGCGTTCGGTGACTTCGCGGTAGAGCGCGACGTCGCGGCGCGGGCTGCCGGTTTCGGGATCGCGGACATGGCAATGGACGATGGCCGCACCGGCCTTGGCGGCGTCGATGGCGGAGTTGGCGATCTGCTCGGGCGAACGCGGCACATGCGGGCTGCGGTCCTGGGTGGCGCCGGATCCGGTGACGGCGCAGGTGATGAACACCTCGCGATTCATGGTCAAGGGCATACGGTCAATCCTCCTTTTGGTCGTGATCCAATGATGACTGGCTTGCAGCGGCAGGTATTCCGTTTTACGAAGAAAACATGACACAAAGCAAAGTTCTTTCGACGATGTCAGACCTGGGCCGGCCCATCACGGTTGATCTTCTGGTGCTGCCGGGGTGCTCGCTGCTCACCCTGGCAAGCGCTGTCGAACCGTTGCGGGCCGCCAATCGACAATCCGGGCGCACGGTTTTTGACTGGCGCTTCGTCTCCGTTGACGGGGTCGCGCCGGTGACTTCTTCAAGAATCGGCTGGCCGGTATCCGGAAAACATAACGCCGCCGCGAAGTGTGATGTGCTTGCCATTGTCGCCGGTTTCGGCGCGGCCCAGATGACCGACCGCAAGCTGATTGCCCACATCTACCGCGCGGCGCGTCATGCAACCATCGTCATCGGCATTGAATCGGGCGCCTGGCTGCTGGCGCGCGCCGGGCTTCTCGACGATCACCGGGCGGCGACCCATTGGGAGGATTTCGAGGAGTTTGCCACGGCGTTCCCCAATGTCAATTTGCGGCCTGACCGTTATGTCACCGATGGGCGCTTCATCACCACGTCGGGGGCGTCTCCGACCTTCGACATGATGGTGGATCTGGTGCGGCGTGTTCTGGGTCACCCGGCGGCGCTCGACGTGGCGAGCAGCTTTGTCCATGACGATCTGCGCGCGGCGGGCGATCCGCAGGTCAATGTCACACTTGGCGACGCGAACCACGATCCGCGACTGGTGCGCTCGATCCGGATCATGGAAACCCATGTCGACGCGCCAGTCAGCATCGCGGCGATTGCCAAGCGGGTGTCGATGTCGGCGCGCGGCCTTGAGCAGCTGTTTGCCCGGCAGTTGGGGCAGACTCCAGGCGCCTATTTCCTGTCGCTCAGGCTTGCCGCGGCGCGGCGCCTGGTCAATGACACAAGGCTGACCATGACCGATATCGCGTCGCGAACGGGCTTTTCATCGCAATCCGCGCTCTCCCGCGCCTTCAGCCGCCAGTTTGGCGTCGCGCCTTCGCGCAGTCGCAAGAGCAGGTCGAGCGCGGTGTAGCCGATCAACTGCTCTTGACCGGCACCTTGGCCTCGAGCCAGCGGAAGGCCAGCACCAGAACGCCGGTCAGCATCATGTAGATCAGCGCCAAGAGCAGCAGCGGCTCGTAGGTCAGATAGGTGTCCTGCCGGACGCGCGAGATGATGGCATAGACATCCACCACCGTGATCGTCGCCACCAGCGGCGTGGCCTTGAGCTGCAGCACGGTTTCGCCGGCGAGCGTCGGCAGGGCGCGGTGAATGGCACGCGGCAGCCAGATCCGGCGGAATGCGGTCAGCGGCGACATGCCGTAGGCGCGCGCCGCCTCGAGTTCGCCCTTCGGCACTCCGGCAAAGGCCCCGCGCATCACCTCGCCCTCGTATCCGGCAAAGGACAAGGTCAGCGCCAGAACGCCATAGGGCCAGGCCGAGCGCAGATAGGGCCAGGCCCAGGATTCGCGGATCTCCGGCCAATAGGCGAACAGCGAACCGAGCCCGTAATAGAGCATCCACAATTGCAGGAGCAGCGGCGTGCCGCGGATCACCGTGCAGAAAGCGCGCGCCGGGCCTGACAACCAGAAAGGTCCCGCCGCCTGGGCCAGACCCAGCGGCACCGCGAGCAGGAACCCCAGCGCGCTGGTCAGGAACAGCAACCAAAGCGTGGTGCCGACGCCCTCGACAAGCCTGCCGGAATAGCGCGGCAGCCAGTCCCAGCGCATGTTCACCGCGGCAAAAACGATGATGCCGATGCCGATGGCGATCAGCACCAGCCGGTGCGGCTCTTTCCAGCTTCTGAGTTCCGGGCCCATCAGCGCACCGCCGGCATGCCGCGGCGGGCATGGCGCTCGATCCGGCGGATGGCGACATTGGAAACCAGCGTCACCGTCAGGTAGAGCACACCCGCTGCGAAGAAAAACAGAAAATAGGATTTGGTGGTGCCGCCAGCCTGCCGCGTCACCAGCGTCAATTCGGCGACGCCGACGACGGCGAGCAGCGCGGTATCCTTGGTGGCGATCAGCCACAGATTGGCGAGCCCCGGCACCGCATGCGGCAGCATGCCCGGCAGGGTTATGCGCCGGAGCACCTGCAGCGACGACATGCCATAGGCGCGAGCCGCTTCGATCTGACCGAACGGCACCGCCATGAAGGCGCCGCGCAAGACTTCGGTCTGATAAGCGCCCTGAACCACGCCGATAACAAAGATGCCCGCGGCCAGACCGCTGATATTCATTGGCTCGGCGCCGATCAGCGCCATGAACCGGTTGAGCGCGTCGGTGCCGGCGTAATAGAGCAACAGGATGAGAACCAGTTCCGGCACCGCGCGCACCAGCGTGGTGTAGACATCCAGCACGTCGCGAAGGATCGGTCCACCGTAGAGCTTGCCGGTGGCGCCACAGATGCCGATCAGGAAACCCAGAATATAGCCGCCCACGGCGACCTGAAGCGAGACGGCAAGGCCCCTGAGCAGCACGCCGCCCCAGCCAGGCGGCTCCAGCGCCAGCAACTCCCAGGCGGCAAAGCCGGTGATCCAGTCAAGCATGCGGGACACTCATGCAGGACCGGCGGGGCGAGCCCGCCGGTCCTGCTGAAGCGGTTGCGCCGGCAAAGCGCATATTATTTGCCGTAGATGTCGAAGTCGAAATACTTCTTCGAGAACTCGGCATAGGCGCCGTTTTCGCGGATGGCGGCGATGGCCGTGTTGAACTTTTCGCGCAGTTCGTCGTCGCCCTTGCGCAGGCCGATGCCGACGCCGGCGCCCAGGATTGCCGGGTCGTCCTCGACGGCGCCGACAATCTCGCAGCAGGCGTCGGCCTTGACGAAGGCGTCGAGCGCCAGCGAATCCGCCATGATGGCGTCAACCCGGCCGGCGGCCAGATCCTGGTTGGCTTCGTCCTGGGTCTGGTATTCCTTGATCTCGGCAGCGGCGTCGCCGAAATGCGTGGTCACATAATCCTGGTGGATGGTGGAGACCTGAACGCCGACGATCTTGCCCTTGAGGCCAGCGGCATCGGGGGTGATGCCCGAGCCCTTGGCGGTGGCGATCACCGACGGGGTATTGTAGTACTTGTCGGAGAAATCGATGGTCTTCA
Source organism: Hoeflea sp. BRH_c9 (assembly GCA_000961635.1). Classification (GTDB taxonomy): domain Bacteria; phylum Pseudomonadota; class Alphaproteobacteria; order Rhizobiales; family Rhizobiaceae; genus Hoeflea. Next base: position 2,370 of record LADQ01000012.1, on the reverse strand, counting down.
TGCGCTCTTCGGTGATCGACATCGACCCGACGATAGCGTCGATCTTGTTTGATGTCAGCGCCGGAATGATGCCGTCCCAGGCCACCGGAGTGACCACGCAATCAAGCTTGGCCTCGGCGCAGACCGCGTTCATGAAATCGATTTCCCAACCGGTCCAGTTGCCGGCGGCATCCGGTTCGGTGAACGGCGGATAGGGCTCGGCGGCGACGCCAACCCGCACGGTCTCGGCGGACGCGGCATGGGCCACAAAAGTGAGGCCGAGCGCGGCGATGGCTGTGATGATTTTATATGTCATGGATATTCCCCTGTTCAAGAAATCGGGCTTTGCCCATTCAACCCCGGACTATTGTACAGTCGCAAGGAATTTTTGCAGACGCTCCGATTTCGGAGCGCTGTAGATGATGTCCGGCGGGCCCTCTTCCTCTATGACCCCGCCGGCCAGGAAGACAACGTGGTTGGCGACCTCACGGGCAAATTTCATCTCGTGGGTGACCAACAGCATGGTGCGGCCCTCGCGCGCCAGATCGGCGATGACGGCCAGAACTTCGCCGACCAGTTCGGGATCGAGCGCCGAAGTCGGTTCGTCAAACAGCATGACTTCCGGCTCGACCGCGAGCGCCCGGGCAATCGCTGCGCGCTGCTGCTGGCCGCCGGACAGAAACGCCGGATAGACGTCGCGCTTGTCGGACAGGCCGACGCGCTCGAGCAGTTTCTCGGCGCGCGCAATGGCCTCGTCGCGCGGCACGCCCATGACATGGACCGGCGCCTCGATGATGTTGCCCAGCACCGTCATGTGTTGCCACAGATTGAAGCTCTGGAAAACCATGGCGAGACGGGTGCGGATGCGCTGCAGCTGCCTGGTGTTGGAGGGTCTCAGGCCGCCGCGCCCGTCGGGCTGCATATCGATGGTTTCACCCTTGATGCTGATGGCGCCGCGGGTCGGCAGCTCCAGCATGTTGATGCAGCGAAGCATGGTCGACTTGCCGGAACCGGAGCCGCCGATGATGGCGACCACATCGCCGGTTTTCGCAGTCAGGGATACGCCCTTGAGAACCTCAAGCTCGCCAAATGTCTTGTGCAGGTCGGCGACCTGAACGGCTGGCGCGGATTGTCTGGCGCTGGTCCCCGCAGCGGAGTGTGGACTGCTCATACGTTCCCTTTGCTACCCCGTCTGTCGCGAAGTTGACCAATCGTGACCCTTGCGCGCTAATTAATCAAGTGTATAATTTCGGAAAATGCAATTCACCCGAACGGACCCTCCATGACATACGGATCACAATCGATGGCCGCGCCGCTGAAGCGGGTGGCCATGCGCAAGCCCGGCAAGAGCCTGCTTTCGGCCAAGGCGGCGGACTGGCACTATGGCCCCGGATTTGACGGAGCACGCGCTATCGAACAGTTCGGCGCCTTTGCCGATCTGGTGGCCTCCTGCGGCGCGGAGATCATGTGGATCGAGGACAATGGCGACGGACTTGCCGACGCGATGTTCACCCATGATCCCTCCCTGATGACCGACCATGGCGCGATCATCCTGCGCATGGGCAAGCCCGGCCGCATGGCCGAACCCGCCCTGCACGCAGCCGCCTATCAAGCCGCCGGCATTCCGATCCTGGGCGAGATCGTTGCGCCCGGATCGGTCGAGGGCGGCGATTGCGTGTGGGTCGATCACGAAACACTGGCGGTCGGCCGTGGCGTGCGGACCAATCAGGCGGGCATCGAGCAGCTGGCGGCCATGCTCGCGCCGCATGGGGTCACCGTGCTCGGCTTCGACCTTCCGCTCGGCAATGGCGCCGACGCCTGCCTGCATCTGATGTCGGTGGTCTCGCCGCTCGACGACAAGCTTGCGCTGGTCTACGCGCCGATGCTGCCCGTCGCCTTCTGGCAATTGCTCAAGGACCGCGGCTACACATTGCTCGAAGCGCCGTCGGACGAGTTCACCGCCTCCAACGGCCTCAATCTGAATGTGCTGCCGCTGACGCCGGGCGATGTGCTGATGGTCGACGGCTTTCCCAAGACCCGCGCCCTGATGGAAGACGCCAAGTGCCGCGTGCGGGTGTTCAAGGCTGACGCGCTGTGCATCCCGTGCGAAGGCGGCCCCACCTGCCTGACCCGGCCCGTGTGGCGGGAATGACCCGGCGGGTCTTTCATCATGAACCGGAAGAGGTGCGGCAAAACGATCTGATTGCCGCAACGCTCGACAGCATCGCCGAGCTGGGTCTGGCCGGGGCAACCGTGCGCGAGGTGGCCTATCGCGCCGGCGTCACGCCGGGCCTGATCCGGCGCTATTTCGACAACAAGGAAAGGCTGGTCGCCGCCGCCTACCGGAGCTTCATTTCGGACCTGACGGCCGCCGCGGCTGCCGGCTGCGGC
>LADQ01000074.1 GCA_000961635.1 Hoeflea sp. BRH_c9 | reverse complement strand
CGGGCGGAAGAGGCGCTGCGGGTGCAGGCCGAACGCGAGGCCCGGATCCGGCTGGAAGCGGAAGAAAAGGTCCGCGCCGAACTGGAAGCCGAGAAGCAGGCGGCTGAAACAGCGGCCGCCAGGGCAGCCCGGGAAGAGGCGGAGCGGAAGGCGGCAGAGGACGCGGCCGACGCCGAGGCGGCCAGACTTGCCGCCGAGGAAGCCGCCCGGCCCAGGACCCAGGCCGAACTCGAGGCCGAGGAGATGCAGCGAACCATCGACGGCGCCGTCAACGCCATCGGCAACCTGTTGAAGCAGTCGAACTGAGTTTGGCGCCCCCGCCCTGGACAGGGCGGAGGAAAATCGATGCATCAAAGCCGCCGGACCGGTCCATGGTCTGTCCGGCGGTTTTCATGCCGGGATCAGCGCCGAAGCCAGTCCTGGGCAGGACAGCCGGACCTGATCCGCGTGCGGTTCGGTCGGCGCGCTTCAGCAAGCCCCGCAAGAACCGGCAAATTCCATGGGGCTTCGTTCAAATCAGATGAAGCAACTCGAAGAAATCACCAAGTTCGCGGCAATTGCTCAGGAAATCTTAAGGGGTGGGTAACTACAATTACAGGTAGATTTATCCAGCCGACCATTATTCCATCACCGGAATGCGCGCCTGATGTTCAGCATTCACACAAACCGTTCTGCCATGACTGCGCTTGCCACGCTGAGGCTGATCGATGCGCGGATGGAAACCACGATGAAGCGCATCTCGACCGGGTTGCGGATCAACGATGCGTCGGACAATGCCGCCTATTGGTCGATCGCCACCACCTTGCGCTCCGACATCAAGGCCAAGAGCGCCGTTGTCGACACGCTGGGCCTGTCGCGCGCCATGACCGATATTGCCTCGGCCGGAATGAGCCAGGCGGTCGACCTCGTCGGCGAGATCAAGGCCAAGCTGGTGCTTGCAAGCGAACCCGGCGTCGACAAGACAAAGATCAACAAGGAACTCGACGAGTTGAAGGCGCAACTCAAGAATGTCGCGCAAAGCTCGTCTTTCAATGGTCAGAACTGGCTCTATGGCTCTCCCGGCACCGTCAGCATGCCGGCCTCGATCAAGGACTATGGCGGCTTTACCAGCGTGGGCCATATCGAGATCGACACCAGCCAGACAACGCTGATCGACCCCGCCGACAACAGCAATGGACTGCTGACCACAGACCATGATGTCACCACCGCCGGCGGCTCCGCGGAGACCTTCTATCTGCTCGGGTCGGGAACATCGGCAACGGCGAAAGAGATCACGCTCGACGCCAGCACCACGGCCGATGAATTGAGCGGCATGGTTCAGGCCATGGACGAAATGGAGCAGGATCTGATCGACGCCAATGCCCTGCTCGGGGTCAAGGCCAAAGGCATCGAACGGCAGGAAGCCTTTACCAAGAAGCTGATCGAAGTCTCCAAAATTGCCCTCGGCCGGCTGGTGGATGCGGACATGGCGGAGGAATCAACCCGGCTGAAAGCCCTGCAGGTGCAAAAACAGCTGGCGATCCAGTCCCTGTCGATCGCCAATTCCCAGACGGACATGATCCTGCAGCTGTTCAGATAGCGAGACAGGGCGCGCGAGCATGAAAAGAACTGACCCAAGCGTCGCCTTCGCAGCCTTAACCCGTTTGCTTGATGTAAATTTCGGGATCGAAATCGACACGCGTCGATTTTCCATCCGGTGTCTTGAGAATGAGTTCAACGCCACCGCCAATGGAGTGCATGTAGCGCACCACAGTTGAAATAAGCACATCGTCCGAATTCTCGATCTTGGAGACGGTGTTCTGCGTCATGGCAGCTCGTCCGGCGACCTCTTGTTGCGTGAACGCCATCGCCTTTCTCACTTCCGCCAGCTTCTTGCCCAGCCGGCGTTCGTTGCGTTTGGCATCCAGGCGCGCCCGGACATCTTCAGGTAGTTCAGCTCGCAGTGTTTCCCACTCGGCACTCATTACCCTGTCTCCTTCAGCCATGATGCATAGCGTTTGTCGGCCTTGGCTATGAGCTGCTTGTAGAACAGCTCCTCATTCATACCCTGCTTGTCATTGCCGCAAAGAATGATGGCTGACTGATCGGGATCAAAGGCGAACGCGAAACGCCAGACCGTTTTGAAATGCTTCACCCTGATTTCTTTCATGTTGGCATAATCAGAGCCGTTAAGCGTATCAACCTCGGGTCTTCCCAGAAATGGGCCGTCATCCTGGATATGGTCCAGAACCTCGCCGACGATTTCCTTCAGGCCCATATCGAGGGCCTTCCATTCGGGCACAAAATCCTGATGGAATCTGACCGTGTACTTCATTGTCACCCAAATTATATATTCAAAGATATAATTGTCAAATTCGACATTTGCGACTCGTCACAAATCAAGCAGGCCTTCCAGATAATGCTGCCTGATGCCGAACATGGCCTTGAGCTGGGCGATCTGCCGCATCACCGCATCGGGGTCGCGGGCTGAGCGCAGATCGCGTTCGGCGACGATCAGGTTGTTTTTCGGCGTGTGCGCATCGGAGACGAATTCGAAGACCTTGGTGCGGTAGCCGTTGAGTTCCAGGAGCAGCGCCCGCAGCGTGTCGGTGACCATCTCGGCCTGCCGCTCGACGAAAATGCCGTGCCTGAGCAGCGGGCTGAGCCGCTGGTCCGCCGTGCCGGCTTCCATCTGGCGGCGGATCTGCTTGTGGCAGCAGGGGGCCACCGCGATCAGCGCGGCGCCGGCGCTGATGCCCTTGAAGATGGCGTCGTCGGTCGCGGTGTCGCAGGCATGCAGCGCAATCACCGCATCGGCGCCGCTCGTGTCGAACTCCATGATCGTGCCGGCCTCAAAGCGCAAGCCGTCAAAACCGGAGGCCCGCGCGGTGGCGTTGCCGTCCTTGACCAGCTGGTCGCGCATCTCGACGCCGACAATGGTGACCGGACGTTTGGCGACGGTGGCGAGATAGTCATAGAGGGCGAAATCGAGATAGCCCTTGCCCGCCCCCATGTCGACGATCAGCGGCCGCTCCGTGTTGATCGCCTTAATCAGCGGCGCGAAAATTTCCACCATCTTGTTGATCTGGCGGAACTTGTCCTGCGACGTGTGGCGCACCGCGCCGTCCTTGCCGGTGATGCCGAGCGCCTTGAGCCAGGGTCTGTCGGTGTCGGTCAGGGGCCGGTTCTTGGTGCGGTTGTGATCGGTCGAGGGCGCCGCGCGGCCGCTCACTTCGGTGAGCTTGAGTTGGGTCTTGCCGCCGGTCCGCTCGAACGCCAGATCGAACCCGGTGGTCGCCAGCTGGGCGCTGCGGAATTCTGTCGCAAGACCATCGCGCAGCAAGGCCAGCGCCTCGTCTTCGGCGTGATTCTTGATCGTGTCGCGGGTCTTGTACTTGTAGGTAAACGAGTATCTCTCGCCCGCCTTGGTTGCAATCTTCTTGATCTCGACCGACTTCAGATCGGGCTCAGGGCCATGATAGCCGCCAAGCTTGAGCCGGATCAGCGCGCCCTCGGCGAAGGCCTCGCGGGTGGCGTCGAGTAGCTCTGCGATGCGGTCGGGGGCGGTCAATGGGCGGTCCTTCGGGGTTGGATGGCAATCGGCATGCCTTCGCGATGCCCCTTCTACCTGCCTCCCCGGCAGAAGCAAATCGCAATTCGTGTGATGGCGGGTGCAGCGCGCCGCCACCTCGTTGCCTCTCTGCGCCAGTTCCTCACGGGCTGCCGGTCACCAGTTCAGAGGTCATCAGCCCCGACAGATGCGATTTTCGTTGAAGCAGGAAGCTGCGGAGCAGGTCGGGGTAGTTTTTCGCAACCGCGTCCCTGACCGAGGCGCGCCGGGCCAAAGCCGTTCGCCACGCCTGGACCCTCGGCTTGCCGGTCAGGATATCAAAGTCGGCAATGGTATCGAACGTATCGAAATAGCGGAAGACCGGTCCGAAGACGGCGTCAACCAGTGTGAATCCGTCGCCGGCGAAATAGGGGCCTTCCTCCAGCTGCTCTTCCAGCCTCTCGAACTTGCCGCGCAACGATGCCGTCTTTTCGGCAAACGCATCCGCATCCCTGGCGGAATAGAACCCCGCGATGTCGTTCAGGACTGCCGAGCCGAACTCGATCCAGCCCCGGTGCTGCGCCCGGGTCAGGGGGTCAGCTGGATGCAGCGGCGCGGATTGGGTGTCTTCGAGATACTCCAGAATGGCGGCGGATTCGAAAATCGAATGCGCACCGACGGAGAGCGCGGGCGTCTTTCCCATAGGTGAGATTGCGAGAAACCAGTCGGGCTTGTTGGCTAGATCAATCGTGGTCCGTTCGAACACGACGCCTTTCTCGGTCAGGGAAATGGCGGCACGCTGGACGTAGGGGCAGAGCGCATGGCTCATCAGGTGAAGGGTCATCGTGGGCTCCTTAAGTAGATGCACTTGCATCTATATGGAGAACGCCGACTGGTGTCAATATTGATGCAGATGCATCTTTCTTGTATGCTGCCGGCATGACCGAACCGAAGCCCCAGACAATTGCCACATGGATAGCACTTGCAAACGCCAACCGCGTGGTGCTCGAGGGCATCGAGGACGCGTTGAAAGCGGCAGGATTGCCCAGGCTCGACTGGTACGATGCGCTGCTGGAGATAGAGAAGGCGGGCGCTGCCGGCATCCGCCCGTTCGACCTCAAGGAGCGCTTGCTGCTGCCGCAATACGGCATGTCGCGACTGCTGGACAGGATGGCGAAGGCGGGGCTTGTCGACCGTCAAGGCGTCGAGAACGATGGTCGGGGACAGATCGTAAGTCTCACCCCGGAAGGCAGAAGCGTGAGGCGGGCGATGTGGCCTGTCTACGCCGAGCGGCTGACACGGTCCGTCGAGGGGTCGATTTCGCAAGAAGAGGCTTCGGACCTGGCGCGTCTCCTGAACAAGCTCGCGCACCCGGAAAGCTGACCGTCGTCTCCCGCAGCCGGGCTTGCCGCTCTGTCACCCGACAAGCTGGGCTCGGGCGACAGCTCCTGTCCCCCTCACCTCAGCACCCTGATCCAGCGCGCCAGATTGAGCAGGCCCATCAGCGCGGCGGCGACATAGGTGAGTGCGGCGGCCTTGAGCACGCTGCGCGCGCCGGCGAGGTCCTCGTCGCCGAGATAGCCGCCCTCGCGCAGGATCGGCAGCGCCTTGTTGAAACTCGCGTCATATTCGACCGGCAGCGTCACCAGATGCACGAGCACGCGGATGGCGAGCAGGCCGATGCCGATCAGCGCCATGGCGAACATGGCCACCGGCGCGCGCAGCGCGATGGCGAGCACCGGGGCGGCGATGAAGAAGACGGAGG
>LADQ01000172.1 GCA_000961635.1 Hoeflea sp. BRH_c9 | reverse complement strand
AAGACCCATGTAGCGCTCGGTCTCGGCCTGGCCGCCTGCCAGAAGGGCCTATCGGTCGGCTTCACCACGGCCGCCGCACTCGTCAGCGAGATGATGGAGGCGCGCGACGAGCGGCGTCTGCTACGGCTCCAGAAACAGATGGCCGGTTACCAGATTCTCATCATTGATGAGCTGGGCTTTGTGCCGCTCTCCAAGACCGGCGCTGAATTGCTGTTTGAGCTGATCTCGCAACGCTACGAACGGGGTGCCACCCTGATCACCAGCAACCTGCCATTTGACGAATGGACGGAGACCCTCGGGTCCGAACGTCTGACTGGCGCACTGCTGGATCGTATCACCCACCATGTCAGCATCCTCGAAATGAACGGCGACAGCTATCGTCTCGCCCAAAGCCGAGCCCGAAAAGCCGGCTGAAACTCTCTCAAAAAATCGTCGCGCACGCATGAGACCCCCGCTCGGGCTACGCCCTCCCGACGGTCTCATGCGTGCGCCACAAGTGGCCGACTTTTACGCCGCCGCGTGGCCGGATTTTACTCCGCCGTTGACAGGCGGCCACGCCCGCGATGAACAGTGCCGTATTTTTATTGGAGGTTTTGACACGTCACGAAGCGGTGTCATTCCTGATCATAATCCTCATGCTCAAACACATCCACATCACCTAGTTCAATCTCAAAATAGGTCCCTTCCAGTTCACAGTCGACGACATCAAACTGCTCATTCTCCCCACCAAGGTCTTGAACCGAGATGTTGACCGTTGCCCGTATGTCAAGCTCTTCGTCGGATTCAATGGTTCGACCTCCCAAACCAATTGACTCGCGGTCGATGCTGTCCCACGTCGAGAACTCTAATTCGACAGGTACTCTTACCGTCAAGGATAGCGGTATACTGAGAGTGACCAGCATGGTGGCTTCGTCTGAAGAATCAATCTCGATGATATCGATTTCCTCAAGTTGTGGCCAAACCGTCTCTCGCAACTGTCCAGCCAACGCATATGCTTGCATCTCTCCAGAGGTTGCGTTGCCGTTGACTAAAAATTCGAGGTTCTCGACTGCGCCGACTAGGTATGATCCAATATCCGCGTGTCCATCGCCGTCATCCAGCCAAGCTCGCAATGCAGCTCGTAGAACGACCGGCGGATCATTGATCAACGACAGCGCTCGCTCAATGTCAGGCACTAAATGAAGACGTTTGGACCTCTCGCAGAAGGACCGCCAGTCATCATCTTTCGACACGACAATGATGCCCTGTCCCCTTCGACCCGCGACACGTTCCAACGCATGGAGCGCAAGTGCGTCAGGAAATTCGCTTTTCTTGGAACCCGCACCGAACGGCGGCTCTCCGTTAAAGTAAGCGTCGAAAATTGTGGCCGTATCTACGAGTGCATTGTCGTCCAAGACTTCGCAATTGGTAGCGACGAGATAATCGGCGAACCTTTTTTCAGCAGCCGCACTAGCTGTCTGTCCCCCAGAAATTTGCTTGAGAATATCATCTCGGGTTGGTTTCTCAGTTTCGAATGCGCCCAATGCCATACCGACGGCTTTCCTGGCTGCTCGAAGTGCATCCGTAGTTGACCTCTCAAGATGGCGACCTACCTCTCGAGCTACGGTACCCGAGAGCAAAAAGTCAAAATGCAAGGCCGCCAGCCCACTTATTGCCTGAAGCACCGAGCTGTTCAGCTGCAGCCCTTTTTCGTCAAAAATATTTGTATCAACGGAGATTGCATTGATCTGCCCATCGGCAAGCAATTTCGAAAGCTCAGGTTCTTCGGTGATCGGCATGACATCACTCGGGCAGGATGGATTTTGAAGGAGAAGAGTGTGTACCACACTTCATGTTGGAACATCGATGTCACCAAAGCTCGGACTTATTGAGTCCGAGCTACTCACTGCCGTCTGAAAACCACGCCAAGGTTATTGGCCGGCATTTCGACGACAGATGTCATCGCCAAACCGAACTGCTCGGCCGTGCTTGCCACCTCCTCCAGGAAGCGGATACCCCAGGCGGGGTTTCGCAAGCGCAGGTCTGCATCGAAATCTTCATTGCTTGCGACGAGTGGCTCCCCTGCCCGCCGATATGGACCGTAGAGGACAAGTGCTCCCCCAGTCGGCAACAACCTTCCTGCACCCTTTAGCAATCCTAGTGTCGCCGCCCACGGGCTGATGTGAACCATGTTGATCGCAATCATCGCATCGGCCCGCTCAATGGGCCAATTCTCGCTCGACGTGTCGATATCGAGCGGCGTCAACACGTTGGTCAGGCCTTCCGTTCTTACCCATTCCTGGACCGAAGCACGTGCAACAGGCGACGGGTCGGAAGGTTGCCAAGTCAATTCTGGCAGGAGAGATGCGAAATGAATGATGTGCTCACCGGAGCCGCTGGCAATCTCAAGCACCTCACCTCTTTCCGGCAAGACATCACGCAACAAGTCCAATATTGGACCTCGATTGCGAAGCGCAGATGGACTGGAGAGCCTCAGGTCTTGATCTGGCATTTTGCATCCTTGTCGGCAGCACGCATAGGTGAAAACCCTTGGTTTAGCGTATCGTTATAAGCTTCTCGCCATAATGTTATAACCGCAGTCTCTACAGCTATACCGCTGCCATCCCACGCCACCTTTGCCTTTTCCGCAAGTTTTCGTGCGAGATCATCCTCGTCCTCTGAAATTTGCGCACAATGCAAGGGCGGCAAGTCCGGCCGCGACGATGAAGGTAATGCGCAGTCCGGCTTCGTCGCCCGCAACAAGACCCAAGGCTTCAGCAATACGCGGTCCCATGGCATAGATCGCCCCCATCGCCGATGCGCCTGAAATAAGCCCTAGATTGCGCGACAACCCCAGCATAGCAGAGGTGACGCCCCGCGTGTCGCTCGTGACGCTCTGCATGACTGCGGTCGTGTTCGCAGCCTGAAACAACGCATAGCCGAATGTGATGACAGTCAGGCTGACCACATAGCCGCTGACGCCAAACCAGCCAGGCAGAAACGCTAGAAAGATTGAACCTGCCGCGACGGCCAGTAGACCCGCAACCATTACGCGGAAGGCCCCCAGACTATCGACCAGGCGGCCTGCCGGAGCCCCGGTCAACGCAGCAACCGCTGGTCCGACCGACATCACAAAACCGATCTGGATTGGCTCCAGGCTCAATGCCTCAGACAGATAGAATGGACCAACCACTAACGTCGTCATCACGATTGCCGAGACAAGCGCCATGGAGAGAAGGCCCATGCCAAGCGTTCGTTCGCGCAGAAGTTCCATCCGAACCAGCGGTGATGGTGTCCGCGCTTCATGTAGGACGAATGCCACGATGCTAAGGGCTGAAAGCGCTACAAGAGCCACCCCAGCGAGGCTGGGCAACCTGGCCCCGAGCGTCAAGGCGCTCGATAATGCAAGGAGTGCCAAGGCCAGTAGCGCCGTGCCTGTCCCATCGTATCCTATGGTTTGATGCGAGACTGGCGGATCGGTCGGGAACAGGCTTCGACTGATAACCAAGCTAAGCCCGCTTAGGACACCCAGTACGGCAAAGACCGCAGGCCAGCCGAATGCGGCAATCAGCGCCCCGCCCAGGGTTGGGCCCAGCGCCGTTCCGACGGCAGATACGGTTCCCAAGAGGCCCATGGCGCTGCCGATACGGCCCTTCGGCATCAGGTCTCCAACCATCGCCACCGTGAGCGCCATCATGGCTGCGGCACCCACGCCCTGAACGGCCCGGGCCCCGATCAGGAACCAGAGGCTGGGGGCAATTGCGCTAGCCGCCGAAGCCGCGGCAAACAACGTCATTCCCACGAGCAACAGACGGCTGCGCCCGATCATATCGCCAAGTCGCCCCGCTGGGATGATGAAGCAGGTGACCGACAGAAGGTAGGAAATTACGACCCACTGCACGTCAGCCATGGGCGCGCCGAAGGACGTGGCCAAATTAGGCAAGGCAACATTTGCGATGCTGGTGCCCAACGAGGGCAGAACCATCGCAAGCGACAGGGCTGCGAGCTGCGGCCAGTAACGACCCTCTTGGGGAAGTGCCACTTCTGACATCATCGCACCTGCGCTGCAGGTGCTGTGACCAGCATTCCGACGAGGCGACGCGTAAGTGGTGCGACAACGAGGACGGTCGGGAAGGCTATGAGCCAGGACGGGAGCCAGGCATCCATCCAGAGGCGCAGGAAGGTGTCGTCAAGCCCAGCGTTCCGGAGGGTAGCGATACCTGACACGAGGAAGGACATGAGCGCCGAGAGGATAAAGCTGAACAGGATGGGGGCAAAGCGGGATGGCATGGGGTTTTCCTTTTATTGGTGGTGCACGACATCTAACGTGCACCAAGGCATTGCAGAAGGCGCACGGATCGCATTGAATACCTGCATCTGACGCTACATCTCGTGAGGCCCTGAAATGCCCGACCTGAACTTGTTGATGACGCTTGATGCCCTTCTCTCCGAAGGCAGCGTGGCGCGGGCAGCGCGGCGGTTGCGCCTCAGCCCTTCGGCGATGAGCAGGGCCTTGGCCAGATTGCGCGAGGTGACGGGCGATCCGCTGTTGGTGCGGGCGGGCCGCGGACTTGTTCCTACGCCGCGCGCCATAGAGCTTCGCGGACAGGTTGGGCCTCTCGTAGAAGGGGCAAAGGCCGTCCTGCGCCCAGCTGAGGCGCTCGACCTGACCCAGCTGTCGCGCCGATTCACCCTCCGCAGCAGCGAGGGGTTTGCCGAAACCTTTGGGCCTCGGCTGCTCTCGCTTCTCGCGGAGCAAGCCCCTGGTGTGATAATTCAGTTCCTGACCAAGCCAGACAAGGAGAGCGCGCCCCTGCGCGAGGGCGAGGTTGATCTGGAAACGGGCGTGATTGACGACGCGACCGCGCCCGAACTGCGCACGGTCCCCTTGTTTCGTGACCGCTGGATCGCGGTGGTTCGCACCGGCCACGCCTTGGCATCGAAATCAGTTCCCGGGGTCAGCTATAAGGACTGTGGTCATGTCGTAGTCCTAAGGCGAGGTTTGCACAGCAGTGAGATTGACGAGGCGGCGCGCGCGGCTGGACAGGAGCGCAGGATCGCAACGGTCGTCAGCGGCTTTTCGACGGCACTGGCACTGGCACGGGATACCGATCTGGTCGCCACAATACCCGAGCGCCACACAGAGGGCCTGCGCCACGGGTTGCACAGTTTCGATCTGCCATTCGAGACTGCGCCGTTTACGATCTCGATGCTCTGGCATCCGCGCATGGACGCCGATCCGGCGCATCGCTGGTTGCGCGGTTGCGTGCGAAGCATCTGCGCGACGCGGCAGGCTGACCACGCTCAACTTGGATAGGCGGCAGCAGTCTTTCCTTTTCGCGACCTCTTTGGCTTGGCACTCTTGGTCGCATAGCTCGGTGTCGCACGACGACCGGGCACCTTGATGATAACCACACCTCTATCTGTTCCATCACCAAGAAAATCGCCGCGTCGCGTCTCGTAATGCTTGTCCATGTGGATCGTGTTGGGTCTGTCTTGGGACAGGTCCAGAACAAGCATTACACCGAGCTTTACGTTTGTTGTCTGATATATGACGGTCTGATCGCCATACAATGCTACAAGATTATCGAACGACGCATCCTTTAGCTCTCGTTTGACCTCAATGATCATTTCGTGGGCGTTATCCTTATATCTCAGGTCCGCGCGCCCTGCGGCAACACCCTTGACTTCGTCGTCGACAGGAAGCCTCGCCGCCCTCGCATGACCAAGAAAGTCCTGCTGCAATGCTTTTTCCAAGGGCAAATTGTCACCGTTTTGGAAGAGATATGCACACGATCTATCTTGTTCGATCGAGCTATTGAGCCGCCGCTCCAGAAAGGAACAAAGGTGGAAGGCGAGATTCCTGAAGGCTGCCTGGACCTCTGCAATCTGATAGTCCTCATGATCTCGGAGCTTTGCGTCTAGGAGTTCGACGGCCCTCATCAATGGCACAGACACTCCCTTCTGGAATTCGGCGACGGAAAACTCGGCGATCTCGGATAGAAGGGAATAACCCTTGGGATCAGTGGATCGAACCCTTTTCGCTTGGGCGGGAGACAGTGGGCCGAAGCCTCCCGCGTCGATGGGGTCCAGCCCGTCTCCCCTGTCAAAATACTCTTTCACGCTTACATCTAGTTCCGCAACGAGGTCTTGCGGCATCGACTCAGACCGATCTCTCAGCCAAGCTTTCAAAGCGGCGGCATGGTGATGATTGCCGAAGATACGCGGTTCGATTGTCGGCCTGATTACGCAGTCGAAACCCATCCCGCTCTTGCCGTTGAAAATCGTTCGATTTGCGGAATAAGCAAACAGGAGATGCTTCTCGATGGTCGCCGCCGCCTCGAGCCAGATGTCATCTTTGATGTCCTCAATAAGGTTTTGGAGGTTTTCGCACAATTGTATTAGGGCCAGTCCCTGAGAAGCCACCGAGCCGAGAATGAGGTCGCGTTCAGTTGCGCCGCTGTACTCCACAAATGCGAAAGCATCCGATCTCATCTGCTTGATCAAGCATAGAACACTGTCTGGCGTCTTGTGTTCGTAAAAATCGAGAAGCATGGATATCGCGGAACTGAAAATCTTGGCATCGTACCGTGTTTCTCGTCGCTCGGCAGCGGCGTGAAACGAGGCCCGGGCTGAGCTAAGCAACTCCAAGACTTCAGAGGAAGTGTCTGCCTGAATAGCGTTCTGCAGAGTCATCAGGCCTATCTCGAAATCAATCTGATCACCACATTCGTACACATCCCGCACCGACGTTAGAAACTGTCGCAGTGCGGGCTCGTAATGCCTACCCGCCAGTACTCCAGCAATGCGTGCAGCATGCGCTATATAGAAGGGATCGTCGTCCGAAGCCGTTTCTGAGATTTCGGCAACCATTCGCGCGATGCGCACGCTGTCCTCACCAGCGAAACTAAGCGCCCCTTTCAGGGAGGCCGTCCGCAAAAGCGGGCTTGCGGTCCTGTCCGCCGCTGTGGCCAAAAAATGCATAAAGACCTGCTTTTCGCCCACGGCATCTGATAAGGAGAAGCCGAACAGGCTGTCCACAATGGCAGAAAGTTCCGGGCCATAGCTCACCGACTTCAGCAGTTCGACAATAAATTGATCAACCTTGGACGTCTCCGTGTCTCTGAACGGAAAGACTAAATCGAAATAATGATCAGCGTATTTCGACTGGCCGAGTTCGGTAGCGCGCGTGAGGAAAGCCTCCAGGCCACCGAACGCATCCACCGACGGCAAAACATCGCCGCCAAACTGGCTTTCAAGTGTTTGATCGAACAATGTCATTGTCTACCACAGATATCCGTCTTCCCTATTCTTAATCACATTTTCGCAAGGAACATGGTCCAAGATTGCGGCGCTCGAAATTCCTGAAATGAAGACCTGAACATCCGGCAATGTTTCGCGAAGCCCCTGAAACCCCTTCACTATTTCAGTGACATCTTTATCAGTAACTTCGTTGTTCGCGACGGAATCAACAAAAAGCACGCCTGGATGGCTGCCGATCCCACGCTCTTCTGAGACTTGTATCAAGGCAAGCGTCGCGGCTACCTTCAGCCGCATTCGTTCACCTGGTTCACATTTTCCGAAGGTCTTTTTGCCGCCCATCATCTGGACGTCCATGGTGGTGTTGCCTTTGAGTTTGACGTCTACGAGATCAGTCATGCCGAACGAGCGGGCAAACATCGCCGTCATCTCGGAAACCCTCACTAAGATTTCCGCTTGTTCTCCTTCATAAAGTTCCTTCGTCAGTTCGACGGCTTTCTGAAGAACGTCAATCTCCCAGTTAGAGACATCAGCTTTTTCATGAATCATACGTTCAAGTTCAGCAATCTGGGCATCCACTTTGACGACCTCGATTTCGGCCCCAGTAGAGGATTGGGCAATCCCCAGGTCCTTCTCAAGCCGCTGATTCCGCCGGTCCGCATCGTCGCGTTTCGAAATCGCGGCGGTAAGTTTAGCCTTGACCACTCCCAGATGCTTTCGACGCCGGGTCTTCTCCGCCTTCGCGTCCTCTACGTCGGAGGCAAAAGCGGCCTCGATTTCGACAGTAGCTTCGGTTTCCTTGGCATCGTGACGACCGCAGACCATGCAGTCGTGCTTCTTCTCCTTTTCCTCACGATATTCCTCTGAATAGACCTCCTCGCAACTCGGGCAACAAATGGGGCGAAGCTTACGAAAAACTCTCCCCGCTGCTTGGGTCTCAAGGAATTCCTGATGTCTCCTAATGGACTCTGAAACCGCCGCTTCCGCAGCATCAAATTCTTGCTGCGCTTCATTCACGATTGGCGTCAACTTGCGGACATCAGATGCCGATTGCATGTAGACACTTAGTGCATCTGAAGATTGGTGGCGCAGGTCTGCAATCGATGTCTCTGTTTTCACTTTTTCCGCGAAAGTTTCTCTCATCGCTCTTAATTCAGAAAGACGCTTTTCCGCTGAGGACGACATCTCACGGGTCGTCCGTCCGACAGCCTTGGCGTCAATTGTGAGGCGTTTCTGCGCAGCCATCAAATCTGCGCGAGTGAGAACCCAGGGAATACCGAGATACATCTGCATCATGCGGAGTGGCTTGCCGTGGGTAGTATCCGTACCAAAGAGAACGTCTGGTGCTGGGTCAATCACGGTCGCCGAAAAGAGCCAGTTCCATCCGTGACGTTGTTCGACCCCGCTCTCGTTTATATCCGCCACAGCGATCAAAGGTTCAAGCTTGAGCTCTGTCAGGAAGAAATCTTCCATCACGGATCGGAAGGTGCTCGCATCTGAGAAACTCGCAATTCTGCGCGTCTTCCCGCGGGCGAATGATGACAAGGTTCCCACTGACTCGGAAACGCTCTCTACTGAAACCTCGTACCTCTGATCATCGATCTTGAATCCAAGTGTTACGGTGTGGAGCCACCCGACCATATCTGCCGGCAGGTCATAAAGGCCTGTCAACATCCAGCGTATGATCTTTAGTAGAGTCGTCTTGCCTTTCAGGTTGTCGTCCGAAACCATCGCGTAGAGACCGGGTCCCATCTCTGTCCGGCTAAACGAGATTTCTTTCGTCTCAAACTCACCAGTCTTTTCGCCGTTAATGGATACGGATTCGATGAGCAGACGGCGCGGTATCGGGCGAGTTACCCGGGCTTCGATACCGTGCCGTTTGAGAAGAGTGTCGACCTCGGAAAACTCCTTACCGACCTTTTCAGCAATCATGGTTACCCACTGGTCCCGGGTGATGTCCTGAGTTCTCATGCTGCGATCTCCTGTAATCTCTGCTTTACGCGGCCAGCGATGGTCGGAATGAGATCGCCAATTTTGGATTCGTGATATTCCTTTTGCGCGTGCTGTCGTTCCTTGAGTTCCGCACCTCCCCGCCCGTTAGACACATCGACTACAAGTCGTGCCCGGTCGCGGTACCAGCCGAAAATTGGATGATCAGCGACTATCTGATCACAAAGTTCAGTGACCTTGGGACTAGGCCGTGAACTCATAAACGGGGTTCACAGATTATCAGCGACGTGATTCAACCTCCGGATTGGAGGTATTGATGAGCCGTTATGATCTGACCGAATTCGAATGGCGCGTGATCGCGCCGCTTCTTCCCAACAAGCCCCGCGGTGTGCCGCGTGTGGATGACCGGCGGGTGCTGAATGGCATCTTCTGGGTGTTGCGTTCCGGGTCGCCATGGCGCGACCTGCCGGAGCGCTATGGTCCGCACACAACCTGCTACAACCGTTTCCGGCGCTGGACCAAGGCTGGCGTCTGGGACCGGATCATGGATGCGATTACAGATGCTTACGATGGCGACGTGCGGATGATCGACGGCACCTCAGTGCGTGTCCATCATTCTGCGGCGACTTTAAAAAAAGCCACCCGGATCGATGTCTTGGACGAAGCCGGGGTGGTCTTACTACGAAAATCCATGCTCTGACGGACGGCAATGGCCTGCCGGTGAGGCTCACCATCACGCCTGGCCAGACCCATGACATCCAGGCGGCGGGAGTACTGCTCGAAGGGATTT
>LADQ01000014.1 GCA_000961635.1 Hoeflea sp. BRH_c9 | reverse complement strand
CGATGACCATCACATACTCCGGACATTTGGAAAGGTTTCGAACCGGCACTGTCCTGCGCCGGGATGGAGCCGTCAAGATGCGCTTGGCGGCTTTGATGAAATTGCCGCACCCGACAATGCTCCGGCGCCCCGGACAGTCCGCGGCCGCGCCGGCGGGACGCCGATGCTGAGCTTGCAGGGTGATGGCGCGCCGCGATCCATCAGGACCAAACCCGGCCCATCCACAGCGGCAGGCGGTTTGCCGGAGCGCTATGGCTTTGCGGTCTTGACCGCCTTATCCCGTTCGATCGCGGACGGGCTGGCGCCTGGGCGCACGATCTCCGCCAAGGCAATCAGACTGGCGACCAGCAGCAGCGAAAAATAGATCCGCCCGTCATGCAGCGGAAAGACCACGAATTTGGCCGGGACAGCCAGCAGCATAGCCAGCAGGACGACCCGGCGGCGCAGCGTCGACAGCGGCGCCGCCCAGTAGAAATACGCCGAAATCACCACCAGCAGGCCGTAGGCCGAAAGCCAGCTGTTTTCGGCTATCGACCGGTAGAGATTGTAGCCAAACGCGGTCAGATAGACCTTCAGTGAAAAAGCCGGATGAAACCCGGCCATGCTGTCCTGCATGTGATAGGTGGAAAACCACACATGCGGCCACCAGCCCACCCCGGGAATGAGGCGGCTGAAGACAGCGAGCGCCACCACGGCGGCAAGAAATGTGGCAAGCAACGCCGCCATCGCGCGGTCGCGCAGCAGCCAGGCGCAGAAAAACAGCACGCCGAGAATTGCAGCCTGATCCGGCCGCAGCAGGACGGCGAGGAACAGCAACAGCGTCGCCGGCCAGATCCGCGCCCGTTCAAGGCACAAAAGGCCGGCGACAACCACCGCATTGGTGATGAAATCCGGTTGCTGGGTGACGCCAAAGCTCTGGAACTGCAACAGGAATAGCAGCATCACCACCACCGGCGCATAGCCCAGCAGGTTCGTGGCCCGAAGCCAGAGAAGCAGTGAGCCGGTCAGGATCGCCATCGCCAGGCAATTGATCAGAAAACTGGCCCCAAGTGGGCCGGCGAACGGAATCAGCCATGTCAGCATGGCCACGTAAAGCCATTTGACCTCATACATGGGGAGCATCGAGACAAAGGCGTCGGGGTCGGAATATTGCCGCAGCCGATAGGCATCGCCCTGCGTCAGCTCCACAAACGCATCGGCGGGCACATGGGCGCGCATGGCGTCATAGGCATAGGCATGAATTTCGGCGGCGCTGCCGGACCAGGCTTTGGCCGAGACCCCGATATAGGCCAGCAAATCCCAATTGTAGACCGGCCGCAGCCAGGAAATGCCCATGAAGCCGATGGCGAAACCGAAAAGAACGGCTATGCCGATAATCTGCTGGTGCCTGACATACAGGCTCCGGCAACCGGAGAACGCCGCCGCCAGCCCACGCAGCAATTCCTCGCGAAACCGGCCTTGGCGAATGGTCTTGAGTATCATGCTGGCAACCCCCTGTTCCGGCAGAAGCCGTTCGGCCTTTCCACAAGGAAATCATCATGCCCTTCCGACGCTGATTCCCCTTGCCGCGATATTCGGCGATGGACAGGCACGGGGTCAATCAGTGATGCGGTCCGGCGACTGCTGATTTCCGGAACCGGGAAGACCGGACCATGTCCAAACGCGGAAGCATGAGGCGGTTTTCAACGCCGGCGGAGTGCTGGGGACCGCAAATTAGCGGAACAGCGACAAGATGCTTTCCGAGCTGGAATTCGCGATCTGAAGCGACTGGATCGCCAATTGTTCCTGCGTCTGCAGAGCCTTGAGACGGGTCGTCTGCTCATTCATATCGGCGTCGACCAGCCGTCCGATGCCCTTGTCGACGGAAGCCATCAGTCTGGCGGTGAATTCGGTCTGCATCTCGATGCGGGATTGGAGCGAGCCAATCAAGCTTGCACTGGAGATGGACCGGAGTGTCTGGAGTGCGGAAATTGCGCCGGCATTCGTATGAATACTGGTCATACCAACTCAACTTAAAATTGATTCCGAACTCACCTTATGCGGAGCGGTTGCGTCAACACAACCATATTCTTGGTAAACAAGGAACCAATGACCGGCAAATTAGTCAAGGATATCAGCCCGCTATTTATGACGATTGCTGCGTTGCCCGGCAGCCAACTGTGCCGGGGGTTCAGATCCGCGCCGCCATCCGCAACGGCGCCACCGCTCCCGGCTTCCCGCGCACCATTGCCATGGGATAAATTGGTCGGGGGCAAGGGGAAGCACGGGCTTGACCTGATGCGCGCAACAAGACCCATGCGGCCGCTACTTCTCCCAGAACAGATGGTTAAAAGTGAGACTGATTCCGGTCACCGGGCCATCATAATCGCGCGTCGGCACGTTGGACGAATTGGTTTTCCAGCCGCCATAGACAGACAATGTCACATGCTCCGTCAGTTGATAGTCACCCTGCAGGGTGACGCTCAGGCGGTGATCCCGGCGGTCTATCGGATAGGATGTGGAAAAGACGTCGTCATAACGGCGGCTAAAGGCGTGCAGGCGGACGCTCATTTCCAGGTTCTCGTGCACCGGTTGGCGCGCAATCAGCCGGCCCCCGATTTCGTCATAGCTGTAGCGGCTTTCCTCCGCGCTGCGGAAATCGCCATAGACCGTCCCGATCAACGCGCGCCGGTCACCGTGGGGGCGCCAGTCATGGCCCAGTTCCACCAGCAGTTCACTCTGATCATAGCCGGTAAAGGTGTCTTCGTTCTGGTCGCGGTAGCCCAGCCGCAGCCGTCCCCATGTCAGATGCTCGCGGCCCTGCCGGTAGCGCAGTTGCACACCGCCACGCATGCGGCGGAACACCTCCATCTCGTCCGACCGCTTGCCATCAAGTGTCGCCTGCAGCCGCAACTGGAAATCATCGTTCAGGTCGGTGCGGTATTCACCGTTCAGCCAATAGCCAAAACGGTCGAGATCGTGGGCATGCTGGTAGGCTTCAGCTCCGATCCCGCCACCCAGTCGCACCTGGTCACCAGATCTGAGGTTTTTAACATAGGTCAAGTCGCCGCTTGCCCCGAACTGATTGCGAATCTCCGACGCCCCGTCATCAACCGAGGCAGATGAATCGTCATGGGCCACGCCAACCGTCGTGCTGCCCTCAAGCCAGGCATCCCGCGCCTGCGCCGTCACGGCCGCGGCGGCCAGCGCGCAGCTGGACAGAAGGACAAGTCGCATAAACATGATCATGTTATCCGTGCTGGTTTATTGCTCACGATTTTCTGCTTACTCGCCCGCCCGAAGCCTTCACCTGTCACCTTCAAAGAGATGCCCCGCATGGACTCCAGCGCAAAACAGGCACGCAACGCGCGAAACAACGGCTATTCCGGCACTGCCAGAACCACCCGAGCTACACCGCTCATCAACGCCGCGACCGCACTCGCCGCGGCGCCCACCATCACAGCCGCCAGCGCCTGCCAGCCCGGCCTGTCTTGGCGGTTGAAACCGCCAAGGCATTCGTCATTCCGAACAGCAGTAACAGCGCCAGCATCGCACGGTGGCCTGACAGGTTGGTCCCGCAGGTGAAGGGCCGCCATCATGGAAGACCTTTGCAAAATCGTCCTTTGTTGCCAGTACTTCGTGATCACAGCTGGAGGCGAATCTGTTAAATGTAACAATAGCCACTGCCGAAACAATTGCAACCCAACCGGCCGAAGCCGGGGATTGCATCGGCGGCGAGCCCAATACTGAGCAATGGTCTGCTGCTTCGGACACGGGTTGCTCCACCGTAGTAACGAATCAGGCGCATCGTCCAGCAACGTGCGAAGCAGGACGGCAATCTGGATCGGATCGATCCCTGTGGCTTCATCGCCGCGGCGATCATTGACATCATCAGCATGTTCCCCAGCCTGACCGGCGGCGGGAACGCTTCAAGAAGCTCAATTGTGCGCAGTTGCCGCGCCCCGAAACACGCCTAGTGCCAACAACTCATGGCGGCGACGCCCAAACCTGGCTCCGGCTCCCCCAACTCGCCGTGCGCCGGCGCGAAGCTGGTCGAGTGCGGGACCGGACCATCATCCGGCCGCTTCAGTGGTGGATTTTCGGACCGGCGTTCTCATCGCTGGCCGCGGGCGGACTTTTCCGCCAGATGTTTGCCGACAATGCTTTTTCGTAGCCGATGGCGAATAGCTGACGCATATATTCAGTGTTGAATGGGTCACGCATATTGTAAGGCACAACTTCATCGAGATAGGTAAGATTAAAATTGATTCCCGTCCGCTGCGTCAATGTATATGTCGCGTTGACGGTAGCCCGTGCATGCGTCTTTACGAGTGTTGAATAGGCCCTGCCTGCGATCGCCAACGTCGTCGGTCTCACGGTCTCAAACTCCGGATCCAGCATGCTGTTGAGAATGATGTAGAGATCAACGCTTTTCGCCTTGACCGGTGGATTGATGTCCGTCGATGCCAGAAGGGATTCGGGCGCCGTGAACAATTGCGTGGTGGCGCCGCCATCGGAATGCATCTCCTGAAACCGTTTTCCATTCACTGTCACGTCAATCATTACCGGCGGGAACACAGCGGGGATACTTGCCGAGGCGATGAGTACTTTGCGAAACAGGGCCAGTGCCTGCGCGTGACCGCTTGCGGCGATTGCGCCCATATCCCAGATGACAGTTCTTTGTGCATCCAGATTGGTTGTGGCGACAAAAAACCGACGCCCCTTGGAATGCTCGGCCGCGATTTGCCGGAGCATTTCGTTGCTGGCGTAGCGTTCAACCAGACGCCGCAATGGTATCGGATCCGAGAGGGCGGTCCCCATAAGCGCAAAGACCGGTCGCGGTCGGAAAAGCGTCTCGGCAATTCCGCTTGTATACAGCTCGGCAAGAGCGGGGTCGTAAGACGATCCAAGAAATGCGAATGGCGCAATGAGCGCCCCAGTGCTCACACCGCTCACCATATCGAATGCAGGCCTCGTTCCTGCCGTTGTCCATCCGGTCAGAACCCCTGCCCCAAAAGCCCCACCGGAACCGCCTCCCGAAAGTACCAGATAGCTGATCCGGCCCGGTCCAATTGGCAGGTTGGGCATTGATCCAAGGGAGCCAGACGCATTCGGAGGGCCATCGCCCCAGAATCTGATGTCAGAAAAACCTTGGATCTCGGCAACATTCTGATCCGTTCCTGTGAACGTTGTACGGGGCAGAGTCGCGCACCCACTCATGACAATCATTACTATGGTCAAAAAGAAAGTGAGGGGCGCGGATCGATATGAAGAAATCGTCCTATTGCTCCCGCCGACGAATTTTCTATTCATGGCTATGAGGTTGAATATTTGTCCAAGCACCATGCTATTTAAAAAAATGGGAAATCTTCTTCGCTTGCCAGCCGGTCGGGTGCGAGGGTTCATATTCGCGACGGGCCCCTCCCCGCGCGAGCCAACCCCAGCTCGGCGAGAATTGCGTAAAGCGCCGGAAGTACCAACAGCACCAGCGTCGTCGAGGTCAGAAGCCCGAACACCACCGAGATCACCAGCGGCTTGAGCGTCTGTGCCTGCGTCGAGGTTTCGAGCAGCAAGGGAGCCATGCCGAGGATCGTAGTGGTGACCGACACGAAGATCGGCCTGAACCGCGCCCGCACGGCTAACCCCGCAGCCTCAGCTACGGTTACCTCGGGGCCGGCTTTGTCCTTGATCACTTCAATCAGCAGGATAGCGTTGTTCACGACGATCCCGGCCAGCGAGGCGGCCCCCACCAATGAAGGCATCGAAATATTGTATCCCATGGCCGCATGGCCCCAGATCACCCCGAGAAACGCCAGCGGGATGGTCAACATGACAATCACCGGTTCGACATAGCTGCGGAACTGAAACGACAAGACAAGATAGATCCCGACAAGACCGATCAGAAAACCGACCATGATCGAGCTGACTGTTTCCGCCGAATTGGCGGCCTGACCGAGAATTTCGAAGCTTAGACCCGGCGTTGCCGCAACCAGATCCGGCAGAAAATCCTTAGCCAGACGCGCTGTGATTGCGTCAGCATTGCCGAAGCGGCCATCGACATCGGCCTGAACGGTGACTGTGCGCATGCCATCCACCTGCGTAATGCTACCCCAGCCGCGGGATTCCTTCCAATCCGCAACCGTGGCCAATGGTATTTCATTGCCATCCGGCAAGGTGATGGTGAAATTTTCCAGGTCCGACC
>LADQ01000013.1 GCA_000961635.1 Hoeflea sp. BRH_c9 | reverse complement strand
CCGCCTGACGAGCCGCCGCCGCCGCCGCCTTCGCTACGGCCATCCAGCATGGTCAGATTGCCGTTGAAGCCCTGCAGCACCACTTCGGTGGAATATTTGTCCTGGCCCGACTGGTCGGTCCACTTGCGCGTCTGCAACTGGCCTTCGATATAGACCTTCGAGCCCTTCTTCAGGTAATTCTCGGCAATCTTGCACAGGCCTTCGTTGAAGATCACCACGCGGTGCCACTCGGTCTTTTCACGCCGCTCGCCGGTGTTCTTGTCGCGCCAGCTTTCCGAGGTGGCAACCGACAGATTGGCGATCGGCCGGCCGTCCTGGGTCCGCTTGATGTCCGGGTCGGCGCCCAGATTGCCAATGAGAATGACCTTGTTGACGCTGCCCGCCATGATGATTCACCTTCCAACACTTCAAGCGGCTCTCCGCCGCTCCGCTTCATTCGCTCCACCTTACAGGATCGCCCGCTCCCCGTCAGCGCGGCGCGGACAATCCACAGGCCTTTTTTGTTCTTTATATGTTCTAGTTTTCGTGTCATCATTTGTCAAGAGAGTCGCTTGCGCGGGGTTGCCGGCGCTTGCGGCATCTCGACTTTATGATTGCGGTGCTTATGTATGGGTCTGGCTTGCCCCCGGAACCATCGTTAAACTCTGGTGTTGGTGTGGGGCAAAGTATTTTTCACAATGCGGTCGGATGCCCTAACCGGAAAATCGGACCTGCGAGGCTTTTGGATAGGTGAGCGATCCTGGCGCGTTCGGCAGAACGTCGGGGAAACTCCATGGCAAATCGGCGGCGTTATGACGGAACTGAAATCGATCACCATTCGCGGAGCCCGCGAGCACAATCTCAAGAACATTGATCTCGATCTGCCCCGCAACAGCCTGATTGTGATGACCGGGCTGTCGGGATCGGGCAAATCCTCGCTTGCCTTCGACACCATCTACGCCGAGGGCCAGCGCCGCTATGTCGAGAGCCTGTCGGCCTATGCCCGCCAGTTCCTCGAGATGATGCAGAAGCCCGATGTCGACCAGATCGACGGACTCTCGCCCGCGATCTCGATCGAGCAGAAGACCACCAGCCGCAACCCGCGCTCCACCGTCGGCACCGTGACCGAGATCTACGACTACATGCGGCTGTTGTTCGCCCGCGTCGGCGTGCCCTATTCGCCCGCCACCGGCCTGCCGATCGAGAGCCAGACCGTGAGCCAGATGGTCGACCGGGTGCTGGCGCTGGAGGAAGGCACGCGGCTCTACATCCTCGCGCCGGTGGTGCGCGGCCGCAAGGGCGAATACCGCAAGGAACTGGCCGAGTTCATGAAGAAGGGGTTTCAGCGGGTCAAGGTCGACGGCCAGTATTACGAGATCGCCGAGGCGCCGGTGCTCGACAAGAAATACAAGCACGACATCGACATCGTGGTCGACCGCATCGTCGTCCGCCCCGACATTTCCGCCCGGCTCGCCGACAGCCTGGAGACCTGTCTGCGGCTGGCCGACGGTCTCGCCTTCGCCGAGTTCGCCGACAAGCCGCTGCCTGACAACGAGACTGCGGAAGGCTCGGCCAACAAATCCAAGAACGACACCCATGAGCGGATGCTGTTTTCGGAGAAATTCGCCTGCCCGGTGTCGGGCTTCACCATTTCCGAGATCGAGCCGCGGCTGTTTTCGTTCAACAATCCGCACGGCGCCTGCCCGACCTGCGACGGGCTGGGGACGCAAAAAAAGATCGATGACGCGCTGGTCATCCCCGAGCCGCATCTGACCCTGCGCGGCGGCGCGGTGGCGCCCTGGGCCAAGTCGAGCTCGCCCTATTACACCCAGACGCTGGAAGCGCTGGGCCAGCATTTCGGCTTCAAGCTCTCCGACCGCTGGGCCGATCTGCCGGCCAAGGGCCAGGACGCCATCCTGCGCGGCACCCAGGAGAAGGTCGCCTTCAAATATGATGACGGCTTGCGCTCCTACACCACCGCCAAGACATTCGAAGGCATCATTCCCAATCTGGAGCGGCGTTGGAAGGAAACCGACAGCGCCTGGGCGCGCGAGGAAATCGAGCGCTACATGTCGGCCGCCCCCTGCCCGGCCTGCGACGGCTACCGGCTGAAGCCCGAGGCGCGCGCCGTCAAGATCGCCAGCCGCCATATCGGCGAAGTCACCGAACTGTCGATCCGTGTCGCCGGCCAATGGTTCGAGGACCTGCCCGCCCGGCTCAACGACCAGCAGAACCAGATCGCCGTCCGCATCCTGAAGGAAATCCGCGACCGGCTGAAATTTTTGAACGATGTCGGGCTCGACTACCTGACGCTGTCGCGCAATTCCGGCTCGCTGTCGGGCGGCGAAAGCCAGCGGATCCGGCTCGCCTCGCAGATCGGCTCGGGGCTGACCGGCGTGCTCTATGTGCTCGATGAACCGTCGATCGGCCTGCACCAGCGCGACAATGCGCGGCTCCTGGACACGCTGAAACACCTGCGTGACATCGGCAACACGGTGATCGTGGTCGAGCATGACGAGGACGCCATTCTCACCGCCGACTACGTCGTCGACATCGGTCCTTACGCCGGCATTCACGGCGGCGAGATCATCGCCCAGGGCTCGCCCGCCGACATCATGGCCAATCCGCGCTCGATCACCGGCAAGTACCTGTCGGGCGAACTCGAGGTGATGGTGCCAACCGAGCGGCGCAAAGCCAAGAAAAACAAGCAGTTGACGGTGATTGGCGCGCGCGGCAACAATCTCAAGAATGTCTCCGCCTCGATCCCGCTCGGCCTGTTCACCGCGGTCACCGGCGTGTCGGGCGGCGGCAAGTCGACCTTCCTGATCGAGACGCTCTACAAGGCGGCGTCGCGGCGCATCATGGGCTCGCGGGAACACCCGGCCGACCACGACCGGATCGAAGGGTTCGAGCATATCGACAAGGT
Organism: Hoeflea sp. BRH_c9; assembly: GCA_000961635.1. Lineage (GTDB taxonomy): Bacteria > Pseudomonadota > Alphaproteobacteria > Rhizobiales > Rhizobiaceae > Hoeflea. Next base: position 2,598 of record LADQ01000013.1, on the reverse strand, counting down.
GATCGACATCGACCAGTCGCCGATCGGCCGCACGCCGCGCTCCAACCCGGCGACCTATACCGGCGCCTTCACCCCGATCCGCGACTGGTTCGCCGGCCTGCCCGAAGCCAAGGCGCGCGGCTATCAGCCCGGCCGCTTCTCGTTCAACGTCAAGGGCGGCCGCTGCGAGGCCTGCCAAGGCGACGGCGTCATCAAGATCGAGATGCACTTTCTGCCCGACGTCTATGTCACCTGCGACGTCTGCCACGGCAAGCGCTACAACCGCGAGACGCTCGACGTCACCTTCAAGCACAAATCGATCGCCGACGTGCTCGACATGACGGTGGAGGAAGGCGTCGAGTTCTTCGCAGCCGTCCCCGCCGTGCGCGACAAGCTCAAGGCGCTGGAGGGCGTGGGGCTCGGCTACATCAAGGTCGGCCAGCAGGCCAACACGCTGTCGGGCGGCGAGGCGCAGCGGGTCAAGCTCGCCAAGGAGCTGTCCAAGCGCTCGACCGGCCGCACGCTCTACATTCTCGACGAGCCGACCACCGGGCTGCATTTCCATGATGTCGCCAAGCTTTTGGAAGTGCTGCACGAACTGGTCGACCAGGGCAATTCGGTGGTGGTGATCGAGCACAATCTCGAAGTCATCAAGACCGCCGACTGGGTCATCGATCTCGGCCCCGAAGGCGGCGACGGCGGCGGCGAGATCGTCGCCGAAGGCACCCCCGAGGACATCGTCAAGGTGGAACGCAGCTACACCGGCCAGTTCTTGAAGGACCTGCTGGAACGGCGGCCCGGGAAACGGGTGGAAGCGGCGGAGTGAGGTGCAATGAGCGAGACTTTCCGGCTTGTTGTCTCGCTGATCGAGCAAGAGAAGGTCGAGGTCTCGCTTCACGCCGTGCAGGAATTGCTCAAAGACGGCATTCTGATTGAGCCGTTGATCCTTGCGGTAAGCGACGCCGTTGTTGTCGAGGACTATCCGGATTATCATAAGGGTCCGGCAATCCTGTTGCTGCAAAGAGATGAGTCTGTTCGCCCGGTTCATCTGGTCTGGGGAATTCCCCGGGGATATAGTGAGCCAGCGGTGCTGGTAACCGCTTACCGGCCCGATCCGGATAGATGGGATGACAGTTTTACACTGAGGAAAAAGCCATGAGCAGGACATCGATGCAGTTGCTGCGCGAAGGTAATGTGGTCGCTGAGGTCGAAGTCATCCTGATCGAAGGCGATCATGAATGGACACCGACTGTCGATCTTGGTTCGATCCGCAAACTGGACGCCGTTCGCCGAGCCTTGCGTACCGGCGATGTTCGTGCCGCCTCGAAGAACGCAAGACTTTATCGCCTGGTCGAAGATGATCAGGCGCGGGAATTTGCCGAGGCCCCACAGCCCGATTTAAAGCAGTAGCATCGACCTTCATTTCACCGGGCGACCGGCATGCCTGCATCTGAGAGGACCGAAATCATGGCCCCATCGGGAACAATCAGCACAGGCATCGGCGGCGACAGCGCAGCACACACCTGACGCGCAAAAACCTGCTAAATTAACAACGTCAGCTGCCAATGTTCGGAATCTAACAGAGCAAAGGCCGCATCCCGCGGCAAATAGGCAGGTGCGGGAGTTCATGCTGCAGGCAAAGGTCGGGATGCGGTCGATGGGTCGACGTCCGGGCCGCAGGGCCGGAGATGGCGCGGTTGCGCGCCGTCCAATTCGATGATCTGTCTTGCCATAGGCACCTTTGTGCGAAGAGATTGGGACCATGAAAGACAACATGCAGTTCAACATCTGGTACTGGGTGGCGGCCTTCGTCATCATGATGATCTTCCAGTATCTGTTCACCATGACCCAGCAGATCGCGCAAATTCCCTACAGCGCCTTTGAGACCTATCTGAGCGAGGGGCGCATCGCCGAGGTGCAGGTGTCGGACCGCTTCATCCAGGGAACGCTGAAACAGGCGCTGGAAGGCGGCCAGACCCGCTTCGCCACCACCCGCGTCGAGCCCGAGATCGCCGAGCAGCTCAGGCAGCAGGGCGTCGTCGTCACCGGCCAGATCGAGAGCACTTTCCTGCGCGATTTGCTGTCATGGATCGTTCCGGTGGCGTTGTTCGTCGGCGTCTGGATGTTCCTGATGCGGCGCATGGGCGGCAATGCCGGCGGCGGCTTGATGAATATCGGCAAGAGCAAGGCCAAGGTCTATGTCGAGACCGATATCAAGGTCAGTTTTGACGATGTCGCCGGCGTCGACGAGGCCAAGGAGGAATTGCGCGAGATCATCGAGTTTCTGCGCAATCCCAAGGACTATGGCCGGCTCGGCGGGCGCATGCCCAAGGGCGTGCTGCTGGTCGGCCCGCCCGGCACCGGCAAGACGCTGCTGGCACGCGCCGTCGCTGGCGAGGCGAAGGTGCCGTTCTTCTCCATTTCCGGTTCCGAGTTCGTCGAGATGTTCGTCGGCGTCGGTGCCGCGCGGGTGCGCGATCTCTTCGAACAGGCGCGGGCCCAGGCGCCAGCGATCATCTTTATCGACGAACTGGACGCCCTCGGCCGCGCCCGCGGCGCCGGACCATTGTCCGGCGGGCATGACGAGAAGGAGCAGACGCTCAACCAGCTGCTGGTGGA
>LADQ01000129.1 GCA_000961635.1 Hoeflea sp. BRH_c9 | reverse complement strand
GAAAAGCACCATCAGCACCGGGACCAATGCGGTCAGGGGTGCGCTGAGGAAGATGTTGACCCATGGCAGCAGCAGTTCATCGAGCAACCGGCTTTTCCCCATCATGATACCCACCGGTATGCCGATTGAGATGGCAAAGAAGACGCCGCCGCCAAAGGCGTAGGCTGTCTCCGTCATCGCCTTGACGAAGGCCGGTGTTCCGATCACCGAGAACAGTGTTGCAATTACCGTTGACAGCGGCGGGACGAAAAACGTCAGCTTCATCTGGCCGATGACTTCCCACAGCAAGCCCCAGATCAACAGCGATGACATGGCGGGCAGCTTGTATCCAAATGCGGTCATGTCATCCCTATTCGGTATAGGTTCGAAGCGAGGCCCAGATCTCGTCGACAATGTCGAGATATTCGGGATCGCGGCGGATGTTTTCGACATCCTTGTTGCGGAAGCTTGTCGGACGGATGATCTCCGAAACCCGGCTCGGACGCGGCAGAAGGATGGCGATCTGGTCCGAGACATAGACGGCTTCTTCGATCGAATGGGTGACGAAGATGAATGTCTTGTTCTCGTGCCGGACCAGTTCCAGAAGATCCTCCTGGAATTTGCGGCGGTTCTGCTCGTCGACCGCGGAGAAAGGCTCGTCCAGCAGCAACACCTGGGAATCGACCGCCAGGGCGCGGGCAAGCCCGACACGCTGGCGCATTCCGCCCGAAAGTTCATGCGGATAGGCCTTCTCAAATCCCGAGAGCCCGACATTGCCGATATATCTCTCGGCGATTGCCTCGCGCTCGGATTTGGCGACACCGCGCAGTTCGAGCCCGAAGGCAACATTGCGAATGACGCTCGCCCAGGGAAGCAGCGCAAAATCCTGAAAGACGAAGGCACGGTCCGATCCCGGGCCTGTCACCCTTTTGCCGTTGACTTCGATATCGCCCGTATCAGCCGACAGCAGCCCGGCAATGATCTTGAGGAGCGTCGTCTTTCCGCAACCGGATGGCCCGAGCAGGGATGTCAATTCGCCGCGCGGAAACTCAAGCGAAAGGTTCTTGAGCGCTTCCACAGAGCCGTAATTCTTGGAAACATTGCGAACCGATACGGCGCTCTCCCGGGAAGATACCGGAACAGCGCCAAGCGGAGCCTTAATCTGAGACATAACCACGATTGTTCCCTTCAAACAGATGGTTTTCGAATCTTTCCAAAAGGTTCAGGAAAAGAACCGCCAGAAGGATGATCGAGAAGATGGCCGCATACATGCTGGGATAATCAGCGATCGAGCGGCTGTAACTGATGATGTCGCCGACACCTGTCGGCGTGATCTTCAATTCCGCCAGAATTGCGCCAATGAAACCAGCGGATATGCCCAGTCGCAAGCCCGAAAAGATCACCGGCGAGGCGGCCGGAATGACGATCTTGAGCAGGATGTCGCGGTCATTGGCAAGAAATGAGCGGCCCATCTCCTTGAGCGAAACGGGTGTGTTGCGCACGGCGCTGCTGGTGTTGAGCACAATCACCGGCATCGCCATGATGCAGACCACAAAGACCTTTGATGTCAGCCCGATGCCATAGGCCATGACCAGAAGTGGAATGAGCGCCGCAAGGGGAGCTGCTTGCATGACGATGAAGATCGGCGAAAACAGCCAGTCAAAGCGCGCGCTCAATCCGATCCAGAGACCAAGGCCGATGCCAAGCACTGCCGAGATGGCAACGCCGGTGACCAGCGGCTTGAGGGTCTCGGCATAGGCCTTGAACATGGTGCCATCAAGCGTGAGTCTGAGAAGCGCTTCCATGGATTCGAAAAAGGTCGGAAACGCATAGCTCACAGGCACGCGTCCGGCAATTTCCCACGCCCCGAAAACGAGGAATGCCGACAGCAGCTTGAGAATGAGCGGACGATGTTGCATCAAGATTAGCCAGGAGTTTGGGAAAACAGCTGCGCCCGCCAATCCAAAGGACTGGCGGGCGCTGATCCGGTCTTACTTCATCGCCGCGTCAAGCGGCGCGAGGTACCAGAAGTCTTCGATGTTGAGGGTTGCCGGGTCACCGTCCAGCTGACCTGCAGCGGTGTACCACTCCATGTCGGCCTTGGCTGCCTTGCGGCCGCCGCCGTTCGGGTCATAGAGCCCGCCCTCGACAGCCTCCGCGTAGAAGCCGTCAAGCTCGTCGAGGATTTCCTTGGGCAATTGGCCGATCGGACCATCCGGATTGGTTTCGCGGCGGATGATTGTCGGATCCTTTGCCATGTCCTGCCAGACGCTGACCAGCGCCTTGACGAGGATATCGACCTGTTCGGAGTTTGCCTTGATCCAGTCGAGATTGGCAAACAGCGCCTCGTCGCTGGCATCCACGTCGAACATCGGAAGCACGTTGAAGCGATCGCCCGCTTCCTTCATCATCTTGTTCTTGTTGGACAGATCCAGAATGGTTGCATTTGCCTGGCCCGCCATCATGGCGACAACGCGGTTGGCCGAGCCCGGAACATAGGACCGGTCGCCGAGCTTGATGCCCTCGCGTTCTTCAATGACGTTGGCAATGGAATCCGTTCCACCGCCGCGCGAATGCAGCATGATCGGCTTGCCGTCGAGATCCTTGAGCGTTGTGAAGTCCTTGGTGGTAACCGGGAAGAACTTCAGCTTGGAGAGCTGATATATGATCCGCAGCGGAGCTTTTGAACGCTGCATGGCAGCATAGGGCGTGCCGAAGCCAATGTTCATCTGACCGCCGAGAACCGACTGGATGGCAAGCTCTTCGTCGGCGAAGGCTGTCCACTCAAAATCGAGGCCATTGGCCTTGGCGCGATCAAGCGCAAGGAAAAACGCCGCCATTTCGTCTGACGGTGTTTCAGCAAGTGCGATCTTCAGCGTTGCGGCATGTGCAGCCGAGAATGTCAGTCCGAAAACGACCGGTACGACAGCGGCGAAACCCACAATTTTCTTTAAAATCTGTAACATGATTCTCCTCCCAGAGTGCTTGTTGTTACGTTTCCATCCGAGGGACTTGTTGACGCGAGGGTCCCTCGATCCTGCTCCCGGATCCAGTGTGGCTGACCGCTTCCCCCTACCCTTCTCCGAACAGACGTGCGGAGACCGAACGAAGATGATTGCGCATCGCCTCATAGGATCCATGCGGATCGCGCTGTGAAATGGCGGTCGCGATCACTTCGTGTTCACCAAAGCTGGGATGGTCAGGACCAGGCCGGGCAGAACGGCGCACGACATTGCCCAATGCCACGGCGCGGCGAACCTGATTGAGCTGGTCGAACTGCGCAATCAGCAACGGGTTGTCCGTTGCTTCGGCTATGGCCCGGTGAAAGTTGTCGTCCTGCGTTTCATAGTCCTGCCAATTGCTGACCGCATGGGCGCGTTCCATGGCGAGTTTCATCTGTGTCAGGGCCGCGTTTGACGCGTTGATGGCGGCCTCGCGGCAGATCGCCGGTTCAATCGTCAGGCGTGCGCGCATCATCTTGACCGGCGTGAGTTGACGTCCGAGTTCGGCCAGCGAACCACGCGGCTGCGTCAGACCCGCTTCTGTGGCGGAGACAAACGTCCCCTTGCCGACATGACGCCAGATCGCGCCTTCCCTCTCCAGCGCATCAAGCGCCTTGCGCAAGGTGCTGCGAGTGACACCCAGTTCATCGGTCAGTTCGCGCTCCGGCGGCAACCTGGATCCAGGCCTGTAGTCGCCATGCGCAATGAAGCCGCGAAGGCGCGATACCGGATCCTCGTCGTTCATAGCGTCAGGATGCGCAAGCACAACTCACTCCAATTGGTTGACCAATTTGCCGAATAAATCACTTCATACCGGCATTTCATTCGATATTCACGCAAATAATTCGAATTTTTCATATTGGTCGTGATTGATCTTAACACGGAAACCACTTATGACAACCCCTAAGAGAGCAAGCAGAAAGGCGCCCAATGTCAAATTATGTGATCCCAACCCCACCCGTTGTTTCAATACCGGTCGACGGAGGCGGCGAATTTCCCGTTCGCCGGGTCTATTGTATTGGGCGGAACTACGCCGCTCATGCAATCGAGATGGGACATGATCCGAACCGCGAGTCGCCCTTCTTTTTCCAAAAGAACCCGGACAATCTCGACCGGTCAGGCGAGTTTCCCTATCCGCCGCATTCGTCTGACGTGCATCATGAGGTTGAACTCGTTGTGGCCCTGAAGACGGGCGGCACGAACATCCCGGTTGAAGCGGCGCTGGACCACGTGTTCGGCTATGCTGTCTCGCTTGATATGACGCGTCGCGATTTACAGGGCGAAGCCAAGAAGGCCGGTCGCCCGTGGGAAATCGGCAAGGCATTCGAACGCTCCGCACCGGTCGGCCCGCTCAAGCCGGTTTCTGCGGTGGGTCATCCTGATCACGGGCGGATCGAGCTCAAGGTCAATGGCAAGCTCACGCAGGAAGGCGACATGAACCAGATGATCTGGAAAGTGCCTGAAATGATTTCCTACCTTTCGGAATATTTCGAGCTGGCTCCCGGCGACATTATCATGTCGGGCACGCCATCTGGTGTCGGCCCGGTCAACCGTGGCGACAAGATGGAAGCCTCGATCGAAGGTCTCGGCAGCCTCTCGGTCACCGTGATCTAAACACGAGCAGGCAATCAACGGCGGTCTGCCGTGTTCTGGCGCAGAAGACGCGGGTTCTGCAGAAGGCCGTAACGGGCCCGCATCTCTGCATCGATCCGGTCAATCTTGGCAAGCTTGTCCTTCGCCTCGCCAAAGCGGCCGGTAAGCCCGCATGGTGCGGGCAGTCCTGCGCTTCGAGATCGCGCCTATTCCTGCATACCGACATTCACGACAAGGTGGTGGCTGGAGTGGTGGAAGCGGTCGACGGGGTGGATTTCGGGCTGACGGCGGCGGTCTATACCAATTCGTTGCACTCGGCGTACCGAGCCGCGGCGGCAATAGAAGCAGGCCTGGTGACAATCAACAGCCCCTGCCTTTCCGCCCGGATCGCCCTTCTGTGGCTACAAGCAATCAGACATCGGGCAGGAATCATCAATCGAGGAGCTATTCTCGTTCACCCAGATCAAGAATATCACCTTGGCGCTCTGAAGCGGCCTGCCCCGCGCCGATCGGCAGGACCATCACTTCCATCGTGACGGACGAACCGAAGTCGGGAGCGGAACCACGTCGTCTTCGAACCTGTGCATTACCAGCCGCTGATCGAGCGGAAGATCAATGCGTTGGATCAGGCCCCGCCGCTCCAAGGTCGGGATCTGCCCGACCTCTGCATCTATCCCTAGCTGCCGAGGGCGACGGTCGAGACGAACTCGGGAGCATTAGACCCTTTCAAAGCGATGCCTTCCTTGGCCACGTAGGAGCGTCATAGGGAACAATGAGTGACGCAACTCGGATCAGTAAACTCACGTCAGGAGACCATCTCCCGTGCGCCGGGTCCGGAGACGTGGTCCCGCGGTAGTCCACGACGAAGGTGTCGTAACAAACGTAGTTGCTCAATCCGGTCGTCGACGTGCCAGAACATGTCCCACCGGAAACCAGGGCCAGTCTCGCCACTTGCTGACGATGCTCCACAAGCCGCCGGAGAAATACAGCGCCACGAGGAGAGTAAGCGTTCCAAGCACAACGAGATAGTAGGCGCCGCACTGACCGAAGAGCCGTGTAGCGAAGAAGTAGATAATCGGGCCTTCGATCCGGCCGATGCCCCCTACCATGACGATGAAGATGCAAATCGACGACCAGTAGGGATCAAAGCCGCTGTCGGGCGAGATGCGAAGCTGCGCCATGTTGTAGACGGCGCTTGCGAGGCCAGTGCCCATGGCCGCGACCACGAACACGCCGAACCGCATGCGGCCGACATTCATACCCTGGCTCGCGGCCGAGACCGGATCGTCGCACATCGCTTTCGGGCATCCGGGTTGCACGCAAACTGGACCAAATTGCCGAGATGCGGGGCTATCCCTGTATGGTGGTCAGCGATAACGGCACCGAGCTGACGTCGAACGCGATCCTGAAATGGCAGGAGGATCGCAAAGTCGAGTGGCACTACATCGCGCCGGGAAAGCCAATGCAGAACGGGTTCGTTGAATCCTTCAATGGCCGGATGCGCGACGAACTCTTGAACGAGCACCTGTTCGATAACCTACGCCATGCCCGCAATCTGGTGTCCGCATGGCGCACCGACTTCAACCACTACCGCCCCCATTCAAGCCTCGCTGGTCTGACGCCACGCGAATATGCTAACCGGTCAAAGGAAGGCCAAAACCTGAACAGGGCTAACTTATAGACGCGGACTCTATGGGGAGCAGGTCAGAACGTTTCCGCGCGGCTCTTGTTGAGAAGGAAGCTGGGGCGGAATCGGTTGCATGTTTATATCGTTGCTGCGTCAGGATTTGAACCTGCAAGCCGCTGATCTTTCAGGCGTTTGCGCAGCAAACACCGGGAGGATTTCAGGTTATGGTCCGCAGGACGAGGAGCTACCTCGCCAGCGGAAGCGACGCTTTCGCGCCAGCGACTGATGAGCTTTGTAATCTGGAATTTGGTTGCGGGGGCAGGATTTGAACCTGCGACCTTCAGGTTATGAGCCTGACGAGCTACCGGGCTGCTCCACCCCGCGACAGGCCATGAGGGGATTGTCTCATGGCGGAAAGCAAAAAGGGCCGCTGAGAGCGGCCCGGTGTTCTGAGGTTGTAAATGAGAAGATATGAGTTGCGCTTTGCAGACCTGGCAGCGACCTACTCTCCCGCGTCTTGAGACGAAGTACCATCGGCGCTGGGGCGTTTCACGGCCGTGTTCGGAATGGGAACGGGTGCAGCCGCCCCGCCATGACCACCAGGTCGGCAAAGCGCAACATTGCCCATGGCGACATGGGCAAGTTGATTGAGAAGCTGGCGGGAGGCTAGTCCCTTTGTCTTTGAACACGTCTTTTGTTTTGGTTACGGACACGGAGCGCGAACTCCGCAAGGCCAAGTGGCCGTCGCGCCTTATGGCACGGCCCGTCCGGAGCGAAGCAGCGTAAGCTGCGACAGCGTCAGGACAAAACATTTCATCGAACTTCGTTCGATGAGCACAA
>LADQ01000004.1 GCA_000961635.1 Hoeflea sp. BRH_c9 | reverse complement strand
CACGGCGCCGAGCCCACCGAACGTGACAGCATCGAGCGCCATATCACTTGGCTCGACGTCGAGATTGCCATCGTCGAGAAAGCCTGCCTTGATCTCGTGCGTGCAGACAAAAGCCTGAGCGAGCAGAGTGCGCGGCTTCGTTCCATCCCAGGCGTCGGCCCTGTCACCGCCTTTACCCTTCTCGCCCACATGCCCGAGTTGGGCGGCGGATCACCCAAGGCCATGGCAGCGCTTGCCGGCCTTGCTCCCTTCAACGTCGACAGCGGCATGCAACGAGGACAAAGACATATTCGCGGCGGGCGAAAGCGTGTCCGCGACGCCCTCTATATGGCGGCATTGGTCGCGTACCGGCTGAAAAAACCCTTCGCACGCACCGCTCAAGCCATGGCCGACAAAGGCAAGCCCTTCAAGGTCATGATCATCGCCATTGCCCGAAAGATCCTCATTACGGCCAACGCCATGATCCGGGACAAGACGACATTCCAGGCAGTGTAAAAAGAATCCGCAATACAGTTGCCAGCCACCGCGCGTCTGCGCGGTGAGAGACTCCGGCATGCGGCGAGCATGTAGGGTCTTCCGGCTCGCGGACGCTCGCCTGCTGGATGCCGGATCAAGTCCGGCATGACGGAAATAATGGTGCTCCACCAAAAACAACAAGCCTTCGCGTCAAAGGCGGATCAGCAACCAAGAAAATGCCCGCGAAGTCAGCGACTTGCGGGCATTTCGGGACTCGACCTGTGAACGGCCTGACTCAACCTCGCGGAAGCGGCGTAGGGCTCACTCCGCCCGCACCACCGCATTGCCGGCTTCGGCCAGGCGGGCCAGATCGGCGGGCTTCAGTTCGACGGATTCGCCGCAGCCGCAGGCCGAGGTCTGGTTCGGGTTGTTGAACACAAAGCCCGAGCGCAGCTTGGTGATTTCGTAGTCCATCTCGGTGCCGAGCAGATAAAGCACGGCCTCGGGCGCTACGAAAACAACAGCGCCGTCGCGTTCGATCCGGTCATCCTTCGGATTGACCTCGCGGGCCAGGTCGATGGCATATTCCATCCCGGCACAGCCGCCCTTCTTGATGCTGACGCGAATGCCGGTGGCGTCGTCCGAGCTTTGCAGCACCGTCTTGACGCGCTCGGCGGCGGCGGCAGTCAATGTCATTACGGCAAAACCCATCATGATCTCCTTCAGAAACGGGTTCAAGGCCCGCTGCTTTGTTGCATGAATGTAGTGTGGATCGGTCAGGTTAACAAGACGCACCCATCCATCCAGCCGGTTCGTTCAATACCAGCCGACCGCCACTTGCGCTTCCTCGCTCATCCGGTCGGGCGACCAGGGCGGGTCGAACGTCATCGACACTTCGACGCCGGAGATGCCTTCGACGGCGCCGACGGCGTTCTCCACCCAGCCCGGCATTTCGCCCGCCACCGGGCAGCCGGGCGCGGTCAGCGTCATGGCGATCTTGACCATGCGGTCGTCCTCGATGTCGATCTTGTAGATCAGCCCGAGTTCATAGATGTCGGACGGGATTTCGGGATCATAGACGGTTTTCAGCGCCGAGATGATGTCGTCGCTCAGCCGCGCCAGTTCGTCGCGCGGGATCGCGGAGGTGACAACCGCGTTGTTGGGCTCGGCAGTGTCAGTTTCGGGTGCGTCGCTCATTGGCTTTGCTCCTTCAAGGTTTGCCCGGGAAAAGGAAAATCCGGCCTCCCCGGCAAACGAAAACATAAAACGAGAATCCGGCTGTTTCTGGATGAAACAGAGAGATCCTATCCGAAAAACGCCCGCGCCTTGTCGAGCGCTTCCACCAGCACATCGATTTCCGCTCGGGTATTGTAAAGCCCCATCGAGGCACGGCAAGTCGAGGTCGCGCCAAACCGCTTCAGCAGCGGCTGGGCGCAATGGGTGCCCGCCCTCACCGCCACGCCGGAGCGGTCGATCAGCATCGAGACATCATGGGCGTGAATGCCCTCGAGCTCGAAGGCGAAGATCGCCCCCTTGCCGCGCGCCGTGCCGATCAGGCGAAGCGCATTGACCGCCGAGAGTCTTTCCGCGGCGTAAGTCGCGAGATCCGCCTCATGCGCGGCGATGCGGTCGCGGCCGAGCTTCTCCATGTACTCCAGCGAAGCGCCGAGCCCGATCGCCTGCACGATCGGCGGCGTTCCCGCCTCGAACCGGTGCGGCGGATCGCTGTAGGTGACGCTGTCCTCGCTGACATCGACGATCATTTCGCCGCCGCCCATGAAGGGCTGCATCGACTTGAGCGCGTCGGTCTTGCCATAGAGCACGCCGATGCCGGACGGGCCGTAGAGCTTGTGGCCGGTCATGGCGTACCAGTCGCAATCGATGTCCTGCACATCCACCGGCATGTGCACCGCCGCCTGGCTGCCATCGACCAGCACCTTGACGCCGCGCTCATGGGCGATGCGGCAGACTTCCTTCACATCCACCACGGTGCCGAGAACGTTCGACATATGGGTGATGGCCACCAGTTTTGTCCGGTCGGTGAGGGCGGCGCGGAAATCATCCAGGTCGAAATTGCCCTCGTCATCGACGCCGACCCAGACGATCTTGGCGCCCTGGCGCTCGCGCAGGAAATGCCACGGCACGATGTTGGAATGGTGCTCCATGATGGTGATGACGATCTCGTCGCCATCCTTGATGTGCGGCATGCCATAGCCATAGGCGACCGCATTGATCGCCTCGGTGGTCGATTTGGTGAACACCACATTGTCGACCGATGGCGCATTGAGGAACCGCTTGACGATCTCGCGGGCGTTCTCATAGGCGTCGGTGGCGGCATTGGAGAGGAAATGCAGGCCGCGATGGACATTGGCGTATTCGCTCGAATAGGCATGGCTGACCGCGTCGATCATTGCCTGCGGCTTTTGCGCAGACGCTCCATTGTCGAGATAGACCAGCGGTTTGCCATGCACCATGCGCGACAGGATCGGGAAATCCCGGCGCACGGCCTCGACATCATAGGCCTGATTCACCACATCAGCCATGATCAGCAAGCCATTGTTCGACAAGGGTTTCCAGCGCCTCGACCAGGACCTCGTTGTCAATCTCGTCAATCAGCTCATCGACAAAGCCGTTGACCAGCAAGCCGCGCGCCGATTTCTCGGTGATCCCGCGCGCCATCAGGTAAAACAAATGGCTGTGGTCGATGTCGATCACGGTGGCGCCATGGCCGCAGATCACGTCATCGGCGAAGATTTCAAGCTCCGGCTTTGCCGAGAATTCGCCGTCATCGGACAGAAGCAGCGTGTTGCAGGACATCTGGGCATCGGTTTTCTGGGCCAGCTGGGCAACCTTGATCTGGCCCTGAAAGACGCCGCGCGCCCGGCCCAGCACAACATTGCGGACAATCTCGCGCGAAGTGGTGTTGGGCACGGAGTGACCGAGCGTCAGCGTCACATCGGTGTGGCTGTCGCCCGCCAACAGGTTGACGCATCTGAGATCGAAATGCGAGCCTTCGCCCGCCACGTCGACATGCAGCTCCTGCCGCGTCAGCTTGCCGCCGGCATTGATGACATAGACCTTCAGGGTGGAATTCTCGCCCAGCCGGGCTGAGAGCTGCGCCAGATGCTGGTCGTTTCCGCCCCGGCCCTGCAGAATGATCCACGTCACCTCGGCGCCATCGGCGAGTTCAAGCGTGGAGATCGAGGTCGACAGCCCGGTTTCGGCCGCGTCGCCGAGATACCGCTCGATCACCGTCGCCTTGGCCCCGGCCTCGAATGCCGCCTGGAACCGGCTGTGCACTTGGCCGCCCGATTGCACCGACTGGATCTCGATGATCTTGTCCATCGAAGCATCGGCCGCGACAGTGAATGAGTAGCCGTCGCCGACAAAGGCGCCATTGAGCTGACCGATCAGATCGTCGCTGCCGCGCTCGGTCAGCAGGCGGGCCGCTTCGCCGGACTGCAGAACTTTCGAAAACGGGGTCAGCCTCATGCCCTCGGGCGCGGTCAAATCCGTGCTCCGGCCCTGCACCACCGGCAACACCACACTGCCCCAGACCAGCGGATCGACCCGCCCGGCCCGGCCGCTCGGTTTGCTGGGCACACCGCGCAGCAGGCTGCGCAGATCGGTGTAGTGCCAGCTTTCAATCCGCCGGGTTGGAAGCCCTGCATCGTCGATTGCGCTCAGCAACTTGTCGCGCGCGACCATCACCGCTGCGTCGCCCGGCAATTGACCGATCATCTCGGCGAAACTGTCCTGTATCGCCTGTTCTGCTGCGGTGCGTGGCGGCTTTGTCTGCATGTCCATGCCTGTCTCTCCTGGCCTTTCGGCCCGTCGTCTTTTCAGCTTCGCCTCAAGCGGCGGCTTCGATAATCTGGGCGTAGCCATTGGCTTCCAGATCGAGCGCCAGATCCTTGCCGCCGGATTTGATCACCTGGCCCTGATAGAGCACATGCACGCTGTCGGGCACGATGTGCTCGAGCAGGCGCTGGTAATGGGTGATGACGATGATGGCGCGGTCCGGCGCGCGCAGCGCATTGACGCCATCGGACACGATCTTCAGCGCGTCAATGTCGAGGCCGGAATCGGTCTCGTCAAGCACGCACAGTTTTGGCGCCAGGAGCTTCATCTGCAGGATCTCGGCGCGCTTCTTCTCGCCGCCGGAGAACCCGACATTGAGCGGGCGCTTGAGCATGTCCGGATTGATCTGCAGGCTGGCGGCGGCTTCCTTGACCCGCTTGATGAAGTCCGGCGTTTTCAGCTCTTCCTCGCCGCGCGCCTTGCGCTGCTCGTTCATCGCCACCTTGAGGAACTGCATGGTGGCCACACCGGGGATTTCCACCGGATACTGGAACGCCAGGAAGATGCCCTTGGCGGCGCGCTCGGACGGGTCAAGCTCGAGAATGCTCTCGCCATTGTACAGAATGTCGCCTTCGGTGACTTCATAGTCCTTGCGGCCGGCGAGAATGTAGGAGAGCGTCGATTTGCCCGACCCGTTCGGCCCCATGATGGCCGCCACTTCGCCGGCCTTGACCGTCAGATTGAGCCCGCGGATGATTTCGGTGCCGTCCTCGGCGATGCGGGCGTGTAGGTTCTTGATTTCCAGCATGTTGTTGTTTCCAATTCAAATTTTCATGTCCGCCAGCCCCTGTCCGGGCGGCGGAACTCGATTTACAGCCCGGTCAGGCTTCTCAGCAGCGGCAGAAGGGTGGCAGCCAGGATCCCGACAATGCCGCCGGTCGCCAACCGCACCAGCCTGCCGCCGAAACTTGGCGCCGACGCCGACAGGACGCCGCAAATGACCGCATACCAGGCAATCGCTGTTGCATCGATGTTCATGCTCGGGCTCCCTTGACCGGCCGCCGGTTCAATCGTCGTCGTTCTGCAGGCCCTGCAGGCGCCGGGCGATGGAGGCCAGTTCAAGCCGGGCCTTGTGCAACTCGGCGCCCAGCATCTTCTCGCTGGTTCCGGTCGACCCGCGGGAAATGGCTTCCAGTAGATCGTCAATCGAACCGCCCAGATCCCGGTAGCGCTGCTTCAGCTTGTCGATCTCGGCTCTTATTTCCTTGTCCACCATCACCTGTTCCTTTCGCCCGTCCGCCGTCATCCTCGTCTCACGCGTGGAGAGTATGGGAACCTCCATCACCCCACGCTGCCCTCAAGCGAAATCCCGATCAGTTTCTGGGCTTCAACGGCGAATTCCATCGGCAGTTCCTGGATCACTTCGCGGACGAAGCCGTTGACGATCAGGGCGATGGCTTCTTCCTCGGGGATGCCGCGGGCCAGGCAGTAGAACAACTGGTCCTCGGAAATCTTCGAGGTGGTCGCCTCGTGCTCGAACTGGGCGGTCGAGTTCTTGGCCTCGATATAGGGCACCGTGTGGGCGCCGCACTGGTTGCCGATCAGGAGCGAGTCGCACTGGGTGAAATTGCGCGCGTTCACAGCCTTGCGGTGGGCCGAGACCTGGCCGCGATAGGTGTTGGACGAATGGCCGGCGGAAATGCCCTTGGAGATGATCCGGCTCGAGGTGTTCTTGCCGAGATGGATCATCTTGGTTCCCGAATCGATCTGCTGGTAGCCGTTCGACACCGCGATCGAGTAGAACTCGCCACGGCTGTCGTCGCCGCGCAGGATGCAGGACGGATATTTCCAGGTGATCGCCGAACCGGTTTCGACCTGGGTCCAGGAGATCTTCGAACGGTCGCCACGGCAATCGCCGCGCTTGGTGACGAAATTGTAGATCCCGCCCTTGCCGTTCTTGTCGCCCGGATACCAGTTCTGCACGGTCGAATACTTGATCTCGGCGTCATCCATCGCGATCAGCTCGACGACGGCGGCATGCAGCTGGTTCTCGTCGCGTTGCGGTGCGGTGCAGCCCTCGAGATAGGACACATAGGCGCCCTCCTCGGCGATGATCAGCGTGCGCTCGAACTGGCCGGTGTTCTTCTCGTTGATGCGGAAATAGGTCGACAGTTCCATCGGGCAGCGCACGCCCTTGGGCACATAGACGAAGGAGCCGTCGGTAAACACCGCGGCGTTGAGCGTGGCGTAATAATTGTCGGTGATCGGCACCACGGTGCCGAGATATTTCTGCACCAGCTCGGGATGCTCGCGCATGGCTTCCGAGATCGACATGAAAATCACGCCGGCCTGGGCCAGTTCCTTCTTGAAGGTGGTCACCACCGAAACCGAATCGAACACCGCGTCAACAGCGATCTTGGATTTTTCGACGCCGGCCAGGATTTCCTGCTCGCGCAGCGGAATGCCGAGTTTCTCGTAGACCCTGAGCAGTTCCGGGTCGACATCGTCGATCGATTTCGGACCCGCCGAACTCTTCGGCGCCGAATAATAATGGATGTCCTGAAAATCGATCTTGGGATAGTCGACGCGCGCCCAGGTCGGCTCTTCCATGGTCAGCCAGCGTTTGAACGCGTCGAGCCGCCATTCGAGCATCCAGTCGGGCTCGTTCTTCTTGGCCGAAATCATCCGGATTGTATCTTCAGTCAGGCCCTTCGGCGCCGTATCGCTTTCGATGACGGTTTCGAAGCCATACTTGTACTGGTCCACGTCAATGAGACGGACCTGATCGATGGTCTCCTGCACAGCAGGCATGGCGCTCTCCAATCTTGCCGGGTCAAGGCCGGCAGCTTGTTAACGTCGTGTGATGCACCCCAAGGGTTCACCACTATGTAGGGCGTGACGCTGGTTTACGCCACACTATCCGCGACATATCTTTATCGCGCGGACAACATTCGTGAAGGCGACATCATGCCGCCTCTGCTGCTGACTTGCGGGCCAGCCGCCGGGTATTAATCGCTTTGAACGCTTCAAGGAACCGCTCAATGTCATTTTCCGTGTGCTCGCGGCCCAGGCTGACCCGGATCGCGCCGAGACCGGCGTCGGCGCCCATGGCGTTGAGCACATGGCTTTCGCCAATCTTGCCCGATGAGCAGGCGGCGCCCGCAGAAACCGCGATGCCTTCCATGTCGAAGGCAATCTGCGCCGTCTCCGCTTTCAGTCCCGGCAGTGAGAAGAAGCTGGTGTTGCCCAGTCTCTGAGCGCGCACGCCATGGACAATCAGGTCCGGCGCCATTTCGCCCATGCGGGCTTCCATCCGGTCGCGCAGACTGGCCAGTGCGGCAACGCCCGCAACCGCATCCGCCGCGATTGCCGCCGCGGCGCCAAAGCCGGCGATGCCTATCAGGTTTTCGGTGCCGCCGCGATGACCCTTTTCCTGGCCTCCGCCGCGCATGAGCGGCGCGGGCATCAAGGTCTCACCGGCGCTGACCAGCGCGCCAACGCCCTTGGGCCCGCCGATCTTGTGCGCCGACAGGATCAGGAAATCGGCGCCCAGAGCATCGAGCGAAAGTGGAAGACGACCGGCGCCCTGCACCGCGTCAACCACCACAAGTCCCTGATACGCCTTGACCATTTCCGCCGCGGCGCGAACCGGCTGGATCACGCCGGTCTCGTTGTTGGCCAGTTGCAGCCCGAGCATCGCCTGACCGGTCGATTGGTCATGAGCGGCAAGGGCTGCTTCCAGCGGCTCAAGCTCAAGACGACCGTCGGCGTCAACCGGCAGAACGGTCAGCTGATCGGCGGAAAACCTGCCGCCAGCCAGAATGGCCGGATGCTCGACGGCGGACACCAATAGCCGCGACACCCGCACGGCCGAGCGGCCCATGCGGAAATCCGGCGTCAGCACATGATTGGCGGCTTCCGTGGCGCCGGAGCAGAAGGTGACCTGGGCCGATGCAACGCCGCACAGCCGGGCGAC
>LADQ01000113.1 GCA_000961635.1 Hoeflea sp. BRH_c9 | reverse complement strand
CAGCAGGGCGAGCCGCAAGCCGCCGAGCCAGTGGCCGAGCAGCATGACCAGGCCGACGACGGCGACCCAGGGCAAGGGCGGCACGATCTGGATCGCCGACGAACCGCTGCCCTCGAGAAACCCGGTGGAAAGCAGGCTCGCGGCCACAGTGTAGGGCACGTCCAACACGGCGGAGACGAAGCGGGTCAATTCAGTAAAGCTGAACAGGCCGAAGCTGGCCTCGTCAATTAGCCATTTCATCGCGGCGCTGATCCATTTGGCCAGGGGCACATACCAGGCCTTCGGAAACTCGAAGGCTGCGGGCAGCAGCGGCTTCGCGAAAATCCAGAACGCCACGAAGGCCGCAAGCGCAATGATCCAGGCGATCGGCAGCCGGAGCGGTGGCGGCGAGGCCTGCGCTGCATCGGTTGTCAAAATCGGAGCGCCGGGCATCGCCATGGTCAGCCCTGCAGCATCAGTTTGACCACCGCGTCGCGGTCCAGGCGCCCGATGATCTGGCCTGCGTCGTCGGTGACCCCGAGATGGGCAACGCCGTCGAGAAACAACGGCGCCGCCTCGGCGATATTGACGCGGGCGGAAACGGTCGGGCCGCCGGCAGGGCCGGTTTGGCCTGCGACCATCAGCCTCCGGGCGCGGATCACCTTGGCGCGAGCGACATTCCTGGTGAATTCCGCCACATAGGATGTGGCCGGCGTCAGCACGATCTCTTCCGGCGTGCCGGCCTGGACGATCTCGCCGTCCTTCATGATGGCAATCCGGTCGGCGAGGCGAATGGCTTCGTCGAAGTCGTGGGTGATGAAGACGATGGTCTTGTGCAGCACGGTCTGCAGCCGCATGAACTCGTCCTGCATCTCGCGGCGGATCAGCGGATCCAGCGCCGAGAAGGGCTCATCGAGAAACCAGATCTCGGGTTCGACCGCGAGCGAACGGGCAATGCCGACGCGCTGCTGCTGGCCGCCGGACAATTGCCTGGGGAATGCGCTTTCCCTGCCGGCCAGACCGACCAGTTCGATCATCTCGCGTGCCCGGGCCTCGCGACCGGCGCGTTTCATGCCCTGGATATCGAGCGGGAAGGCGACATTGTCCAGAACCGTGAGATGCGGCAGCAGCGCGAAATGCTGGAACACCATGCCCATCTGGTGGCGGCGGATTTTGATCATCCGCGCCTGGGAGGCCTTAAGAAGATTTTCGCCCTTGAACAGCACATCGCCGCCGGACGGCTCGATCAGCCGCGACATCAATCGGACCAGTGTCGACTTGCCGGATCCGGAAAGTCCCATGATGACGAAGATTTCACCCTCGCGCACATCCAGGTCGACCTGCCGGACCGCGCCGACGAGGCCCGCTTCAGCAATGGCGGCCGCGTCGGGATGTCCATCATGGCTGGCCAGGAAGCTGGCTGCATCCGGGCCGAACAGTTTCCAGACATTGCGGCAGACGAGCTTGGTTTCAGGAGTGGTCATGGATAACTCGGTCGGGGAGCGCATGAGAATATTCCGGCAGACCCGGCCGGGGCCGGCCGGGATCTTTCAGGAAACACCCGGCAACCGGCCCGAAGGACCGGTCGCCGAATTTGTCCGCGGGCGGCTTACTTCTTGATCCAGCCCGACCAACGGGCTTCATTGGCGCCCATCCAATCGGCCACGACGGCGGAGACCGTCTTGCCGTTGAGATCGACCTCGGTGATCATCTTGCCCATCTCGTCATTGTCGATGGTGAACGCCTTGATCGCCTCATAGGCGCCGGGCCATTTGTCTTTGACGCCGGCCCAGCCGACCTTCCAGATTTCGCCAAACGGCTTGCCGCAGTCATAGGCTGCATCCGGATTGATGCCGGTTGCCGGGTCGCTGTAGCATTCAGCTGAATATTCCGGAAACTCGACCCACGCACCTTCATACTTGGCGGGTGCCCAATGCGGGGCGTAGATCCACAACATGATCGGGGCCTTGCGCTGATAGGCGCTTTCCAGTTCGGCGAAAAGCGCCGCATCGGTTCCGGCGTGGATCACTTCGAATGGCAGGTCGAGAGCTTCAACGCGTTCGTCGTCGAACCCGCCCCAGGTCACAGGACCGCCAAGGTAACGGCCCTTGGGCGCGGTTTCAGCGGTCGAGAATGCCTTGGCGCAAGCTTCGTCCTTGAGGGCTTCCCAATTGGGCAGGCCCGGGCATTGCTCGACCATATAGGAAGGATACCACCACTCTTCCTTGGCCTTCATGCCGGTGGGGCCGAAATTCTCGACCTTGCCCGTGGCGGTGGCGGCATCCATGGCTTCACGACCGGTGGTTTCCCACATTTCCATGGCGACATGCAGATCGCCGGTTTCCAGCCCCGCGAACTGGGCCAGATAGTCGGCCTGCACATAGTCAACCGAGTAGCCGGCCTTCTTGAGCACTTCGCCCATGATTTCGGTGGTGATCAGCTGACCGGTCCAGTCATGGAGCGTCAGTTTGATCGTATCTGTGGATTCCTGCGCCATCGCCGGAGCGGACAAGGCAAGGCAAGATGCGCTCGAAATGACGAGCGCCGCTGTCAATTGCCTGAATGTGCGGCCGGAAAAGAGATTGGCTGAATGCATGTCGAGCCTCCTGTTCACCCTGTTGTGTCCCGCATTCCGGCGCCTCTTGCCGTCGCCATGAAAGACCAAACGGCAGCGCTCCCGTGCGCGACTTGTTAACCTCGCAATCCCACACCACGACCCGGTCCATGTCAATCAATTCTGTGGTAATTTATTGTTTTGATGCCCGGTTGTATGGCTTTGGGTTGATCATGCGGCGGCAACCGCCTAGAAAAAGGGCAGGTTAAAAGGTCTGTGCCGATGCTGTCCAAACGTCATACCGAGATCATGCGGATTCTGGCCGACGAAGGCACCGTGACCATCTCCGACCTTTCAGTGCGGCTTGGGGTATCGCTCGAGACCGTGCGGCGGGATGTGCGCCCGCTCACGGAAAACGGTTCGGTTCTCAAGATCCATGGCGCGGTGGGACTGGCGGGGCAGGTTGGCGAAGCGCCCTTTCAACGCCGCATGCGCGAGAATGCCGATGCCAAGCGCCGGATCGCGCGGGAAATGGCGAAGCTCATACGTGACGGGGAGTCGGTGATGCTCGACACCGGCACCACGACGAGTTTTGTCGCGCGCGAACTGCTCGGACACCGGCGCCTGACCGTGGTGACCAATTCCTCCGACATTGCCCGCACGCTCGCGACCGTCAACGGCAACAAGGTCTATATGGCCGGCGGCGAGCTCAGAAGCGATTCCGGCGCTGCCTTCGGGGTGTCGGCGATCGAGTTCATCGCCAGGTTCTCGGTCGTCCACGCCATCATTTCCGCCGGGGCTATCGATGCCGGGTCCGGGGTAATGGATTTCGATCTGGAAGAGGCGGAGTTCGCCCGGATGATGCTGTCGCGCGGCGAGCGGAGTTATGTGGTGACCGACCACACCAAGTTTGGCCGCCGGGGGCTTGTGTCCGTCGCGGGCTTTGAGGCGATTGGCCATGTGGTGACGGATCAGCCGCTGGCCGCGGATATCGCCGCAGCACTTGATGAGCACGATGTCCGGCTGATTGTCGCCGCTGAAAGTTAGGACCGGGTCACGAAGCCAGATAGTCCGCAAGCACCGTCCGGGTCGGGTTGGTCTGGAGGCGCCGTAAAGCCGCGACAAAGACTTCCACGAAGTTCGGGCTCTCGGCCAGCGTGCCGAAGATGTCCGGCATGGCGAGAAACGCGGCGGGATCCTTTTGCGCGGCCCGAGCGTGGTCGCGCAACCGCGCGGCGTTCGGATCATCGATGTCAATTGCCTCGCCATCATCGCGGACCCCGGCGCAGTAATGCGCCCAGAGCGCCACTTCGAGTGCCAGGCCTTTGATCGACTGGCCGGCCGAAAGCCTTTCGCCGATTGTGGGCAGGATGAATTTGGGCTGGCGGTTGGACCCATCGAGGCAAAGCCGCGGGATGGTGTCGCCCAGGGCGGAGTTGGAAAACCGCCTGGCTACCACCGCAACATAGTCTGTCAGGCTGACGCCTTCGATCACCGGCACGGTCGGGAGGATTTCCTCGACGGTGAGCTTGTGCAGAAATCCCGAGATCAGCGGATCCGCCATGGCGTCATGGACAAAGTGATGACCGAGCAAAGCCGAGGAATAGGCAATCGCCGCATGACCGCCGTTCAGGATCCTGAGTTTCATCAATTCATAGGGCGCGACGTCGGCTACGAATTCGACGCCGACTTTCTCGAGTGACGGTCGCCCTTGCGGGAAATTGTCTTCCATCACCCATTGCCGGAACGGCTCGCAGACAACGGGCGCGGCGTCCACGATTTTGAACTGGGTGCGGACCAGGTCGATTTCCCTGGCGCCGGTGGCGGGGGTTATGCAGTCCACCATGGAATTTGGAAACGCGACATTTTCCGCGATCCATGCTGCCAGTTCCGCATCGATCAAATGCGCCAGGCCAAGAACCGTTTCGCGCGCCACATGGCCGTTTTCGGGAAGATTGTCGCAGGACATGACCGTGAACGGCGCGATGCCGTCCGCTCGCCGCGCTGACAGAGCCGCAATGATGGCGCCAAAAACCGTTTCCGGCTGGCCGCTTGGCCGGGCGTCGCGGATGATGGCCGGATGGGTCGGATCAAATCCGCCGGTTTCTGCGCTGAGGAAATAGCCGCCTTCCGTCACCGTCAGGGAGACAATCCGGATCTGCGGCTTCCGCATGGCTTTGATCAGCGCGCCGGGGTCGACTTCGATGAAATCGATCATCGATCCGACGATGCTCGCCCGGTATCCTTCGGGATCGAGTTCAACAACGGTGGTCAGCCAGTCTTGGGCGGCAAGCTTTTCCCGCATCGCCTTGTCAAAATGCATCATTCCGGCGCCGACGATGGCCCAATCCTGGTCTTGACCCATTTCGAACAGGCGGTGGAAATAGCTGGCCTGATGGGCGCGGTGAAAATTGCCGACGCCGACATGCACGATCCCTGCAGTCAACGCCTTGCGGTCATAGCCGGGCGTGATCACATTGGCCGGCAGGCTTGCAAGCGTGGCATTGCACAATGGCAGCGCCGTCTCGTCGGTGGGTGGCGGGGTTGGGCCGGACATCAGTTCATCCAGTTCCCGCCATCGACATTGTATGTCTGGGCGACAATGTAGTCGGCGTCCGATGAGGCCAGAAACACCGCCATGCCGGTGAGATCATCGGCGGTGCCCATGCGGCCATAGGGCACTGCCGAGCCCACGAGCCTTTTCTTTTCACCGGGGGCCAAGCCTTCATGACGGGCGAAAAGTGCGTCGACGCCATCCCAATGCTCGCCGTCGACCACGCCGGGGGCAATCGCATTGACGTTGATTCCATGCTTGATCAGATCGAGGCCTGCGGACTGGGTGAGGCTGATGACGGCGGCCTTGGTGGCGCAGTACACGCCGACCAGGGCTTCGCCGCGCCGGCCCGCCTGGCTCGCCATATTGATGATCTTGCCGCCCTTGCCGCGGGCGATCATGGATTTGGCGGTCGCCTGAAGCGTGAACAGGGTTCCGGCGACGTTGATCCTGAACAACCGGTCGAAGCTCTCGCGGGTGATCTCGACAATCGGTGCCAGATCGAACAGGGCGGCATTGTTGATCAGGATATCGAGCCCGCCGCGTTGCTCATCGACGGCTTTCACGGCGGCATCGATCGACGCCTGGTCGGTGACATCGAGGTGAACCGCAAAGGCACTCTTGCCTATCCCTTTGGCGGTCTGTATCGCCCGGTCCATGTCGATGTCGGCGATGGCGACGAACGCGCCTTCGGCGACATAGCGTTCCGCAAAGGCCTTGCCGATGCCACGCGCGGCGCCCGTGATCATGGCCGTCTTTCCCTCAAGACGCTGCATCAGAGTGCCAGGCCCGCTGCGTCGAACCTGTAGATCTTAGACGGGTCCGGCGTCAGGTAGACGGTGTCGCCATGATAGATGTCGACTTCGCCGTCGGCGCGGATGGTCAAGGGCTCAAAGCCCTCCACGGCGACCCGCAGGAAGGTGTCAGAGCCCAGATGTTCTGAGACGCCGACCTTGCCCTTCCACATGCCCTCGGTCTTGGAAACGACGAAATGCTCGGGGCGAACGCCAATTGTTTTGGCGCCATGGGCTTCGGCGTCCTTGCCTTCGATGAAATTCATCTTCGGCGAACCGATGAAGCTGGCGACAAACAGATTGGCTGGCGACCGGTAAAGCTCCAGCGGCGAGCCGACCTGCTCGATGTAGCCGGCTCTGAGCACCACGATCTTGTCGGCCATGGTCATGGCTTCAACCTGATCGTGGGTGACATAGATCATCGTGGTCTTGAGGCTGTTGTGGAGCTCGCTGATTTCAAGCCGCATGTTGACGCGGAGCGCCGCGTCAAGATTGGACAGCGGTTCGTCAAACAGGAAGGCATCGGGCTCGCGCACGATCGCCCGGCCAATCGCCACGCGTTGCCGCTGTCCGCCCGAAAGCTGGCCTGGCCGCCGGTCGAGGTAATCGGTCAGATTGAGCACGGACGCGGCGGCCGCCACCTTCCGGTCTGCCTCGGCCTTGTCGAGCCCGGCCATTTTCAGCGGGAAGCCGATGTTCTTGCGCACCGACATGTGCGGATAGAGCGCATAGGACTGGAACACCATGGCCAGCCCGCGCTTGGCCGGCGGGATTCTGGTGGCGTCGTGGCCGTTGATTTCAATGGCTCCGCTGGTGACGTCCTCGAGACCCGCGATCAAACGCAACAGCGTTGACTTGCCGCAACCGGAGGGACCGACGAACACCACGAATTCGCCGTCGTTGATTTCCAGATCGAGCGGCGGGATCACCTGGGTGACGCCGAAGCTTTTGCTAACTTTCTTGAGTGCGATATGTCCCATGGTCGTTTTCCTATTTCACCGCGCCGAATGTCAGGCCGCGGACGAGTTGTTTCTGGCTGAACCAACCGAGAATGAGGATGGGCGCGATCGCCATTGTCGAAGCCGCCGAGAGCTTGGCGTAGAACAGGCCCTCCGGGCTTGAGTAGCTGGCGATGAAGGCGGTCAGGGGCGCAGCTTTGGCGGCCGTCAGATTGAGGGTCCAGAAGGCTTCGTTCCAGGCCAGGATGACATTGAGCAGCAGGGTCGAGGCAATGCCCGGCACCGCCATCGGGGTCAGCACATAAATAATCTCAGACCAGAGCGTGGCGCCGTCCATGCGCGCGGCCTCAAGAATGTCGACCGGAATTTCCTTGAAATAGGTGTAGAGCATCCAGACGATGATCGGCAGGTTGATCAAGGTCAGCACCAGCACCAGGCCCATCCGCGTATCGAGCAGGCCGGTGTCGCGGAACATGAGATAGATCGGGATCAAGACGCCAACCGGCGGCAGCATCTTGGTGGAGAGCATCCACATCAGGATGTCCTTGGTATGCTTGCCCGGCACAAACGCCATCGACCACGCGGCCGGGATCGCGATCAGCAAGCCGAGCAGGGTGGATCCCAGCGAGATGATCACCGAGTTGGCGAAGTGGAGGCTGTAATTCGACCGTGATTGCACTTCGGCGTAGTTTTCCGTGGTCCAGTCAAACAAGAACAAGGACGGCGGAGATGCGATGGCCTCGGCTTCGGTCTTGAAGCTGGTCAGAAATGTCCACAGGATGGGGAAGAAGATTGCAAGGCCGATCGTCCAGGCGATGAGCGTGACGATGAGTTTGCGTCGATTGGAAACAGCGCGCGCCATGGTCTCAAGCGTCCAGGTTCTTGCCGATCATCCGCATCAGGAAGATCGCGACAATGTTGGCGAGAATGACAGCAACGATGCCGCCGGCGGAACCGCCGCCCACGTCGAACTGCAACAGCGACTGCACATAGACGAGGTAGGTGAGATTGGTGGTCGCGGTGCCTGGTCCGCCATTGGTGGTGACCAGGATTTCGGCGAAAACGGAAAGCAGGAAAATCGTCTGGATCAGGATCACGACGGTGATCGCCCGTCCCAGATGCGGCAGCATGATGAAGGTGAAACGGTTGACCGGTCCGGCGCCGTCCATCTCGGCGGCTTCCAGCTGTTCCTGATCGAGCGACTGCAGGGCGGTGAGGAGGATCAGTGTCGCGAAGGGCAGCCATTGCCAGGACACGATGAGAATGATCGAGGCAAGCGGCGCGTGGCTGAGGAAATCGAAGGGTTCGAGCCCGACCGCCGTCGCCAGATAGGCGAACAGGCCGTTGACCGGATTCATGAACATGTTTTTCCATACCAGCGCGGAGACGGTCGGCATGACGAAGAAGGGCGCGATCACCAGAATGCGAACGATGCCCTGGCCGAAGAACGGCTGATCCAACAGCAGACCAAGCAGAATGCCGCCGATAACGGTGATCACCAGCACGCCAAGCACCAGGACGAGGGTGTTGCCAAGCGCGTCGAAAAAGGCCGGATCAGTCAGGAAATAGCGGTAATTGTCGAACCCTGTCCAGGCTTCGGTGCCAGGCGACAGCAGGTTGTATCGCAGGAACGAGAAGTAGATTGTCATGGACAGCGGGACAATCATCCAGCCCAGCAGCAAAATCACCGCGGGTGACATCATCAAGCGTGCTGCACTGCGTGAGTGGGCGGTCGCCATGGCTCGGTTCCTTGACGGGGACGGGGACAAGTCGGGAGTAAGGACGGGAGCCGGCCCGGGAAGGTCCCGGCTCCCGATGTGGACGGAACCCTATTTCGGGTATCCGGCCTTTTTCATTTCGCGCGTGGTCAAGGCCTGTGCATTGGCCAGCGCGTCATCGATGGATGTCGTTCCGGCAAGGGCAGCGGAGAACTGCTGGCCAACGGCCGTGGCGATGCCCTGAAACTCGGGAATTGCAACAAACTGGACTCCGACATAGGGCACCTTGTCGACCGTCGGATTCTGCGGGTCGGCAGCATTGATGCTGTCGAGCGTCATCTTCGCGAACGGAACCTTGGCGTATTCAGGGTTTTCGTAGAGCGAGGTCCGTGTGCCCGGAGGCACGTTGGCCCAGCCTTCCTTCTCGGCCACCAGCGCGAGATAGTCTTTCGACGTCGCCCATTCGACGAATTTCTTCGCGGACTCAGCCTTCTGGGTGCCCGCGGGGATGCCGAGAGACCATGCCCACAGCCAGTTGCCGCGCTTGCCCAGGCCGTTGTCGGGCGCCAGCGCGAAGCCGACCTTGTCGGCAACTTGCGAGTCCGTCGGGTTGGTGACAAAGGAAGCCGCCACGGTGGCGTCAATCCACATGCCGCACTTGCCGGTCTGGAACAGCGCCAGGTTTTCGTTGAAGCCGTTGCCGGCGGCGCCGGGAGGTCCTGATTCATTCATCATCTCGATGTAGAAGGTCAGGGCTTCCTTCCACTCAGGGCTGTCGAACTGGGCGTTCCAGTCCATGTCAAACCACTTGGCGCCAAACGAATTGGCGGTAGCGGTCAGAAACGCCATGTTCTCGCCCCAGCCGGCCTTGCCGCGCAGGCAGATGCCGTAAATGCCGGCATCCTTGTCGGTCATGGCGGCGGCGGCTTCGCGAATGAACTGCCAGGTCGGCGCTTCCGGCATTTCCATGCCGGCCTTCTCCATCAGGTCGGTGCGGTACATCACCATCGAAGATTCACCGTAGAACGGCGCCGCATAAAGTTCACCGTCGACGGTCAAGCCGCCGCGGATGGCGGGCAGAAGATCGTCAACATCGTAGGAAGCAGGCAAATCGTTGAGTGAGACGAGCCAGCCCTGTTTGCCCCAGATCGGCACTTCGTAAGTCCCGATGGTCATGACATCATATTGGCCGCCCTTGGTGGCGATGTCGGTGGTGACCCGCTGACGCAGAATGTTTTCTTCCAGCGTCACCCATTCCAACTCGATGTCAGGGTTTTTAGCGGTGAAATCGTCGCCCAGTTTCTGCATGCGGATCATATCGCCATTGTTGACCGTGGCGATCGTCAGCTTCTCAGCAAGCGCAGCCGTGCCAAGCATCGACAACGCCGACGCGCACAAAAGCGCGTTTGCAAATCTCTTCATGAATTCCTCCCAATGCCCGACATGGGCAAATGCCAATTAGACGGGCAAATATTCATTCACGCTCACAAAGGAGTCAAGACAGAATCGATGCTGCACCTGCACAGAGAACAGTCGTTTTAAAAATAATCGTATAATATCAATTATTTATACATCTAATATTTTGCTCAATGA
>LADQ01000059.1 GCA_000961635.1 Hoeflea sp. BRH_c9 | reverse complement strand
CCCCGCCGACGCCGCCGGGGGTCACCCCGCCGACGACGCCGGTGGCCATCCCGCCGGCCAACCCCGTGGTCGTCGCCGAGGCGCTTGACGATTTCGTTGCAGGTGGCGGCACCCTGCCGCCTGGCATCGCAATCCTGCCGCTGGTCCTGACCCCGACCGAACTGGCGGACGTGCTGGCGGAGCTCTCCGGCGAGGTCGGTACCGGGGTATCGCCATCGGGAATGCAAGCCATGAACGCCTTCATTGATCTCACGCTCAGCGATAGAAGCGGTCCGATGATGACGATCGCGCCGCCGCCGATACCACCGCAGCCAGCGCCCCCCGCAACGGTTAGCGTGTTGGGCTACGGACCGGGAGACGTTCCTGCCAGTAATCTACCTTTCTCCGGTTCGTACACGGCATTGCCCCAGCAGACCTGGGGCATATGGGTGGCCGGGTTTGGCGAACGCAGCGTGACCAAGGGCAGCGCCACGCTTGGAACCCATAGGCGTACATCCGAACTGCTCGGCGGCGCGCTGGGCGTCGACTACTATCTGGATCCTGACACCACCATTGGATTTGCCGTGGGCGTGAGC
Source organism: Hoeflea sp. BRH_c9 (assembly GCA_000961635.1). GTDB lineage: Bacteria > Pseudomonadota > Alphaproteobacteria > Rhizobiales > Rhizobiaceae > Hoeflea. Next base: position 4,626 of record LADQ01000059.1, on the reverse strand, counting down.
GGCACGCGCTTTGGTCTGAGCGACGATTTCGGCAGCGGCACCATGACCACCTATCATGCAGGCATTCATGCCCGCCGGGAATTCGATGCCGCCTATCTCGCCGGGGCGCTCGCCTATGGCTACAGTGATGTATCGACCCATCGCACGGTGACCATTGCAGGCATCGACCGCTTCGCGGCGGATTTCGATGCGCACAACGTTGGCGGGCATATCGAGGCCGGATACAGGCTCGGCTGGATCACTCCATACGCGGCCCTGCGGGGACAGTCGCTGCGAACACCTGCCTACAGCGAAACGACGGTCGCCGGTGCGTCGACCTTCGCCCTCGACTACGCGGCGCGGACGGCGACCTCACTGCGCAGCGAACTGGGTGCGGAAGTGGAATGGTCCGATACCGTAAATGAGGATACGACGCTGGTGTTGCGCCTGCGTGGCGCATGGGCGCATGAGTTGAGTTCCAAAACAGACGTCAACGCCTCGTTCCAGAGGGTGGCCGGCCCCAGCTTCACGGTGGCCGGAGCCAAGCCGGACAGGGACTCGCTTCTGCTGTCCGCGGGCGCTGAAGTCAGAACGCGCGATGGGTTCTATGTTGCTGGATCGCTCAACAGCAGTTTTGCAAGCAATGCGTACACTTATGGCGGTGCGATAAAGCTGGGCTACACTTGGTAGCGCCACCTCGTCGAGAGCGAACGCGAGGGAATGTCATGCGGGCTGTCTGCCGCTCTCTTGTCATGGTCATAGTTGGCGGGCTTGGCCTGGCCGCCATTACCGTCGCGAGCGCTTCCGAACTTGTGCCGTTCCAAGACAATGTTGAGCCGGGAACGATCATCGTGCGAACCGGCGAACGTCGTCTCTACCTCGTGCTCGGCGACGGACAGGCATTGCGCTATGTCGTCGGTGTGGGGCGACAGGGGGCGCAATGGACCGGCGCGTCCTCCATTGAGGGCAAGTTCATCCGTCCCCACTGGGCTCCGCCGCCGCAGCTAAGGCGCAACCGGCCGCAGCTTCCGGCGGTGATCCTCAGCGGTTCGCCATCGAATCCGATGGGCGCTGCCGCCATGACGCTGGCTGGGGGCTCATACGCAATTCACGGAACCAATAGGCCTGAAACGATTGGCGGTTTCGTTTCTGCCGGCTGCATCCGTATGTACAATGAAGATATCATGGACCTCTACGCCAGGGTCACGGTCGGGACACCCGTGCTGGTGGCCCGTTAAGGCCGTCTGTCCGTCAGCGAATGACTAGAAACAGCTTGCCCCTGGAAGGATTTGAATTTCTGGTCCGTCTGTTGGTTGATTTAAGCTGCTTGGTGCAGATGCTGCAATTGGCGAAGCCTAATGGCGTCGAGTTTGATCCTTTTTCATTGCAACAGGATGGTCTGGCCGAGCCCGAAATAGGCGGCGGCCGCGGTCAGGTTTCCGATATTTTCATGGTATCGGCGGTGATTGTAATGTTCGACGAACTCCGTCACCTGTGCCCCAAGGTCGATAGCTCCAAGCCGTCGCGGATCGGATCGGGCGCCGTGTCGATGATCCCGGATTTGCTCTCCGAAGAGTAAAGCGAAGGCCCGGTGATCAAGTATATTTTGTAAATGATCTGGCAACGTGGAACTTTTCCGCTCCGTCGCAGTTTTATCTACTGCTGGTGCTGGTACTCCCCCCCGACCACGCTGGCAAATGCCAAAGACAATGGCCCGGCCGATGGTTCTATTCCCGTAGAACCATCGGCCCTTTTCGCTTCAGTCTGGGAGGACATTTCATGACATCTGATCGCCGGCACGAGACCGCCTCCGCCCTGGTCGAAAAGAGAACCCTCCACGAAAATAGGTCCTATTGGGCGAAGACCCCCCGCATCTCGGTGCGTCATTTCGAAAAACTGCCTTTCCAGACCTGCGATATTCTCATCGTTGGCAGCGGGATAAGCGGCGCGCTGATGGCCGAGCATCTCTGCGACGGAAAGCTTGAGATCATGATCGTCGACAGGCGGCAGCAGCCTCGACAGCACGGCGATGATACAACATGAGATCGACATTCCGCTTCACGTGCTGGCGCGAAAGATCGGTGAGGAAAAAGCCATACGGGCCTGGCAGCGGTCGCGTGATGCCGTCCGTTCCCTCGTCGATCTTGTAGACAGCCTCGGCATCGGCTGTTCCATGCAGGCCAAGCGCACGCTCTATCTTGCCGGCGATGAACTGGGTCCGCGATCACTCAAGACCGAAGTCCGGTTGCGGCACAAAGCCGGGATAGAAGCCAGGTACCTTGACCGCGAGACGACAGGAAGCGAGTTCGGCATAGACCGCCGGGCGTCGCGGGCTGGCCACGAGGGTGCGTGTCATTGGAATGTCCTTTGAAGCGGCGATCGCCGTGGCCGTGCGGAGGCAATGCGCAAGCGTTACGTCCTGTGAACGGCCACCGCGAATTAGGTTGCGAACACCACACGGACCGCACGGCAAATGGTGCGGGGAACTTTTTGTCCTCCGCTTGCACTGTTCAACGCGTCCGAGGAACCTGCCCATGCCGAAATCCGGGTCGCGGTGCAGGCCGAATTGGAGTGAGGATTGCTGAGATTGGTGACGACCCGGCGCATTAAAATGCGCCGCAATCAAACGGATTCGGGCGACGTGCTTTGACTTTTGCTATTTGCATTTCGTTATCGCAAAACCGCCGGACACTTTTGCGCGACATGTATTGGGAGAAGCCGAATTGCCCGAAAATCCTGTGATAGCCAGCGAGAACCCTGTTGGAAACTGGCGCGACGATCCGGTGCATCGAGCCTGGCTCGGCCAGGATGCCCGCCGGCAACTCGATTTCTTCCGCGCAAGTCTGCGCAAGTACGGCGGTTTCGATGTGCTCGAGTGGGACGGCGCGCCGCGCGCCGGCGTGCAGCAGGAATTGCACGTCACCACCAGGCTGATCCACTCCTATGCCTTGGGCGCGGCCTTTGGATACGGCGATACGGCAGCGATCATCGATGCCGGCATGGCCTGTCTGTGGACTGGCCACCGGGACGCCATGCATGGCGGATATTGCTGGTCGATCGACGGCAAGACCGCAGTCGATGCCTCGAAACTGGCCTACGGCCATGTCTTCGTGCTGCTGGCGGGCGCCAGCGCCAAGCAGTCTGGGCATCCGGACGCGGACCGTCTCATTGACGACGTGACCGCTGTGATCGATCGGCATTTCTGGGATGACGACCGGGGATTGCTCCGTGAGGAGTTTCATGGCGACTGGACCCGGTTTTCGACCTATCGCGGCATGAACGCCAACATGCATGGGGTCGAGGCCATGCTGGCGGCCTTCGAGGCGACGGGACGCGAGACGTATCTGCGTCGCGCCGGCCGGATCCTGGATTTTTTTGTGGGCAAGATCGCGTCGACCCATCAATGGCGCATCCCGGAGCACTACACGGAAGAATGGCAGCTGGATAGAAATTACGCCGGCAACCCGATGTTCCGGCCGATGGGCACCACGCCGGGACACTCGCTGGAGCTCGGCCGGCTTCTCATCCAGCATTCGGATCTTTCGAGACGCCCGCAAGACCAGTCGCTCGTCCAGGCGCGCAGCCTGATTGAGCGCGCTCTTGCCGATGCCTGGTTGCCGGATGGCGGCTTGTGCTACACGCTCGATTATTCTGGACATATCGCGATCCGGGATCGCTACTGGTGGCCTGTCGCCGAAGCCATCGGGGCAATATCGGCGCTGCAGCAAATCGACCCGCGAGAAGAAGACGAGGTTTGGTACCGGAAGCTCTGGCGGTTCGCCCATGACCATTTGGTCGATCACAGGTTTGGCGGCTGGTATCCCGAACTCGATGAGGGCGGCAAACCGGTGCAGAAACAGTTCCTGGGCAAGCCGGATATCTACCACTCGCTGCAAGCCGACTTGCTGCCATTGGTCGGGTCGCCTTCGCGCCTGATTTCGGCGTTGAAGCTGAACGGCGGAAACCAATCCTGAGCGACTGCGCTGAGTCCGGGTCAGACCGCAAGCATGCCTCGGCGGCTTCAGTCAATTCATGGAAACATGCTGGCCGCGGTTCGCAGCCTGGGCGCGGGTCAGCACGTGGTGGGCCGCTGCCAGATCCTGGGCGGCGATGCCCAGCGAGCGGTAGACGGTGATCTGATCGGGGCTGCTGCGGCCGGGGATCTCGCCTGACAACTGCGCGCCGATTTCGCCTTGCAGCTGATCTGCGCTGAAAGCCCCGGCCTTGATCATGTCGACGATCTCGCCGGCCTGGGAAAGGGTCGAGGGCAGGTAATCGACCCAGATGGCGCCGCGCCTGACCATCTCGTCATCGACCTCGCGCATGGTCGGAATCGACGAGCCGACGATGTTGAGATGCGCGCCGGCAGCTATCCATTCGCCCTTGACGATCGGGGTGGGTGAGGCGGTGACGGTGCAGACAATGTCGGCATCGGCGATCGCGGCCTCGATGTCGACGCCGTGGCTGATCTCCAGATCGGGGTAGAGATCTGCGGCGCGGGCGGCGAAGGCGGCGGTCTTGTCGTTGGAGCGCCCGGCGACCGACAGGCGGGTGATCTTGCGGATGCAGATCATGGCGTCGAGGTGATGCTCGGCCTGTTCGCCGGTGCCGACGATCGCCAGGTGAGCGGCGTCCGGCCGCGCCAGC
>LADQ01000204.1 GCA_000961635.1 Hoeflea sp. BRH_c9 | reverse complement strand
TCCAGGTCGCGTTCGTGGCGCCGGTCGAGCTCCGCCCGGGCAATGGCCTCGCCTTCCGCCCTGGCTTGCGCGCGGACGGACTCGATATCGAGCTTGGGCTCCGGCGAAGATCCGGATGCCGCATCGTGATGGCGGGACGCGTGCAGGGCATCGATACGGGAGGCTTCGAAGTCCGGAAGAAACCGGGCAAGGCTGGCCGTCATGATCGTCTCCGATTGATGTCGGTAGCTGGCGATGACCGGTTCAATGTCTTTCCCTTCGAAAGGCGAAAGCGGGGACGGCGAGGCTGCAGCGCGCCGTCATGCTCGGGCCAACCTAGAGAGCAAAACTTGTGTGAGCATGAACGACGGTTCAATCGCCGGGATCGAAACGATAACCCATGCCCAAATAGACGCTGGACCGCGCCAAGGGCAATTTTGGCGCGGTCCAACTGATCCGCCATGACCGATGACCGGCGGCACAGCAGAATTCGATCAATCGGGTCGCTCACCAAGTGAGCGAACCCCGGTTTATTGCTGGAAGAGCGACAGGATGTTCTGCGAATTGTTGTTCGCGATCGACAGCGACTGGATGCCCAACTGCTGCTGGGTCTGCAGGGCTTTCAAACGGGTCGATTCCTCGTTCATGTCCGCATCGACCAGACGGCCAACGCCTTTGTCGATGGAATCCATCAGATTGGCGACAAAATCCTCTTGCATCGAGACGCGCTTGTTGATCGCACCCAGATTGGAGGCCGCATCGGTCATCTGACTGAGGATTGAATCGACCACCCTGATCATGTCATCGACCTCTGCGTCCGATGTGGTCGCAGTCAGCACGATCGCCGCACCGGCAGCAGACGTGCCGGTGGTCGAACCGGTGTCGATCAGATAATAGTTCCGCGCCGTGGAAGTGGTCGCGTTCGGGTCAAGTGCATTGGCGTCGATATCCTTGGTCAGAAGGCCGAGGCTCTCGTTTCCCGCACCAATCATGGTCAGGCTGGTGACGTTGACATCCAGCGTCGTGATCGTCACCAGACCATTGACGTCGCGGTTGAAGCCGCCGACGATCGATTTGGTGCCCGCTGCCGCGGTGGACGAGTTGTGGAGCCAGTTTTCGCCGGAGAACGACGCAGATTCGGATATCGACTGGAGCTGGTTTTTAAGCTCGGTGAGTTCCTTGTCGATCTTGGTCTTGTCGACGCCAGGCTCGCGCGAGGCAACCAGCTTGGCGCTGATTTCAGTGATCACGTCAATGGAACTGTTCATCGCCGTGTAGGCGATATCCACCTTGGCGGCGCCGAGGCCGAGGGCGTCTTTCACGGTCGAAAGCGCCTTGTTGTCGGATCGCATCGTCGTGGCGATCGACCAGTAGGCCGCATTGTCGCCGGCGTTCTCAACGCGGAAGCCCGAAGACACCCGCGCCTGTGTCATTTCCATATCGGAGTTGATGGTCCGAAGCGTTTGCAGCGCAGCCATTGCGGCTGCATTGGTCATAATGCTGGTCATAATAAATGCCCCATAAATTGCCCAGGGACATACCGGCCTGCTTTTTTCCGGTTACGGCAATCTTGCTTCATGCAACCCGGAGCAGACATTGCCCATGCGTTCCGGTTCACCGTTGGTAACTAACAGGTAAACGTTTATGGTTAACCAAGAGTTAATTCAACCCCCTGTTAACCAATTGGCGTCCGCAAGGGCAAAATAGCCGCAACGCAAAAGGCCGCATCCTTGCGGATGCGGCCTTTTGTGCTTGGTTGGAGCGGAACCGCCCGAAGGCTATTCCGCGCCGGCTCGACCTTAACGGAAGAGCGACAGGATGTTTTCCGAGCTCGAATTGGCGATCGACAGCGCCTGGATACCCAACTGCTGCTGGGTCTGCAGGGCTTTCAACCGGGTCGATTCCTCGTTCATGTCCGCATCGACCAGTCGGCCAACGCCGCTGTCGATGGAGTCCATCAGGTTGGAGACGAATTCCTCCTGCATCGAAATGCGGCTGTTGACAGCACCAAGATTGGAAGCAGCGTCCGTCATCTGGTTGAACATGGAGTCGACGACGCGGATCATGTCCTCGACCTCGGCGTCGGTGGTTGTGGCGGTCAAAGTGACCGCCGCACCCGCCGCAGACGTGCCGGTGGTCGAGCCGGTGTCGATCAGGTAGTAGTTACGCGCCGTGGTCGAGGTGGAGTCCGCGTCCAGGGCATTGGCGTCGATATCCTTGGTCAGAATGCCGAGGCTCTCGTTGGCGGCGCCGATCAGTGTGGTCGACGTGGTGTTGACGTCGAGCGTGGTGATGCTCACCAGCCCACCCGAATCGCGGTTGAAGCCGCCGACGATGTTCTTGGTGCCGGAGGCCGCCGTGGTGGTGTTGTTGAGCCAGTTCTCGCCTGAGAACGACGCCGATTGGGAGATGGAAACCAGCTGGTTCTTGAGCTCGGTGAGTTCCTTGTCGATCTTGGTCTTGTCGACGCCAGGCTCGCGGGCAGCAACCAGCTTTGCCTTGATTTCGGAAACAACGTCGATGGCCGAGTTCATGCCGGTATAGGCGACGTCGACCTTGGCGGCGCCGAGGCCGAGTGCGTCTTTCACGGTGGAAAGCGCCTTGTTGTCGGAGCGCATGGTGGTGGCGATGGACCAGTAAGCCGAGTTGTCGGAGGCGGTCTCGACACGGTAGCCCGAGGAGACGCGGTTCTGTGTTGTCTCCATATCGGAATTGATCGAACGAAGCGTCTGCAGGGCAGACATCGCTGCGGAGTTGGTCATAATGCTTGTCATGGTGGTGTCCCTTTAGACAGGTGTACATGGGACATACCGGGCTTAACTACCGGCAACGACGGCAAGGCTTCATGCCCGTCGCCGCCGGCTCTCTCCGATCAACGACCCGTCATTTCATTGACCCCAAAATGACCGGTTAGGGTTACTGAAGATTTAACTGCGGAATGAATGCTTTAATTAATTTCGAGAAACGAAAAACGCCGGGGATTGCTCCCCGGCGTTTGAGTCAGATCGAACTTGAATTCGAGCTTGACGCGATCCTTAACGGAACAGCGACAGGATGTTCTGCGAGCTCGAGTTGGCGATCGACAGCGCCTGGATGCCGAGCTGCTGCTGGGTCTGCAGGGCTTTCAACCGGGTCGATTCCTCGTTCATGTCCGCATCGACCAGACGTCCGACACCCTTGTCGATGGAGTCCCTCAGATTGGAGACGAAATCCTCCTGCATCGAAATGCGGCTGTTGACCGCACCGAGGTTGGCGGCTGCGTCCGTCATCTGGGTGAACATCGAGTCGACGGCGCGGATCATGTCCTCGACCTCGGCGTCGGTGGTTGTGGCGGTCAAAGTGATCGCCGCACCCGCCGCAGACGTGCCGGTGGTCGAGCCGGTGTCGATCAGGTAGTAGTTACGCGCCGTGGTCGAGGTGGAGTCCGCGTCCAGGGCATTGGCGTCGATATCCTTGGTCAGAATGCCGAGGCTCTCGTTGGCGGCGCCGATCAGCGTGGTCGACGTGGTGTTGACGTCGAGCGTGGTGATTTCCACCAGACCGCCCGAATCGCGGTTGAAGCCGCCGACGATGTTCTTGGTGCCGGAGGCCGCCGTGGAGGTGTTGTTGAGCCAGTTCTCACCGGAGAACGAAGCCGACTGCGCGACCGAAACCAACTGGTTCTTGAGCTCGGTGAGTTCCTTGTCGATCTTGGTCTTGTCGACGCCAGGCTCGCGGGCAGCGACCAGCTTCGCCTTGATTTCGGAGACCACGTCGATGGCCGAGTTCATGCCGGTATAGGCAACGTCGACCTTGGCAGCGCCGAGGCCGAGTGCGTCCTGCACCGTCGACAACGCCTTGTTGTCGGAGCGCATGGTGGTGGCAATGGACCAGTAAGCGGAGTTGTCGGACGCGTTGCCGACCTTGTAGCCCGACGAGATGCGGGACTGAGTGGATTCCATGTCGGAATTGATCGAACGGAGAGTCTGCAGGGCAGACATCGCCGAGGCATTTGTCATGATGCTTGTCATAGGGTTGTCCCTTGTTATTACGCAATACTTGAGAGGGACATACCGGGCTTATTGATTTACCGGTCACGGCGCTGCGGCATCATGCCTGTTGGAACCCACCCGTTTTCACGCGGAGGTTCCGTCCCGTCGTGTTGGCAACAACATCCCAGCTCCGGCTTTCGAATAGATTAATCGAAGGCAGAAATTCAGATGAAATTATGTATGGTTAACAGCTGTTTAAGTCGATCACAGGAAGGATCTGACGAGGCTGCCCACGAGCAGGTTCCAGCCGTCAATCAAGACGAAGAACAAGATCTTGAATGGCAGCGATATGGCCGTGGGCGGAAGCATCATCATGCCCATGGACATGGTGATGGTGGCGACGACAAGATCGATCACCAGAAACGGCAGAACCACCAGAAAGCCGATTTCAAAGCCGCGCCGGATCTCGGAAATCATGAAGGCGGGCACCAGCACGCGCAAATCGATCTTGCCTTCGGACTGGGTGGATTGCCCGCGCTCGGTGGCGATATCGATAAACAGCGAGACATCCTTGGCGCGGGCATTGGCCAGCATGAACTCCCGAAACGGATCGGCGATCAGCGGGATCGCCTGCTGTTCGGTGATCTGGTTCTCCAGCAGCGGGCTGATGCCATTGTCCCATGCCCGGTCAAAAGTTGGGGCCATGACATAAAAGGTCATGAAGAGCGCAAGGCTGACCAGAATCATGTTGGCCGGGGTCGTGCCAAGACCCATGCCTGAGCGAAGAATCGCAAAGGCAATGATGAACCGCGGGAAACTGGTCACCATGATCAGGATTCCGGGCGCCACCGAGAGCACGGTCAGCAATCCGAACGTCCGGATGATCCAGCTGGCGACTGAACCGTCCACAGGCAGCTGCAGGAGGCTCGGGTCTATTGCCTGTCCGTGAGCCGCCGTTGCGAACGCCATCATGGCTGCAAAGACTGGGATAAATCGAATCATTCGATCACAAAGGTCCTCATGAGGATGTCGTTGACGCTGCCTTTCGAGCGCAGTCTTACCCGTTCATTCAGGTCTTCACGCAAATACTGAAACCCACGCGGCCCCTCGATCTGTTGAAGCGACACCGTGCGCAGATAGGCCAGAATATCCTGCTGGATCACATCGCCCATTTCCGTGTCCGGTTCACCAGAAAAGACAAGCGACACCTCGATTCGAATCCAGTTGTCGGAAGGGTATGACAGGTTTGTGGTGATCGGCTCAAGCGGAAGCAGGTTTTCCCGCACTTTGATTTCCTCGGGCTCGCCTTTTTTCGCCTCTCCGCCGCCGTGAGGATCGGCCGCGGCGATTTCCTCGGGCTCGTCCACCTGCGGAGCCAGGATGCCGCCCAGCATCCAGCCGCCGCCCGCGGCGATGAGGCTGAGCACCAGCACAATCGCAATCGTGACGATCCGGGTCTTCCGGCCTTTGCCTTTTTCCGCAATTTCCTCTTCGGTGTCCGCCATGGTCAGCCCGTCAGATCGGAGAGTAGATGTCGACGAGCTGCTGTCCCACAGGAGGCTGCTGCACTTCCGTCAGGCGCCCGCGACCGCCATAGGACACCCGGGCTTCGGCGATCTTGTCATAGGCAACCGTGTTGTTGTGATCGACGTCCAGCGGCCGCACGATACCGGCGACATTGAGGATCCGGAGTTCGTGGTTGACGCGAACCTCCTGACTGCCGCTGATGACCAGGTTGCCGTTCTGCAGGATGCCGGTGACGACCGCGGCAATGCGCAGATTGAGCTTTTCGGAGCGCGCCGTGGTGCCCTGCCCCTTGGTCGAGGTGTTGGAGCCGAAATTGACGTCGCCCTCGCCAACAGCGCCTATGGTCGGAATATTGATGCCGGCGTTGATCCCGCTCGAATTGGTGCGGCTCCGATCGGTTTCATTGTCGAAACTTGCCCTGTCGTTGATGGCCAGATCGACGGTGAGAATGTCGCCGACGCTGACCGCGCGCGCATCCTGGAACAGTTTCGAGCTACGATCGTCCCATAGGGAGAAGCTGTTGGAGCGCAGCGGCGGCTTCTTGGGATAAGCCGCCATCTGCGGCGTCTCGCCATAGGCCAGACCCGAGCCTACCGGACTCATCGATGGCGCCTTGCCGATTTCCCGGAAGGTCTGGGAGCCGCATCCGGAGAGCGACAGGGCGAGAGCGGTTAAGGCGACGGCCCTTATCATGACGGATCCTCGGATTGGTCTGGTGCTGCGGAACTGGCGATAATGCCGGTCAAACCGGCCGCCTTCTTGGAATCCATCTCATTGAGGATCTGGCTTGCCAGCCGCGGACTCAGTTTCATGATGATTGCGGCGGCAACCATCGGCGAGACGATTTCCAGCTGCTCGGCGGCGGCGTCGGGCCGCATGTTCTTGTAGATGCTGACAAGCTGGGTTTCGGCCACGCGCATGAATTCCTCGCGCCTTTCAAGCCAATCCCGGTATTGGACCGAGCGCTCGTCGAGCAGCAGAATGCGCTTGTCGACGCCTGCCTGCAGCTCTTCAAGTTCCTTTTTCTGAATCAGATAACGCTGATCTCGCGCGGCATCGGCAATGTTGCCGCAGAACGCGCGGATCTCGTCTTCCATGGTCGGAGGCGGCGCCTGCTGCGCCAGCGCGCCGGGGGTCAATAGGGCAAGAGCCAAGGCGGCGACGGCGCCCATGCCGGGAAGCCGCCGCTTCGGGCGAGTGGAGTGAACCGGGCTCACTGCAGCACCAGTTCGGCATGCAACGCACCGGCTGACTTGATGCCTTGCAGGATGGCGATGATGCCATCGGGCTTGACGCCGATGGAATTGAGGCCGGCGACAAGGGTCCTGAGATCGGGTCCATCGATAATGGCGACCTTGCCGCCATCGACGCCTGCGGTGATGTCGGTCAACGGCTGGACCGCGGTGACGCCGCGGGAGAACGGAGCCGGCTGCACAATGAGCGGGGCCTCGTTGACCTGAACGATCAGTGTGCCGTGGGTGACCGCCACTTTTGAAACGCGGACATCATTGCCGATGACAATGGTGCCGGTGCGCTCGTTGATGACAACGCGCGCCGGCGTATCTGTTTCGACAATCAGACCCTCAAGTTCCGCCATCAGGCGCGAAAGGTCCGCGTTGTCGGGTTTGCGAACCGCAACTGTGGTGGAATCGCGGGCTTCGGCGATCGAGGCGCCATAACGCGCCGCGGCATAGGCGTTGATGACATCGGCCATGCCGACCGCGGTGGAGAAATCCGGATTGCGAAGCTGAAAGACGAGGCCGCCGACCTCCTTGAATTTCGCCGGTATCTCGCGCTCGATAATGCCGCCGCCAGGCAACCGGCCGGCGGTGGTGGTGCCCTGTTGCAAGGTTGCGGCATCGCCCGCAGCCGATACACCCGAAACCACGACGGAGCCCTGAGCAACGGCATAGATCTGACCATCGGCGCCTGACATCGAGGTCATCACCAGTGTCCCGCCGCGTAACGATGTGGCGTCGCCGAGGGACGACACGGTGACATCGATGCGGGATCCAAGACTGGCGAAGGGAGGCAGGTTGGCGGTGACAATGACAGCGGCGATATTGTTGGCGCGGGAGGCGCCGCCTTCCGTCGAAATACCGAGATTTTGCAGCATGGCGCGCAGCGACTGCTCGGTGAAGGGCGAATTGCGCAAGCTGTCTCCGGTGCCCTGCAATCCGACAACCAGGCCATATCCGATCAACTGGTTGTCGCGCGCGGCCTGCAGCGACGCGATGTCCTTGATCCGCGAGGCAGCGCCGGCGCGCTGTACCAATCCGAATCCCGAGCCCACGCCCGCGGCCGTATTCGGATCGGGGTTCGGGCCTGGTTCGGATCCGGCCAGGATGAACATGGCGATCCAGATCCCGGCAATTTTTGCGAGGCTTCGGATCATTTCGCCGCCACCCGGACGCTGCCGTCACCCATCACGGTGCCGGAGATCACCACGCCGGTTTCAACATTGCGGACGCGGATGAAATCGCCGATGGCGGCGTTTTCGAGCGGCGTGCCGACAGCGGTGATGGTCAGGCCGCCGCCGGCGAAGATCAATTGCACGGTGGCGCCGCGCTCAACCGCCCAGGCATCGCGCAAGGCGCCAACCGGAATTGTGCGTCCAGGCAGAAGGGTGCGCGTGGTGACCTTTCCCAGAACCTCGTCCGTGACGGCGGCATAGCCGGCGCGCAGATTTGGATTGGTGACCACCACTTCGCGCACCAGTTCGGCGCTGAGTTGCTCGCCTGGATAAATGGTTCGCTGCGGCACCACTGCGGTGCCCGGACCGGCCTGTGCCGGCACCAAGGCTGCGAACAGGGACGCAATGACGACCGCTGTGCGAAAGAGCCCGGGCAAAGGCGATATGTGGCCAAACATCATGTTCGCCATGTCCTTTGCTATCTGAGGTTCTTGGAGACGACGGAGGCCATTTCATCCGCCGCCTGGATGATCTTCGAGTTCATCTCATAGGCGCGCTGGGCCGAGATGAGATCGGTGATTTCCTTGACCGGATCGACATTGGAGGCTTCCAGGTAACCCTGCTGGATATGCGCGAAACCCGGATCTTCGGGAACGCCGACCGTGGCGGGGCCGGAGGCTGGGGTGGCGCGGAACAGATTGTCGCCGAGCGGTTCAAGTCCCGCCTCATTGACGAAATTGGCAATCGTCAGCTGTCCCAGATCCTGCATTTCAGCTTCATTACCGATTCGGGCGAATATCTGACCGGTGCGGCTGATGACAATCTCGCTGGCGTCATCGGGGAACGTCACGCCCGGAACGACAGTGTAACCATCAATGGTGACCAACTGGCCCTCGGCATTGGTGTTGAAGGCGCCTGCCCGTGTGTACTGGGTTTCGCCATCGGGCGTTTCGATCTGGAACCAGCCGCGACCGACAAGCGCCAGATCCAGCTTGTTGGAGGTGCCGACCAGGCTTCCCTGGATATGCAGATTGCGGACCGCGGAGGTCTGCACGCCAAGTCCGACATGCGCGCCTTCCGGCACGATGGCCTGGTTGGAGGCGTTGGCGACCCCGGCATTGCGCTCCACCTGATACAACAGGTCGGAAAATTCCGCCCGCGCCCGCTTGAAGCCGGTGGTGTTGATGTTCGCCACGTTGTTGGCGATCACCTCGAGATTGAGCTGCTGGGCGTTCATGCCGGTTGCTGCGATGGCCAATGCCTTCATGGCGTGTTCCTTAGATTTGCATACGGGCGATTTCGAGATAGGCGGTAACCAGCTTGTCGCGGATCGCGATCGCGGTCTGCAGCGATTGCTCGCCGGCCATGATGGCGTCGACGACGTCGCGCGTCGGCACCTCGCCGCGCACAGCCGCCAGGGAGTTTTCTTCAGCGACGCGGAGATTGCTGACCACGCCTTCGCCAAGCGAAGCCATGACATCGGCGAAGGAATTTGAAGAGCCGGCTCCTTGCGCGGCAGGCATCTGTGGCATCGCCGCGGCCTGGGCCAGATCCGTTTCGCCCGCGCCTGACAGCCGTGACAGCGCACCGGCCGCATTAATCATATCGATCACTGGCTGGCCCTCAACAGGTCAATCGTCATGGAAACCAGCTCCCGCGTTTGCTTGACGGTTTGAAGATTGGCCTCATAGGACCGGTTGGCTTCGCGCATGTCCGCCAGTTCGATCAGCACATTGACGTTGGGCAGCTTGACCATGCCCTTGTCGTCGGCGGCGGGGTTGCCCGGATCATATTCAACGCTGAATTCGCCCGGGTCGTAATCGATCTTGCTGACCTCGGCGCGCGATGCGCCAATGGTGCGGTCGAGTTCCCAGGAGAAGCTGATGGTCTTGCGGCGATAGGCATCGGCGCCGGGCGTGTCGCCGGTCGACTGGGCGTTGGCCAGGTTTTCAGACAGGACCCGCATCCGGGTCTCCTGGACATTCAATCCGGAGGAAGCGATGCGGGAGGCCAGTGACAGCGGATCAACCATGATCAGCGCCTCACGGTCAGCAGCATCATCCGGTGAAAGGCTTTCACCATGCCTGTATTGAGTTCGTACATGCGTTTGATTTCTCCGGTCTTGCTCATCTCATCGGGCAGACTGACGGAGTTCCCCGACGGCAACACCTCGATGTCGTCACCGTCTCCGGCGTCGACCGAACTGCGCAACGCATCTTCCTGGATATGCCCCGGATGGGTCACGGCCATCCGCGTTCCGGTCTGCTCGAGAACGGCCTGGAAGGCCGCCACTTCACGCGACGCGTAGCCAGGCGTGTTCGCATTGGCAATGTTGCCGGCGACAACGCTTTGGCGCACCGAAAGCCAGTGCGCTTGCTTGGATGTCAGTTCGAAAAGCTGAATCGGTTGCATGGCATGTCCCCGTCCTGTGCAAGTGTCGAGGCTATGCGATCAATCTTGTGCGTGCCTTGCGGAAGCACCCATGCTCCGCACCGGAACCGGCGGAGCACCTGGCCCAGCCCGGAGGCCGGGCGGCCATCAGCGTTGGATCACTTCGCCATTCGAGGTGATGATCACCCAGCTGCCGTCGCGTTCCTCCAGTGTGGCCAGACGGGAATTGTCCGGCAGCACCGAACCGATGCGGACAATGTACATGCCCGATTTGTCCTCGATGAGAGCCCGGCCATTGGCAACGTGCAGCAGCCGGTAGCGCGGCTTGCCAGGGAAGGACTGGGTGATATCCTCGTTTGGCGCGGAGGCGACAGACTTTGCCGCGTCACCAGGATCGGGCACGGTCGCCGTGGTGATCGGGTCAAAGGCCGAAGCCGGCACTGACCCATCCTTTTCGTCCGGAATCGCCAGCGGCGATACGGTGACCACGGTCCGGCCCTCGATTTCCGGCAGATCCCTGGTGTCGGAATAGCCCATGGGCGCGATGCCAAAACTCTCCTGATTGAAGAAGACATACCAGGGGAAAAAGGCCGCCGCCGTGGCGAGCATGAAACCGGCCACGGCAAACATGCGATCGCCGGTAGGCTTGCGGACAGACGCCGGCGCATCGTCTTCAACATCGCCTTCAACATCATCTTCAATATCAGTGGCGCTAGTCACGATCTGGTCCTTTCCTTGGCGGACGGTGTGGCGGGGATGCCTGCGGCGGCCTTCATTGCATCGGCAAGTTCGGCAAACGCATCGATGCTTGGCGGTTGTTCGGGTGTCTGGCGCAAAGTCTCGTAGATGACCGGCGCCTGTTTGATCGCCATGTCGAGTTCGGCGTCCGACCCTGCCCGGTATCCGCCGATCAGGCGCAGGTCGCGGGTTTCCTCATAGCGATGGATCAGGGCCTTGAGACGCATCACCAGTTTTTCCTCGTCGCCGCGCCAGGCCTTCCGGGCCAGACGGGAGATCGAAGTCAGCGGATTGACCGGAGGGTAGCGCCCCTCGTCGGCCAGGGCCCGATCCAGCACAAGATGGCCATCAAGAATGCCCCTGGCGGAATCGGCGACCGGATCATTGTGGTTGTCGCCATCCACCAGGATCGAGACAATGGCTGTGATTGCGCCCGCGCCTTCCGGTCCGGGACCGGCACGCTCAAGCAGGCCCGGCAAGGCGGTGAACACCGAGGCCGGATAGCCGCGCGCGACAGGAGGCTCGCCCGCCGCCATGCCGATCTCGCGTAATGCGTGGGCAAAACGCGTGAGGCTGTCGACGATCAGAAGCACATTTTCACCGGTGTCGCGGAAATGCTCGGCAATCGCCATCGCGGTCAAAGGCGCCAGTTTGCGCAGCATCGGGCTTTCATCGCTGGTGGCGACAACGGCGACGGTCTTGGCCATGTTCGGGCCAAGCGTGTCCTCAATGAACTCGCGCACCTCACGGCCACGTTCGCCCACCAGGGCGACCACGGCCCTGTCAAAATCGGCGGCCTTGGCGAACATCGACAACAATGTGGATTTTCCGACGCCGGATCCGGCAAACACACCGAGCCGCTGACCCTGACAGATCGGGGTAAACACGTCGATGACGCGGATGCCGGTGCGCAAAGGCTTGTCGACCCTTTGACGCAACATGGAGGCGGGCGGAGAGCCGGTCACCGCGCGCGCCGTGACGCCCTGTTGCAATGGGCCAAGCCCGTCGACCGGCTCGCCGAGCGAATTGATGGTCCGCCCACACCAGGATGCGTCGGGCGACAACCGGAAAGCGCCCTTGCGCCAGACGCGTTCGCCGATGCTGGCCTGGGATGATCCGTCGACCGGACAGGCGATCAGTTCTTCCGGGCCGAGACTGATGACTTCGGCCAGTTTGACCGCACCGCCCCGGCGAAAGGCGAGAAAATCGCCGATCCGGACATGGCGCGATAATCCGGCGATGATGCAGCGGCCGGGCGACACCGAGGTGACGGTGCCTGAAACATCGTAACCGCCTTCGGGTTTGGCGAATTCGCGCACGCCCTCGGCCAGCATGGCCAGCCCCTGCCGCCCCCTCACAGAATATCCTCCCGGATCGAAGGACGGACAGTGTCGATTGGATTACCCACGGCCGTCACCTGCCGCTGCCAAGGGTCCGGATGGCTTCCTTCAAGGTGTCCTCGGTGGCCTTCGTCATCGCTGACGCATTTTCAAACGCGCGCGAGACCATGATCAGGTGGCTCATCTCCGACACCGGATTGACATTGGAATCCTCGAGATAGCCCTGCAGCAAACCGGCGCCGGCGGTATCAATCAGCGGCTCTGGAGGAATCGCCGGCACAATGCCCAGGGACGCCTGCCGCTGAAAGCCCTGGCTCAGATCGGCCTGAAACAAACCGATGGCGCCAAGCCTGAAGCCATCCTGGGTCAAGCCGCCATCCCGGCCAGCCTTGGGTGCGCCGCCTTCCGGATCGAGCTGGATCGGGGCGCCGCCCGGATCGAGAACCCGGTAGCCGTTGATGTTGACCAGTTCGCCGGCCTGGGTGATTGTAAAGCGGCCGTCGCGGGTCAGCATCTGCCCGGTCGGGGTTTCAATCATGAACCAGGCATCGCCGCGAAGGGCGAAATCGAGCTGGTTTCCGGTGGCGCTCAGGCCACCATTCGTTGTTTTCAGGAAGTCCTGCCCCTGATCAACGAAGGAAACATCGTTGGAGCCGGTGTTGGCGAGAACCTCGTTGAACTTAATCTCAGTCGCCCGAAAGCCGGTTGTATTGGTGTTGGCGACGTTGTCGGCCAAAGTGGTCAGGCGACGCTCAAGCGCAATCTGCGATGACAATGCGACATAGAGCGAGCCCTGCATCAGCGGCCTCCAAGTTTCAGATTGTTGATGGTGAGCATCAGTTCCGGCGATAATCCGAAGCCCGAGGACGAACTCAGCAGCAGGCTGGAATCGACCGAGCCGAAGGATGGATTGTCCAGCTCCCAAAGCGCGGTAAACCGCTGCATGAACTGATTTAGTTTATCCGGATCCTTGAAGTCCTCGATATCGAGGCGGGATTTGATCAGGTCGGCCTGTCTGTCAATATCGCTTGCGGCGAGGTCGGCGGGAAAGCCGAGCGCGGTGCGCACAACGTCGTAGATCGCGGTGTCGGCAAGAATGGAATAGACCGAACTGATTTCCGGCGCGACCCGCTGGAAATAGAGCGCCAACCGCACCCCGGTATTGTCTTCGCCCGCTTCTTCTTCCAGCGACAGCCGGTGATACTTGTCGACCGTGCCCTGTTGCGCCTTGCCGAAGATTGTCGCCGTTTCGCCGTTGCGGGCAAAATTGTAGGTCTCGGCGAAGGCCTTGTACTTGGAATCGGCAAGCTGGTTGGCGAAGGCATCATCGGATTCGACGCCTTCGGTGAGCACCTTGCGCATGAACGCCTTGGCGTAATCCATGTCCTCAAGGCCGTGGGCCTTCATGGCGTAGTTGAACACCCGGGTGTCAGCCATGAACTCATCGATGGTCTTGATCTCGGAAATCCGGCTCAGATAATATTCGCTTTCGCGGGCGATTTGCGGCTGGCTGGCGATCCGTTCAATGGAACCGGGCAGGTCCCGTGCGATCAGGTTGTAGCTGGTGTAGGTCGTTGTCACCGGGTTTGCCCTTTTCGATTGATCAGGGCGACTTGCAAAGCCGCAAACCGGCGCAATTCTCCTGTCTGCGGCCCGGAATAGGCCAACTTGCTTGCGCGAAGCTGTTGGCAGACTGGAAACCATTAATAAGGCGGACAGATTCAGCTTCACACAAGGCTCAAGCCCTAGGACTTGTGCAAGGTGTCATTTTTCGCGGCGGGGCGTCATGAATATCATTGTTGGATTGGTCATCACCCTCGGTTGCGTGCTCGGCGGCTTCATGGCCATGGGCGGGCATATCGCGGTGCTCAACCAGCCCTTCGAGCTGATGATCATCGGCGGGGCGGCGATTGGCGGCTTTGTGATGGCCAACCCGGTCAAAACCATCAAGGACACGCTGGTGGCGGTCGGAGAGGCGTTCAAGGGCACCGTGCCCAAGGAGCGCGAGTATCTCGACACGCTCAGCATCCTTTACTCGCTGATGCGCGATTTGCGCACCAAGAGCCGCAACGAGATTGAAAGCCATATCGACAATCCAGAGGAATCCGATCTTTTTCTGTCCGCCCCGACAATCTTGAAGAACAAGGATCTGACCGCGTTCATCTGCGATTATGTGCGCCTGATCATTATCGGCAACGCCCGTCCGCACGAGATCGAGGCGTTGATGGACGAGGAAATCCAGACCATTTCGCAGGACCGTCTGAAATGCTACCACGCCATGACCACCATGTCCGACGCCTGCCCGGCAATCGGGATCATTGCGGCGGTTCTGGGCGTGATCAAGGCGATGGCGGCGATCAATGAATCACCCGCCATCCTGGGCGGACTGATCGGCGCGGCGCTGGTTGGAACGATGCTGGGAATTTTCCTGTCCTACTGCGTCTTTGGTCCGATCGCCCACAACATCAAGCTTGTCCGGACCAAGCAGAACCGGCTTTACACCATCGTCAAGCAGACGCTGCTGGCCTACATGAACGGCTCGGTGCCGCAGGTTGCGCTTGAGCACGGCCGCAAGACCATCTCCTCCTATGAGCGCCCGTCCATCGACGCGGTTGAACAGGAAATGATGAACCCGGGCGGCGGCGTCGAAGCGAAGGCGGCCTGATGCGATGAGCGCCGCAACCGAGACCGATCTCAAATCCAGCCGCGCAGCGTTCAATCCGGACCTCCTGGACCGCATGACCGGCACCAAGGGCGATCCGACCGATATCGAAACCAAGTGCCACGCCTTGTTGTCGGCGCTTTCGCCCTTGCTTTCGGCCGCGCTTGAAAAGGTGACCGGGATCGAAATCGATGTCCGGCCGGGCGACTTGCGGCAGGGGCGGCGGCGCGATCTGCTGTCTCAACTTGGCAAGGACGCGGTGTTTTGCGGGGGCTCCATCGCTGGCTGGTCAAACGACGTCACAATCCTGTGCGGATCGAACCTGATCATCGGCATGGTCGAATGCCTGCTTGGCGGCTCTGATCCGGCCGAACTCAATATTGTGGCGCGGCCTTTGTCGAACATCGAACTCGACATGTCGCTGGTGGTGTTTGAGCAACTCAATGACTGTTTGCGCAAACTGGTTTCAGCGGACCCGAAGGCCAAGGCGAGCGTGACCAAACCGCTGTCGGAACTGCCGGACGAGGAATTGGACCCGGCGCCGGATTTCCATGCGGCCGCCATGACGCTGGACATCGGCTTTGGCGCACTTGAGACGTCGCTGACCCTGATCCTGCCGCAGGCGCTTCTGCTCAAATCAAGGATCAGGGCGGCCAGGATTGATGAGAAAACCGACGCGGACGCGAACGGCTGGGCCAAACGGCTCAGTCACCGGGTCTCCCGGTCGGAAGTCCGTCTGCAGGCGGCGGTGGCGCTCGCGCCGCTGCCACTTGGAGAGATCAGCCGTTTGCAGCCGGGCGATCTGATCGCCTTTGCCGACAAGGGCGACATAGAGGTGACCCTGAGCGCCAATGGCAGGCCGCTCTACACCTGCGCACTCGGCCGGGCGGGCGCACGCTACATGGTCAAGGTCGAAGCACCGGCCGGACCCGATGAAAACTGGAAGACAGATTTTGTATGAAGACCCGCCCAGAGGCTGCAAGGCAGGCTCCGGGCAAGCTTGGAACGGGATAAAGGATCATGGCCGGCGAAAACGCACATGACGACGCTGATCCGCAGGCGGACGACAGCGGTGAGATCGACGGAGCCGTCGATGGGCTTCGCGGCATATTGAAGAAAGACGCCGGCGAGAAGCTGGTTTTCACTGATGAAAGCGTGGATCTTATGAGTGGCGCATCAGCCTTAGGCCAAGATACTGGCGCGGACCTCGACGATATCGGGCCGACCAACGACGAGGACGACCCTTTCAACGTGGGGAAATTTTCACGTCTTGAAGCACCCGATCTCAGCGGCGCCGATTTCGGCGCGGCCTCTGATGCGATCGGCGGCGTCTTTGACGCCCCGATGGGGGAGCCGGCCAATCCCAGGCTTGGCGCCAGCGGAACGTCCAGCCGCATGGACCTTGTTCTCGGCATTCCGGTTGATGTCCAGATCATCCTGGGCACAAGCCGCATGGCGGTTTCCGCGCTGATGAACCTTTCCGAAGGCGCCACGATCCCGCTCGACCGGAAAATCGGCGAACCGGTGGAGATCATGGTCAGCGGCAAGCTGATCGGACGCGGCGAAATCACGGTTCTGGATTCCGATGAGACCAAGTTTGCCGTGCGCATCATCGAAGTGATTGGCGAACCGCAGAAGAAGGCCGGCTGACATGGCCTATGATCAGACCGGCGCCGAAGCCACGGGATACACCAGCACGCTCTCGCCATCGGAAAAGGCCGCGGCCGTGCTTCTGGCCATGGGCAAGCCTGTGGCCGGCAAGCTCCTGAGATTCTTCGAATACGAGGAATTGCAGGAAATCATCAAAAAGGCGCAGAATCTTCGCTCGATCAAACCGCAGGAACTGATCGAGCTGGTCAACGAGTTCGAAGACCTGTTCAGCGAGGGCGCCGGCCTGATGGACAACGCCAAGGCAATGGAGGGCATCCTCGAGGAAGGCCTCACGCCGGATGAAGTCGATGGCCTGCTCGGACGCCGCACCCAGTATCAGGCCTATGAAATGTCGGTCTGGGATCGCCTGCAGGATTCCGACCCCGAGCGCGTCAGCCGGTTCCTGCAAAACGAGCACCCGCAGACCGCAGCCTATATCCTGTCCATGCTGCCTTCCGAATTCGGCAGCAAGACATTGAGGCTGATGCCGGAAAAGACCCGGGTCGACATCGTCCGGCGGGCGGTCGATCTCAAAAGCGTCAATCCCAGGGCGGCCGACATTATCGAGAAGCGGGTCCGCGAACTTATCACCGTGATCGAGGCCGACAAGGCCAGCACCGGCTCGATCAAGGTCGCCGAGATCATGAATGAAATGTCCAAGCCGGAAGTCGAATCGCTGCTTGGCGCGCTTGGCACGGTCTCCGAATCGGCGCTGGAAAAGGTGCGGCCACGAATTTTCCTGTTTGATGACGTTGTGCAGATGTCGCTGCGCAGCCGCGTGACGCTTTTCAACGACATCTCGGGAGACATCATAACCATGGCATTGCGCGGCGCCGATGGCGAACTGCGCGAGGCTGTGCTCTCGGCCATCGGCGCCCGTCAGCGCCGGATGATTGAATCCGATCTCGCCGCCGGCGACACCGGCGTCAGC
>LADQ01000181.1 GCA_000961635.1 Hoeflea sp. BRH_c9 | reverse complement strand
CGACGCGCGGGCGGTCTATGACGCCGTCGAGCAGGCGCGGGTCGAGGCCATCGGCGCGCGGCGGATGACCGGTGTCGGCGACAATCTCACCTCGATGCTCGAAGACAAGTACCAGCGGGCAAATTACCAGGGCATCGTCAACCGCGAGGATGCGCCGCTTGAAGAAGCGGTGGCGCTGATGGTGCGCGAGAAGCTCACCGGCCGCGCACCGCCGCAATCCTCGGGCCAGGTGGTCGAGCTTTGGCGCGATTTCATCGAAGGCAAGGCCGGCGCGGTGCTCGATTCGCTCGAGGGATCGGTCGAGAACCAGCAGGCTTTCGCCCGGGTGGTGCGGGAAATGCTCTCGGCCATGGAGATGGCCGAGGATTATGGCGATGACGACGGCGCGCAGGACGATCAGGACGAGGTTTCCGACGAGGACCAGCCGCGCAGCCAGGAAGAGAACGACCAGTCCTCCCAGGAAGATGCCGGCTCTGACGCGGCGCCCGCCGAGGAAAGCGAAACTTCCGACGAGCAGATGGACACCGGCGAGATGGACGGCGCGGAAGCCGGCGATGACGACACCATCGACGACAGCGACGATGATGCCGAAACGCCGGGTGAAACCCGCAAGTCCAGCGACCCCTTCGCCGATCTCAATGCGCGGATCGACTACAAGGTTTTCACCACCGCCTTTGACGAGGAAATAGCCGCCGAGGAATTGTGCGAGGAAGCCGAACTCGAGCGGCTGCGCGCCTTTCTCGACAAACAGCTCGCGCATTTGCAGGGCGTGGTCGGACGGCTGGCCAACCGGCTGCAGCGCCGGCTGATGGCGCAGCAGAACCGGGCCTGGGATTTCGATCTCGAGGAAGGTTATCTCGACAGCGCGCGGCTGACCCGGATGATCATCGATCCGATGCAGCCGCTGTCGTTCAAGATGGAGCGCGACACCAGTTTCCGCGACACCGTGGTGACGCTGCTGATCGACAATTCCGGCTCGATGCGCGGCCGCCCGATCACGGTTGCCGCCACCTGCGCCGACATTCTGGCCCGCACGCTCGAGCGCTGCGGCGTCAAGGTCGAGCTGCTGGGCTTCACCACCAAGGCCTGGAAGGGCGGGCAGGCGCGCGAAAAATGGCTGACCGGCGGCAAGCCGCCAACGCCGGGCCGGCTCAACGATCTGCGCCACATCATCTACAAATCCGCCGACGCGCCCTGGCGCCGCGCCCGGCGCAATCTCGGTCTGATGATGCGCGAAGGCCTGCTCAAGGAAAACATCGACGGCGAAGCCTTGATGTGGGCGCATTCGCGGCTTGCCAGACGGCCGGAACAGCGCAAGATCCTGATGATGATTTCCGACGGCGCGCCGGTTGATGATTCAACCCTTTCGGTCAATCCGGGAAATTATCTCGAGCGCCATTTGCGCGCGGTCATCGAGGAAATAGAGACACGCTCGCCGGTCGAGCTGCTGGCCATCGGCATCGGCCATGATGTCACGCGGTACTACCGCCGCGCGGTCACGATTGTGGACGCGGAAGAACTGGCCGGCGCCATGACCGAGCAATTGGCGGCATTGTTTGCCGATGAAGGCGGCGATCCCAGATCCCGCCGCGGGCGCAAACGGGCGTGAACGCAAGGGCAAACCTGGCGCGGTTTGCGGTGATCGCGAGCGCTGTTGCCCTGCTGACGGCGTCCACCGTCCCGCCGCTTCATGCTGACGACGAGATGCTGGAGATCAGATCACGCTTGATCTCCCACTTCAGGGTTGGATCCGACCAGACCCGCTTTGGCGATTTCGAGTTCGTCGGCGGGCTTGAGCTGAGTTCGTCCAGCCCGGCGCTTGGCGGAATGTCCGCCATCCGGCTGTCTGATGGCAGAGACAGCTTTCTCGGCGTCATGGACACCGGATACTGGTATGCCGGGCGATTTGAACGTGATGCACAGGGCGCACTGAGCGGTGTGACCGGCTTTTCGATGTCGCCGATCCTCGACGCCAGCGGCGTCACTTCCAACGAGAAGTGGAAATTCGACGCCGAGGGCCTGGCGTTGCGCGGCGATGAAGCGCTGATCAGTTTCGAACGGCTCAGCCGGGTTGATATCTTTCCCGCAAAGGCCCCGGGCAATTCCAGGCCTATAGCTTCGCTGCCAGTGGTAATTCCGCTCAAGGAGATTCGCCAAAATCGCGGGCTGGAGACGATCACGGTCGCGCCTGATGCCTCGCCGCTCGCCGGTGCCGTCATTGCCATAACCGAGAAAAGCCTCAACGACAGCGGCGACATTTTTGCGGCCATTCTGACCGGGCCTTCCAAAGGCGTGTTCTTCGTCAAGCGGCATGCACCCTACGACATTACTGATGGCGATTTTCTGCCCAATGGCGATCTGCTGCTGCTCGAACGCCGGTTTTCGATCGCTGAGGGCATCGGCATGCGGATCCGGCGGATCGACGCCAGCCGGCTTGGCCCGGGCAATCTGGTGGATGGCCCGGTGCTGCTGGAGGCCGATTTCGGCGACCAGATCGACAATATGGAAGGCCTGGATGTGACGACGGATGAGGACGGTCAGATCTTCGTCACGCTGGTGTCGGATGACAATCATTCGATCCTGCAGCGCAACCTCATTCTCGAGTTCCGCTACATCGGTGATGCGAAGTAAGCCGGGAGTGAATGATCAGACGCGTTCCTGTGGCACCAGAACGGGTCTGAGCACGCCATAGGGCGCGAGCATGGCAAGCCCGACGACCATCTTCACGCCCAGGTCGCCCAGCGCCCAGGATACCCAGCGCGGCGCTTCCACGGCAAACAGTCCCAACAGCGGCGCGGCCTCGCTGGCAAACGCATCGCCGGGACCGAGGATGCCGCCAGCCTGCGAAAAGGCCAGGCCGAAAAAGATAAACGTATCCAGGCACGAGCCGACAATGGTCGAGACCAGCGGCGGCAGCCACCAGGTCCGGTTGCGCAGCCTGTCGAAGATCGAGACATCAAGAAGCTGCGCCGCCAGGAACGCGGACCCTGAGGCAACCGCGATGCGGGGGGTGGCAAGCCAGATCGACAGGGCGACCGCGATCACGAAGCCGCAGAACACCACCAGGCGGGCGGTTCGCGGACCAAAGCGCCGATTGGCGAGGTCGGTGACCAGAAACGCCACCGGATAGGTGAAAGCGCCCCAGGTCAGCAGATCGGCGAGATTGAGCGCGCCGAGGCTGACATTGACCGGGAATTGAACCAGGAAGTTCGAGGCCACGACAACGGCAGCCATGACGGCCATGAACGGTACTATGGAAGAGATCATTCGCATTTTTTTATCCTGGGTTGATGCCACCAGCGAAAAAGATGAAGGCGGGCCTGACGCCCGCCATCACAATCGAGTTCCGTTCAGCCTAAATCAGGCAGCAACGTTTTCGACAAGCTTCTTGGCGATCTGCCGCTTGAGCAGGCGCGCGCGCATCGAAAGCTCGCCATCCTTGGCCTTGGCAAGAAACGCGTCGAGGCCGCCGCGATGCTCAACCGTACGCAGTGCGTAGGCCGAAATGCGGAGGCGGTAACGCTGGCCAAGTGCATCGGAGATCAGCGTCACGTTGCACAGGTTAGGCAGGAACCGGCGACGGGTCCGGTTGTTGGCGTGGCTGACATTGTTTCCAGACTGAACAGCCTTGCCGGTCAATTCACAGCTGCGGGACATATTGCACCTATTATCTTTCGCCAGCGGACGGGCCGAGCCAGATATGAGGCTCACCCAAAGGACCGTTGGCCTTTATCGGAAGTCGCGTGTCTATAGTCAGACCAGCCAGCCGCGTCAAGCCAGCAAGCCGCGGAAACCAGCTTATGTGATGCCCGAGAGCCATCATAACCGATTTTTATCGCCGCGGGCATGGAAATGTCGCAATCTATCCCAAGCTGATGCCGGTCGTGCCCGCTCGAAGCCGTCAAAGTTACGGCGCCACGGAGCGGGCAAGACTGTTCCCGGAGCCTGGATCGAAACGGGCTGCGCGAGGAGGTCATTTGGACACTGTTTGGGAGTTTTGCATGGGTCGCGCCGGTTCCGCGTTTATAGCCCTGGCGGCGGCGATGCTGCTGGTTGCGGGGTGGCAGTCCGAGGTCGTGGCTGAGCCGATCCAGGTTCATGCCGATTATTCGGTTTCGCTTGCCGGGTTTCCGGTGGCCTATGCGAGCTTTCTCACGGAAATCGACGGAAGCTCCTACACGATCACCGGAGACATGCGCACCTCGGCGCTTTCCGACATATTTTCAAAAACGCGTGGCGAAGCAAGCGTGTCGGGCCGGTTGTCCAAGGACAGGCTGATGGCGTCGAGCTTCATGGTGGCCTATTCAAGCGGCAAAAGTGCGCATCGGACCGAGATCGAGTTCCGCGGCGGCAATGTGAAATCGGTGACCACTGTGCCTAAGGCCAGGAAGCCGACGGCCGATTGGGTGCCCGTTTCGGCGGAGGATCTGCGCGCGGTGCTTGATCCGCTTTCCGGCATAGTTTTTCCCGCCGGCTCCAAGGTCTGTCCGCGTAGCCTGCCGATCTTTGACGGTCAAACCCGCGTGACGCTGCACCTGACGCCAAAGGGCATTCGTCCGTTCCGGACCAAAGGGTTCGTCGGTGACGCGATCGTTTGCGCGATACGGTTTGACCCCAAAGCCGGCTACCGGACCGGTTCTTCCGGGATCAGATATCTGCGCGAGCTCAGGTCGATGGAAATCTGGTTCGCCAGGCATGAGCGCGGCGGCTTTTATGCGCCGGTCTACGCCAAGGTGCCGACAAAAATCGGTCAGGTGATTATTGCCGCCACACGATTTGGCGGCTAAAGCCTCCGGCGGTCAAGCAGGGGGGCGGCATTTGCGAAATATTCCAACACTCATCGGCTTTTCAGCCATCGTGATGTGGTCGGCGCTGGCGGTGCTGACCGCCGCTTCCGGCACGATGCCGCCGTTCCAGCTCTCGGCGATCTGCTTTCTGATCGGGTCCCTGATCGGGTTGTCGGCGATGTTGCGTGATCCACGGCGGTTGCGGGCCTTCCGGCAGCCGGCCAGGGTCTGGGCGCTCGGCCTGTTCGGTCTGTTCGGCTATCATTTCCTCTATTTCACCGCCTTGAGAAACGCGCCCGCCGTGGAAGCCGGGTTGATCGCTTATCTGTGGCCGCTGCTGATCGTTGTCGGATCGGCGCTGCTGCCGGGCGAGCGGCTTGGCTGGCATCATGTCGCGGGCGCGCTGATGGGGCTGGCCGGCACCGCGCTGATCCTGATGGGCGGCGC
>LADQ01000157.1 GCA_000961635.1 Hoeflea sp. BRH_c9 | reverse complement strand
TCGAGAGCAGCTATTCCTCCGAGCTTGTCCAGGCGCTGTGGGCGCCATGGGCGCTGCACACCGGCCTCACGCCTGAATCCGCCTATGGCGCACAGATGGGCAAGGTCATCGCCTTCGCGCTGGAAGCCGCCGGCGCCCCGGTGGTCAAGGGCGGCGCCGGCCAGGCGGTCACGGCCTTTAAGCGGTTGATCGAGGCAAATGGCGGCGAACTGCGCGCCAATGCCGATGTCGACAAGGTGCTTGTCCACAACGGCAAGGCAACAGGCGTCAGGCTTGCCGATGGAAGCGAAATTCCGGCATCGCATGTCATCTGCTCGATTGCGCCAGGACAGCTTTACGGCCGGTTGCTGCGCGACAGCACAAAAACGCTCACCGACAAGGAAACAACCGGCCTCAGCCAGTTCCGCCACGGCCGCGGCAATTTCCAGCTGCACTACGCCATTGATGGTCCGATAAGCTGGAAAACCACAGGCCTGGAAGACGTGGCGCTCATCCACCTGGCCGACAGCATCGACTCGGTGTCGAAATCCTCCAACGAGGCCGAACGCGGCATGCTGCCGGTGACGCCAACCATCTGCGTCGGCCAGCCGCACCGGCTCGATCCGACGCGATGCCCGGAGGGCAAATCGATCCTCTGGCTGCAGATCCCCGATGCGCCCCGCGTCCTCAAGGGCGATGCGGCGGGCGAAATCGATACCGCTGGCGGCTGGAGCGAGGTCACCCGCGAGGCCTTCGCCGACCGCATCGAGGCCATCCTTGCTAGCCATATCGAGGGCTTTTCCGAGACTGTTCTGGCGCGAAAGGCTTATTCACCGGCGGAACTTGAATCCATGAACATCAATCTGGTCGGCGGCGATCCCTATGGCGGATCCTGCGCGCTCGACCAGTTCTTCATCTGGCGGCCCTTCGCCCACAGCAGCAACAACGCGACCGTGATCAAAAACCTGCATCACATCGGCGCCTCGACCCATCCCGGCCCCGGGCTGAGCGGCGGCTCGGGCTTTCTGCTGGCAAAGAGGTTGGGCGGATGAACGAGATCAAACCTCCCGCCACCGAAAATTCGGAATCGCTGCAGCGGCTTGGCGAAATCGGCCTGTCGAATTTCGCGCCCTATCTGATGAACCGCATCATGGGCCGCTACAATGCCGATCTCAGGCAGGAAATGACCGGTCTCGGGCTGACAACGCCGAAGATGCGCGCGCTGGCGGTGCTGTCGGTGATCGATGCGCTGCCGATTTCCGAGCTTGCCGTTTATGCGGTTGTGGAACAATCCACCCTGAGCCGCTCGCTGGAGCAGCTTACCTCCGATGGACTGGTGCGGCGCGAGTCCGACGCCAATGACAGCCGCGTCACCCGCATTGCCATCACCGACGCCGGCCGCGCCGCCTTTGACCAGCTGTGGCCAACCATGGCGCGGGTCTATTCGCAGATGTTTTACGGCATAGCCGATGACGAACGGGCGGCTTTCGTCGCGACGCTGAAGAAAATGCTCCAGAACATCCGAAAGCACGATTTCTAATGACGGGAATTGCACGCCATGGCTGAACGCTCCTTCGCCAAGGAAGTCCAGAAACTGAAGATCGGCGAAGGCGAGACCTTCACCGGCGAGGGCATTCTGGCGCTGACGAAGGCGCTGCTGGAAGCCGGCGTCGGCTATGTCGGCGGCTATCAGGGCGCGCCGATCAGCCATCTGATGGATGTGCTCGCCGACGCCGAGGAGATCCTGATCGAACTTGGCGTGCGCTACGAGGCCAATGCCTCCGAAGCAGCAGCCGCGGCGATGCTCGCCGCCTCCGTGCATTATCCGATCCGCGGCGCTGTCACCTTCAAGGGTCCGGTCGGCGTCAATGTGGCGTCGGACGCGCTGTCCAATCTGTCCTCCTCCGGCGTCACCGGCGGGGCGCTGGTGATCATCGGCGAGGATTATGGCGAAGGCTCCTCGATCATGCAGGAGCGCAGCCACGCCTTCGCAATGAAATCGCAGATGTGGCTGCTCGACCCAAGGCCCAACCTGCCCTCCATCGTTCAGTCGGTGCATCAGGGGTTCGAGTTGTCGGAAGCCACCAACACGCCGGTAATGCTGATGGTGCGGATCCGCTCCTGCCATGTCACCGGCAGTTTTCAAGCGAAGGACAACAAGCGCCCGCCGTTCACGGTCAGGGACGCGCTCGCCAATCCGCGCAGCGACTATGCCCGCGTCGTGCTGCCGCCGATGTCCTATCTGCAGGAACACGACAAGATCAAGACCCGCTGGCCGGCGGCGCTGAAACATATCTGCGAGCACAAGCTCAACGAGATCTTCGGCCCCGGCGAGGCTCCGGTCGGCATCGTGCTGCAGGGCGGCATGTACAATGGCGTGATCCGGGCATTGCAGCGGCTCGGCCTCGCCGACATTCACGGCGACACCGAGATCCCACTTTACGTGCTCAACGTCACCTACCCGCTGGTTCATGACGAATTCTTCGAGTTCTGCGAAGGCAAATCGGCGGTTCTGATTGTCGAAGAGGGCCAGCCGGAGTTCATCGAACAGGCGCTGGGCGCAGCCCTTTACAAGGCCGGCAAGACCATCAGCCTGCACGGCAAGGACATGCTGCCGATGGCCGGCGAATATACCGGCCAGGTCATGCTCGACGGCATCGAGGCGTTTCTGAAGAAGGCCGCGCCAGAACTGCTGCCCGCCCGCCTGCGCGCACCCAACTCGGAAGAGAAACCGGCGCTGCCGGATCTCTCCAAGACAGTTCCGATGCGCCCGCCGGGATTTTGCACCGGCTGTCCGGAACGGCCGATCTTCGCGGCGATCAAGCTCACTGAAATGGAGCACGGCAAGCACCAGATCGCCGGCGACATCGGCTGTCACCTGTTCGCCACCCTGCCGCCCTTCGAAATCGGCGGCTCGACTATGGGCTATGGCCTGGGTCCGGCGTCGAACGCCGCCTTCGACGGCGGCGGCGACAAGCGCTCGATCTCCATTCTCGGCGACGGCGGGTTCTGGCACAACGGCCTGTCCTCCTCGATCGGCAACGCGGTCTACAACAAGTCCGACGGCGTCATCGTCATTGTCGACAATTTCTACTCGGCAGCCACAGGTGGACAGGACATCCTGTCGTCGCGCGCCGACAATCCGTCCAAGGCCACCGGTCATCCGATCGCCGATGCGGTCAAGGGCGTCGGAGTCAAATGGGTGCGCCAGCTCGATCGCACCTACGACGTTCCGAAAATGCGCGAAATCCTCAATGAGGCGCTGACCACCGATCATATCGGCCCCAAGGTCATCATCGCCTCATCCGAATGCATGCTCAACAAGCAGCGCCGCGAAAAGCCGCTGATGACCAAGGCGATCAAGGAAGGCCGCCGGGTTGAAAAGCCGCGTTTTGGCGTCGACGAGGACATCTGCACCGGCGATCATGCCTGCATCCGGCTTTCGGGCTGCCCGTCGCTGTCGCTCAAGAAGCTTGATGACCCGTTGCGCGACGATCCGGTCGCCAGGATCGACCAGAGCTGCGTCGGCTGCGGCAATTGCGGCGAAGTGGCTGACGCCGCCGTGCTCTGCCCGTCCTTCTACCGCGCCGATGTGGTGCACAATCCGGGCTGGGTGGAGCAGAAATTCGGCGCTTTTAGGACCCGCATCATCACCTGGCTGCAGAACCGCCGGTCGCGCGACCGCCTCGAATTCGCCCGGACCTGAGCAATGGCAAGCATGACCCATTCCGCATTCGCACCCAAACCGCACGATCCGGCGCTTGATCAGATCATCAAGCTCGCCATCATGGCTGTCGGCGGCCAGGGCGGCGGCGTGCTGACCAACTGGGTCGAGCACTGCGCCCGGAGCAATGGCTACGCGGTGCAGGCCACGTCGGTGGCGGGCGTGGCGCAGCGCACGGGGGCGACGATCTACTATATGGAAATGGCGCCCATGCAGGAGCGCGAGCCGGTGTTTTCGCTGCTGCCCGCCGCCGGCGATGTCGACATTCTGGTGGCCGCCGAAATGATGGAAGCCGGGCGCGCCATCATGCGCGGCTTCGTCACTCCAGACCGCACCACCCTGATTGCCTCCTCCCATCGCGCCCTGGCTGTGTCCGAAAAGATGATCCCAGGAGACGGCATCGCCGATTCCCAGGAAGTCATCGCGGCCGCCGAAATCGCCGCCCGGCGTTTCATCGCCTTCGACATGGAAAAGATGGCCCTCGACGCCGGTTCTATGATTTCGGCGAGCCTGTTCGGGGCGCTCGCGGGCTCCGGCGCGCTGCCGTTTGAACGATCAAGCTTCGAAGAAGCCATCAAGGCATCGGGACGCGGCGTCGAGGCAAGTCTGCGCGCCTTTAACGCCGGCTTCGAAGCCGCGGCCAGCGGCACCATCGAAACACCACGCTCGGCGCGCGCCCAGACTTCCGCCGGCGCGCCAGCCGGGCCAAAAACCCTTGTCGATCAGTGGAACGCACTCGCCGCACGCGCATCATCCCTGCCCGCCCCGGTGCGCGACATGGCGCTCAGCGGTTTGCGCGCCGTGGTCGACTTCCAGGATCTCGCCTATGGGCGCGACTATCTCGAACGCATCGACACCGTGCTTGGTGAGGACGAGCCGGCCAAGGGGTTTGAACTGACGCTTGAAGCCGCCAAGTACATCGCCAAGGCGATGGCTTACGACGACGTGTTCCGGGTCGCGGATCTGAAGACCCGCGGCAGCCGCTTCGCCCGCGTCCGCACGGAAATCGCGCCGGCAGCAGGCGCACAGATGAAACTCACCGAATTCATGCATCCGCGCGCCGAGGAAATTGTCGGGATGATGCCAGCAAGCCTTGGCCGAAGGCTGTCAGCGAGCAGCCGCGCGATGCGGCTGATCGACAGGCTGGTCAACAAGGGACGGCGTTTGCGCACCGACCGCCTGCTGCCCTTCGCCCAGCTCTATGTGCTGGGCGGGCTTCGCAAATACCGGCGCGGCACCCTGCGTCACGCCATCGAGACAGAACATCTGCAAGCATGGCTTGATCTGGCTCTAAGCTACCGCAAGATCGATTACGCGCTGGCCGTCGAAACGCTCCGCAACCGCCGCCTGGTCAAGGGCTATTCCGACACGCATGCGCGCGGCCTGTCCAAATTCGACCGGGTGATGGATGGCGTGGCGCTTCTGGCCGGCCGCGACGACGCCGCTCACTGGTGCCGGCTGTTGCGCGAAGCAGCGCTTGCCGACGAGAAAGGCGAGCAGCTCGAGGGCGCACTCAAGACCGTCCGCTCCTTTGCCGGACAGGCTGAGGCAGCGCTTCCGAACTGACACTCCGTCCTGAAATGGTCGTGATCGGAACAAAGGCGCCCGGGCATTCATGGTAGGGAGTGGTCCTTCGGCGGGTTTGCCGTCTGTGACATCATGACCTTGGGAAGAGATCCTGCATGAGCCGCAAATTGCCGCCCCTGAACTGGCTTCGCGCGTTTGAGGCCTCCGCACGCAGCCTGAGCTTTACCCGGGCCGCGTCAGAGCTCAACCTGACCCAGGCCGCGATCTCCAAGCAGGTCAAGCTGCTGGAACATTATCTCAGCGAACAATTGTTCATCCGCAACCCGCGCAGCCTCGAACTGACCAAGACCGGCGAAGCCTATCTGCCGAAGGTCCGCGATTGCTTTGACCGGCTTGCCGCGGGCACAAACGAAGTGTTCGGCCGCCGCCGCAGCGAGATGCTGACGATCCGCTGCATGGTTGGGTTTTCGGTCAACTGGCTGGCGCCCCGATTGCCCCGGTTGATGGCGCGCCATCCTGGCCTGACCATCCGGATCATTTCCAGCGTCTGGGGCGATGAATTCGACAAGGAGCATTTCGATTTCGACATCCGCTACGGCGCGGGCAAGTGGCCGGGGCTCAACGCGCAGCGCCTGTCCCGGGAGACGATCACGCCGGTCTGCAGCCCCGCCCTGCTGCAGGGCGATAACGCAATCCGCAAGCCCGAGGATCTGGCAGATCACGCGCTTTTGCATGTGCTTGGCTATGAGGAAGGCTGGGGCCTGTGGCTGAATGCGGCCGGGTTGCGCGCCGACATCGACAGGGGCCGCGGGCTGCACTTCGACACCTCGCTGATTGCCTTCGAGGTTGCCGCCAAAGGCGGCGGCATTGCGCTCGGCCGGCCTTCGATGACCGGCGAGGACATGGCATCGGGCCGCCTTGTGGCGCCGTTCGACCTGGCAGTGCCGATCGATGAAGCCTTCCACCTGATCACGCCGACCGAGGACATCGCCCATCCCGATGCGAGGCTCTTCCGCGCCTGGCTGCTTGAGGAAGCAGAGCTTGCATTCGGGCCGCTTGATCGTCGATAAGGTTCTGGCGAGGACGACCTCCCCATATGGGACGAACAGCCGGGACGACCCGGCAATCAGTTGGGAACCTCCATGCGGGACACCAAAGACAGAATCCGCCACGCGCTGAGTTTTGAGATCATCGCGCTGTTGGTGGTCACGCCGGCTGGCGCCTGGGCCTTTGGCCTGCCTCTTGAGGACATCGGCGTGGTCGCATTGATCAGCGCCACCATCGCCACCGGCTGGAACTATGTTTACAATCTGCTGTTTGATCATGCGATGCTCAGGCTCATCGGCGATGTCCGCAAAACCCTGATCGTGCGCGTTCTCCATGCCTTCATTTTCGAAGGCGGCCTGCTTCTGATCCTGCTGCCGTTCATTGCCTGGTATCTGAGCGTGAGCCTGCTCGCGGCTTTCCTGATGGATGTGTCGTTTGCGGCCTTCTACCTGGTCTACACCTTCGTCTTCAATTGGGTTTACGACGTGGTCTTTCCCGTGCCGCAAACGCCAATCACCCAAAAGCGGTAACAGCCGGTCCGAAAGCAAAAAGGCCGCGGATCGCTCCGCGGCCAATTCTGTTCAGTCCTTGCCTGGGATCAGGCGAACCACCAGCGTTCGGCAATCTTGTTGCCGTCGTTCTGCCAGTTGGCCGCAACCTGTTCGTCATGCGCAAGCGTCTTGGTATGGGCATGGATGAAATTCGCCCACATGCCGACTATGGCGCCGCCATCGTCCTGCAACAAGCGCTGGGCTTCCCAATACTGATCCTTGCGCTTGGCTTCATCCGTTTCCGACCGTGCCATGATCACCAGATCGTTGAACTTCTTTGCTGCCTCGGTGTCCTTCCAGGCCGTGTCGTTCCATTCGGTTTCGGCTGTGTAGGCTGACGAATACATCCAGTCCTGCGTCGGACGACCGCCCCAGTAGCAGGCGGACCAGGGCTTCTTGTTCCACACATTCGACCAGTAACCGTCGCTTGGTTCGCGCACGATGTCGATCTCGATACCGACTTCCTTGGCGGAGGCGGCAATCAGCTGCACGGCGTCCATGGCGCCGGCAAAGGCCGCATCGGAAGCCGAAAGCTGGATGGGGCCGGAATGGCCGGACTTCTTGTAGTGGAAGGCTGCCTTCTCGGCATCAAACTCATGCACCGGCAGTTCCGTATTGAAGAATGGCATCGATTCATTGACCGGCACGTCGTTGCCGGCCTTGCCATGGCCGAGAAGGATCTTGTCGACCAGTTCCTGACGCTTGATCGCGTATTTCAGCGCCATGCGCAGATCGTAATTGTCGAATGGAGCGGCATTGACCCGCATCGGGAAGGTGAAATGCTGCGTCCCGGTGGTTTCGAAAATTTCAAGAATCGGCACCCGGGCAAGCAGCGCCACGGTCTTGGGATCAACATTGTCAATAAAGTCAACATCGCCGTTCATGATGGCGTTCTGGCGCGCCGTGGTGTCGGACAGCGTGATCATCTCGA
Organism: Hoeflea sp. BRH_c9; assembly: GCA_000961635.1. Classification (GTDB taxonomy): domain Bacteria; phylum Pseudomonadota; class Alphaproteobacteria; order Rhizobiales; family Rhizobiaceae; genus Hoeflea. The sequence goes on along the minus strand of LADQ01000157.1, from coordinate 22,195 downwards.
CTTCATCGAAATGCGCCCGGCCTTCCTTGAAGTAATTCGGATTGCGCTTCATCTGGATGCGCACGCCCGGCTGGTAGCTTTCGACGATATAGCCGCCGGTGCCGACCGGATCATTGGCATCAACGATCTTGCCGTCGGTCGCGGGCATGATCATGATGTGGTAATCGGAAACGATGAACGGGAAGTCGGCATTGCCGCCCTCAAGTTCGAAGATGATCCGGTTGTCACCGTCCTTCTTGATTTCCTTGATAGCCGAAAGCAGCCCCTTGGCGGCGGATTTCGAATTCTCGTCGCGATGATAGTTGAACGTCGCGATCACATCGTCGGCGGTCATGGTCTTGCCGTTGTGGAATTCCACACCCTTGCGCAGATCAAACATCCAGGTTTGCGCGCCGTTTGACGATTCGAACCCTTCGGCCAGTTCCGGGATCAGCTTGCCTTCATTGCTGACTTCCGTCAGGTGGTTGCCGCGGGCATAGATGATGGACTGCGTCATGCCGTTTTCCGATGTGCCTGGATCAAGCGCATCGGTTGTCGAACCGTAGGATGAGCCCTGGCGCAGCTTGCCGCCACTCTTGGGTGTCGCAGCAAGCACATTCGTCGCCAGCGTCAGCGCGGAGGGAACCGCCAGGCCGGCGGCAATCGCAGCCTTGATGAACTGCCGACGGTCAATCTGGCCTTCGCTAAGCCAGCGCGCCTGTTTCTTCAGGTATTCGTCTCTCATGGTAGCCTCCGTTAAGTTCCCATATTTTCATTGGTTATCGTTTCGCGTCCACAGCCGGGCAACGTGGATGTCGTCCCTATCCTGTCTTCCTGAGCCCCGTTGTCAACAGCCACTCGGCGCGCCGATCATACTTTTGGCAACGCCAACGGCATGGCCAACAAATGTAGGGGCAAAGCCCCGCTGAAAATAACGCCAAAGCGGAATGGACAGCAAATTCATACCTTTGGATCGGAGGCTCGATCATTTCCGGAAATGTCCAAGTTTATCACGGCGCGCGCAATTACCGGTTTACAAGTGGACGCCCAGTGGCCAACAATGCGCTTACCGCATCCTGCTCTGTCAGGAACTTCAAGAAAATAGATGGCACAAGACCATCAGTGAAACAGGGGAACGCGCGGTTGAACGCTGTGCTGGCGACCATACTGAAACGCCTGGGGCTGGGCTTGGCCACGCTTTTTGTCGTCTCGGGCATTATTTTCAGCTCCATCTCGATGCTGCCCGGCGACTTCAGTGAAGCCGTGCTGGGTCAGGCCGCGACCCAGGAAACCGTTGCCGCCTTCCGCAAGGAACTCGGCTTGGACAAATCCGCGCCGGTTAGGTATTTCGAGTGGGTAGGCTCGGTTCTGCAGGGCGATCTCGGCACCTCGTTCTCCGGTCGCAACGCGTCCGGCCAGGACCGGTCCCGGCAGGTCAGCGACCTGGTCATGCCACGGCTCTGGAACACGCTGTTTCTCGCCGGCGTCACCGCGCTGATCGCCGTGCCGCTGGCGCTGTTTTTGGGACTGACTGCTGCACTTTACCGCAACACCGCTTACGACCGGATCGTCAATGCGCTGACACTGACGACGATCTCGACGCCGGAATTCTTCGTCGCCTATATTCTGATCCTGTTTCTGGCCTCGCTGTGGCCTGTGTTTCCCTCACTTGCCAATATCGACGCCACGACGGATCTGGGCGAAAGGCTCTACCGGGTGGCGCTACCGGCGCTCACCCTGACGCTGGTGATTGTCGCGCACATGATGCGCATGACCCGCGCCGCCATCATCAACCTGCTGGCCAGCCCCTATATCGAGATGGCCCGTCTGAAGGGCGCCTCGCAATCGGAGATTATCCTCAAGCACGCGCTGCCCAACGCCTGGTCGCCAATCGCCACCGTGATTGCCTTCAACCTTGCCTATCTGGTGGTCGGCGTCGTCGTGGTCGAGGTGGTGTTCGTCTATCCCGGCATCGGCCAGCTGATGGTCGACGCCGTTACCAGCCGCGACATCCCGGTGGTGCAGGCCTGCGCGCTGATTTTCGCCGCCACCTACATCCTGTTGAACCTGACCGCCGACATCATCGGCATCGTCACCAACCCGCGATTGCTGCATCCCAGATGAGCGAGCAACCCGAAACTTACACCGCCGCGGCCGAAGTCGGCGCGGTCCGCAAGCGCCGGACCCGGCTCGAGCGGGCCGGATTGCTGCTGAAATCGGCGCCTCCGAGCGCCTGGTTCGGGATGATCGTGGTCACGCTCTACATCCTTGTCGCCATTTTTGCCGATGTCCTCGCGCCCTATGGCGAAGCCGAGATTCACCCGGCGGCCTTTGCCCCCTGGAGCGACGAGTTCTTCTTCGGCACCGACCAGATCGGCCGCGATGTGCTCACAAGGCTGATTTACGGCGCCCGCAACACCATGGGCATTGCGCTGGCGACAACGTTTCTGTCGTTCCTGATCGGCGGCGGCCTGGGCCTGGCGGCGGCGATCAACCGCAGCTGGCTGGACCAGGCGCTGAGCCGGTTTGTCGATGTTTTAATGGCTATCCCGAGCCTCATCTTCGCTTTGATGCTGTTGTCGATCTTCGGGTCGACCATCACCAGCCTGATTCTGATCATCGCGGTGCTCGATTCCACCCGGGTTTTCCGGCTCACCCGCGCCGTCGCGGTCAATGTCGCGGTGATGGATTATGTCGAGGCGGCAAAATTGCGCGGCGAAGGCTTGAGCTGGATCATGCGCCGGGAAATCCTGCCAAACATCATGCCGCCGCTGGTGGCCGAATTCGGGCTCCGGTTCTGCTTCGTGTTCCTGACCATTGCGGCGCTGTCGTTCCTTGGCGTCGGTATTCAGCCGCCAACCGCCGACTGGGGTTCGATGGTGCGCGCCAACGCATCGCTGATCCAGTTCGCCAAATACGACATGACAGCAGCGATCACACCGCTTCTGCCGGCGGCGGCGATTGCGCTGCTGACGGTAGCGGTGAATTTCATCGTTGACTGGTTCCTGCAAAAAACCAGCGGGCTTCGCGATGACAAATGAGCCGGACGCCAGCAACGAAATCCTCCTGGAGATGCGCGGCATCCGCATTGACGGCTATTCCGACGAGCAATGGCATCCGATCATCAAGGGCGTCGATCTGACGCTGCGGCGAGGCGAGATCATGGGGCTGATCGGCGAGTCCGGCGCCGGCAAGTCCACGCTGGGCAAGGCAGCCATGGGCTACACCCAGCCAGGCTGCAAACTGACCGGCGGCTCGATCATGTTCGACGGCATTGATCTGGCCAAGGCCAGCGACCGGGAAAAACGCAAGCTGTGGGGAACCCGCATCGCCTATGTGGCGCAATCGGCGGCGGCGTCCTTCAACCCGGCGCACCGGCTGATTGATCAGACGGTGGAATCGTCCACTCGGCGCGGGATCAGACCAGACGCCGAATCGCGCGCCGATGCGGTGGAGCTGTTCCGGGCCCTGCAATTGCCCGATCCGGAAACCATCGGCAGCCGCTATCCGCATCAGGTCTCCGGCGGACAGCTGCAGCGGGTGATGACCGCCATGGCGATGTCGCCGCGGCCCGACCTGATCATCTTTGACGAACCGACAACCGCGCTCGACGTCACCACCCAGGTCGAGGTTCTGGCCGCGATGCGCAACATCGTCGAGGAATTCAACACCGCGGCGATCTACATCACCCATGATCTGGCCGTGGTGGCCCAGATGGCCGACTTCATCCAGGTGCTGCGCTACGGCGAAGAGGTCGAGCAGGCGCCGACCCGGCAGATGCTGACGAAGCCCGAAATGCCCTACACCAAATCGCTCTGGTCGGTCCGGGCGCTGGAAAAACCCGAGGTCAAGGGCGAGGACATCGTGCTGTCGATCGACCATGTCGACGCCGCCTATGGCCCGCTCAAGGTGCTGCACGATGTCAGCATCTCGCTGCCGCGTGGACGAACCGTGGCGGTGGTCGGCGAATCCGGTTCGGGCAAATCGACCACGGCGCGGGTGATGACCGGGCTGCTGCCGCCGCTCACGGGCACCATCATGTTCAATGGCGAGCCGCTGCCGCCGGCTCTGAAGGATCGCAGCAAGGATCAATTGCAGCGGATCCAGATGATCTATCAGATGGCCGACACGGCGATGAACCCGCGCCAGACGGTCGAAACCATCATCGGTCGCCCGCTCGAATTCTATCTCGGTCTCACCGGCAAGGCCCGCGAGGAGCGGGTGATTGAGCTGTTGAAGATGATCGAGCTCGACGGAAGCTTCCTGGACCGCTTGCCGTCCGAGCTTTCCGGTGGACAGAAGCAGCGCATCTGCATCGCCCGCGCGCTTGCCGCCAAGCCCGACATCATCATCTGCGACGAGGTGACCTCGGCGCTCGACCAGATCGTGCAGGAGGGCATCCTCAAACTGCTGTTGCGGCTGCAAAAGGAATTCAACATCACCTATCTGTTCATCACCCACGACATCGCCACCGTGAAGGCGATTTCGGACGAGATCGTGGTGATGTTCGAGGGCAAAGTAGTCGAACAAGGGCTCAAGAGCGAGATCCTGTCACCGCCCTTCCCGGAATACACCCAGTTGCTTCTGTCTTCGGTTCCTGAAATGGATCCGGACTGGCTCACCAACCTGCTGGCGGCGCGCAGCGCCTGACCGGCGACGCCATCAACTGAGCGCGGGCGCGCTTCTATTCCCGAATGAGGTCGGGCAGGTCCGCCACCGAGGCGATGCAGACATCGGCGAGTTCAGCCAGCGTCTGCAGCGTGCCGGTGCCCGAGAGCACGCCGATCGCGGCGCCTGCGCCTGCCGCGCGGGCCATTTCCATGTCATGCCGGTTGTCGCCAACCATGGCGATCTCTGCGGCATTAAGACCCAAATGGGCGGCGAACGCATGGATCATGCCCGGCTCGGGCTTTGGGCCATGCCCGCTGTCATAGCCGGCGATGAAACTGACATGGCGCGACAATCGCAACACCTCGACGGTCCGTCGAATGCTGGCTTCCCCGTCACTGGATGCGATGCCGACCGGCCGGCCGCCACTTGTGAGCCTTCCCATCAGCCCGTCCAGATCACAGATCGGCCACGGCGATTCCGCGCCGTCAACGAAGGCCTGGTCGAGAAGGCGGGCCAGCGTCCGGTGTTCGATCGGGCTGCCATGCATCACCATGTGGCGGGCGATCTCATGGGCGTTGGCGGCGGCAAACATGCTGTCGGCGCGGGTCTTGCCGGTCGCCGGGTCCATCCCGCAGGCTTCAAGCAGACTGTCGGCCAGGACGGCGTCGCCATCCGCCGCCAGCAAGGCCGCCCTGCGATTGATTTGCGCCCAGGTCTTGTCGAAATCGACGAGCGTCCCGTCCTTGTCGAACAGGATGGCCTTGATCTCGGGATCGAATTTCCATGTCATGACGGTTTTCCGGTTTGACAGATGCTGTGCATCGCGATTGCATGGCCGTCAACACCGATGTTGCGTGCCTTTGAGGAACCGCCCTTGCGCCCTGCCCCTTATGACCAATTGATCGACGAAGAAACCTGGGCCTTTGTCGACAAATCGCTCGCCCACTATCCCGCCGAGTCGACCAGTCTCGACCTAGCAGGTCAGCGCCGCGTCTATGACGACCTGTGCAAGGCTTTTGATCCGGGCAGGCCCGCCGGCGTGACGGTCAGCGACCTTTTCATTCCCGGCCCGATGGGCGCGATCCCCGTGCGGGAGTACAGGCCTGCTTCCGGTACACCATCAGCCTGCGTGCTCTATCTGCATGGCGGCGGCTTCATTCTGGGCGGGTTGGAAAGTCATGACAGCATTTGCGCGGAGATCTGCGACGGCGCCGGCCATCTGGTTGTTTCCGTCGACTACCGCCTGGCGCCGGAAAATCTGCATCCGGCCCAGTTCGACGATGCGCTGGCGGCGTTCCGCCATATCGCGAACGCCTGCAATCTCCCGGTGGTGCTGAGCGGCGACAGCGCCGGCGGCAATCTGGCCGCAGCGGTATCCTGGGCGACACGCGGCGAAACTCTGCTCCCGGCGGGCCAGCTGTTGATCTACCCCGCCCTTGGCGCCGACGTGAGCAAGGGCACTTTCATCAACCACGCCAACGCCCCGATGCTGACCACCGCCGACATGAGCCATTACGACACCGTGCGCTCGGGCGGCAGGCCGCCGGTCAACGACCCCAGTTTCACGCCCCTCGACGCAGATGATTACACCGGAATGCCGCCGACGCTCGTCTTCACCGCCGAGTGCGATCCGCTGTCCGGCGATGGCCCGGACTATTGCGCACGGATAGCCAGGGCCGGCGGCAAGGCGATCTGCATTGAGGAACAGGGCCTTGTTCACGGCTATCTGCGCGCACGCCATTCCGTGGGGCGCGCCCGCGACAGCTTTGCCCGCATGATCAGCGGTTTTACGGCGCTCGGCGCGGGAAAATGGCCCTATTAGGCGGTCGAAGTTTATCGTTATATTTCACCGCCTTGAGGAAGCTTTCCTGAATCAGCCTGTTAACGGAAGTGACCAGCAGCTCAGACAAAACGCCGCGCGATCCGTTCCTGCCAATCCTTGTCAAACACGGTCGCGTCGTCTTCCGTCGCCACCAGCCGGCCGGTGACATGGAACCAGTCCTTGTCGCAGCGCATCTCCATTTCCGCGATGGTATGGGTGCGCCACGCGTCCCGTCCGCCGGTCTGCTCCCAGCTTATATGGGCGCTCGCCGACAGCGGATCGCCGGGATCTATCGACCAGCGTTCCTGCGTGGTGCTGCCCGATATCAGGCCATGCTTGAGATCCCGGTTCTCACCGGCATCATTGAAAATGGTGGTCGTGACAACACCGGTGGCGGGATCTGTTTCGGATGTCCGGGTGGAGGCCGACGGTCTCAGGTTCTCATGCCGCCAGGGCGCGGCCCCCACCGGTTTTTCAAAGCTGCATTCATCCGCATCGGCATGGCGCGTGCGGCGGGGAAGCGCCAGGCTTCCCGCCTCAAGCGTCACCATGGCGCGCTCCGGCGATGGCCAGATGAACGGCCAATACGCCGTCGACACCGCGATCCGCAAGCGGTGACCGGCAGGGATGCGGTAGGCGATCTGGTCCAGCGTCACGGTGGCGTCGAACGCCTCCCCCGGCGCCAGCAATTCGGGCGCTTCGCTGGAGAGACGATGGGTCAGGTTGAGCACGCCCATGGTGATCAGCGCCGAGCTTCCATCCGGACGCAGGTCGCAAAGCCGCACCGCCAGTTGCGCCATCGGCTTGTCCGACCGGGCCCGGATCAGCAGTTCCGGCGCGCCGACAATGTCGAGCGGCTCGCCGAGCACCGCACCGTCAAAACACACCGAGCGCAGATCATCCGGCGTCTGCTCATCGGGCAGTTCCGGCCCGTAGGCGAAGGGGAAATACTCCCCGGCCTGGCTGCCGCAATCGGCGGGAGAATTGACCGGGATGGCCGTGCTGATAGCGTCCGCGCCCAGCGTATGGTCGCCAAGCGGAAGCTGCGTGATAACGACGTTGGGCGATGGCCATTCGGCCTCGGCAATCCACCGCCCGGGGCGTTCGTCCACCCAACGTGCAGGCGCGATGCTGTCCATCAGCCAGGCCCGATAGGCCGGCAGTGCCTCGGCCCCGTTCTCCGTCCCCTTGAGCCAACGATCCCACCAGCGCCTGGCCTCCTGCAGAAAACCGATGCGCGGTTCCGGCCCGGCGTAGTGCGGATATTTGTGGATCCACGGCCCGACGATGCCCTTGACCGGAGCATCGAGATTTTCGACCAGATGCGAGATGGTGTTGCGATAGCCGTCATGCCAGCCGCCGATCGACAGCACCGCGGCCTCGATCGCGCCAAAATCCTCGCAGACCGAGCCGTGCTTCCAATAGGCGTCGCGCGTCTGCCGTGACAGCCACTCACGCGCCAGAAACGGCATCGCCTCAAGCCGGTCGAGCCACATCTGCCGCCAGCGGTCGCCCACCAGCAGCGGATCGGGCGGCCGCGACGAATAGGACAGCATGTTGGCGGCCCAGCCAAAATTCTCGCCCAGCAGACAGCCGCCCTTGAAATGGATGTCATCGGCGAAACGGTCGACGGTGGAGCAAATGGTGATGATCGCCTTGAGCCCCGGCGGCCTCAGCGCCGCGACCTGCAGCGAATTGAACCCGCCCCAGGAAATCCCCATCATGCCCGCAGTTCCGGAACACCAGGGCTGTGCGATGGCCCAGGCGATCACATTGCAGGCGTCCTTGAGTTCCTGCGGCGTGTATTCATCCTGCATCAGCCCATCGGAATCGCCATTTCCGCGCATGTCGACCCGGATGCAGGCATAACCCTGGCCCGCCATCCACGGATGGGTGAGGCTGTCACGCACGATGGTTCCGTCGCGTTTCCTGTAAGGCAGATGTTCCAGAATGACCGGTACCGGATCGCTTGCGGCATCCTTGGGCATCCAGATCCGCGCCGACAGCCGGCAGCCATCGGGCATGATGATCGGCTGATCGGCGATCTCGACAATCTCGCGCGCAAATTGTGTGTCTGTTTCCGGCATGAACGACGCCAAGACGTGTCTCCCCTTTTGCAGGACTCAAGCGTCGAACCTGTCACGCCAGGGCGAACACGCGCAATGGCCTGGGGGCGTTAATCGGTCCACAGGGCGGTCACAAGTCCGCGCGGCCCCTTGCCATTCCGGGAAAGAGCGGATCCGGCGAAAGCCGAGACCACCTCGATCCCGTTTTGCTCGAGCAGGGCAAAGGCGGCGTGATGCTCTTCAAAAGCCAGGATGCGTCCCGGCCCCAACACGACCGGAGAAAGCGCAGCCAGTGCCTTTCCGGCTGTCCCGGAATAGTGGTTCGTGTCGATCAGGCAAAACCCGGCCACACCGACAGCTTTTGACAATTCCTCGATGAAGGCCGATCCGCAGGGCTCGACTCCGAGCACGGCGTTGTGGCGGCGGCCGCGCACCTTGCAGACAGGCGCCAGATTCAAGATCTCCATGTTGACCAGCAGGCAGTCACGGCTGAGCGGCAAAAAGCAATCGTCAAGACAGCCGCACTCCACCCCGGTCAGATCAATCCAGAACATGGTGTCGGCCTTGCCTTGCCGGAACAGCGATATCGCCAGCCGGGAGAGCGCCTGCGCGCTGGTGGCGCCTGTGATCGCCCCGACGCACACCATCCCGCCCGGCATGGCAATGTCATGTCCGTCAATCGGCGGGAATGACCGGTCGGCGCCATCGGAAGTGAGCCAGAACTCAAACCTGGATTCATCAAACAGCGGCGCGAAATTCAGCACCGTCGAGATGTTGATCGCCGCCGCATGGCTTGCCTCTGGATCAGGCAGGGCAATCACCGCGCCGCCGTCGAGAAACCGGACAAGTGCGCGGGGATGGATCACATCTCCAAGCGGGGATAAAAACCAGCCACCCGGGTTCCTGGCGCCGTAAGCTGTGCGATCGAAACCTGAAGGCAGCGCGGATAACCGCATGCCCTCCATCAGATATCGGGTCAGCGTCTCAACCGGCTTTTCGCTCAACCAGGAAATGATTTCGCTGGCCCTGCGCCGGTCATCCTCGCATTCCCCGACCCGCCGCTCGAGGATCCAGTCGCGGGCGTCGGCAAATTCGAGGGCGGAGTAAAGCAATGCATCGAAATGCCTGACAGTCACGCCCGCTGCCTCAAGCTCCCGGACCAGCCGCGCATGTTGCCGCACGGCGCTGGCGGCGCCATTTTTCGCAACCGCGACCGACCCGGTGAGAGGGCTGCAAACCGGCCCCTGAACCAGCGCATCGCGCAGTACGCCAACATCATTGCTCACCGAAATTCTTGCACCAGGCACGGCCATTTTCTGCCAACTCCAAGGCAATTTACCGAAGCAATCGTCTGCCCAAACCGGGCTGCAAACATTGATCGTCATCAACGCGACGGCTTGCCGTGATGAGATGGCTTAAATTGTCAGATTAGGAGAGTTCGGTTTGCACCGGTTCAAACTGGCCTGATGCACCAGTCGCGCCCAGTTCAACACGCCGCATTTGAGGCCGCGGGCCAGCGGCAAGCGCGTCGGCTTCCGGTCACACAGACGCGATTCGATCGAGATCGGCCCGCGATTCACCGGAATGCCTGATCAGCTCATTCATGCTGAGCAGCTGAAATTGCTTGGCGTTGATGATGCGAATGACCTTGCTCCGCGCCAGGGTCTGGATGTTGCGGCTCAGCGTCTCCGGCGTCGTGCCCAGATAGTCGGCAATATCACGACGGCTTAGCGGCACATGCACACTACTGGACGCCTGTGCCCCATCATCCAGATGCTGGTTTATCGAACGCCTTGAAAAGACATAAAGCAGGGTGGCGACACGTTGCATGGTGGTGTGGCCATTGGTGATGGCGGCCCATTCACGCACGGCGTCAAGTTCATCGAGCTTGGCCTTGAGCATTTCGTGTTCGACGGCGGGATGCTCGATGAGAAAGCGCTCGAAACCGGGCTTGTTCATCAGACACAGCGTCACATCGGTCGCCGCTTCATAGGAAAAACGCGATTCCTCCGCGAACAGCCGTCCGAAAAAATCCGAGGGGAACAGCAACCCGACAATATGCTCGGTGCCATTGACCGACGCGCTCGAGAGCTTGACCACGCCATCGACAATATTGCCGACCATGTCGCCGGCTTCGCCTTGCGCCTGAATGATGCTTCCGCGTGGATAGCTGCGCTGATGCGAAATGCGGTTGAGCTGGGCCAGGGCTTCCGGCGAGCCGACACTACACACGGTTCGATTGAATACGGCACAATTGCTGCATTTGCCGCACAGACAAGTAGCTTCCGCCGTTTTGTTCATTCGATGCCCTTGTATTGGGCCAGTCTGGCTTGGTCGTCCGCCAACTGACCGTCATAGTGTGCCAGTATCAGTTGTGAATGCGTCCACTCAACCCGAGCACATCTCAAGCGTCAAGGCATGAAAACCAATATTGGCTGCAAAGGTCAGCCATGCGCCAGTTTGGAGCAGCAGCCAAACAAGGAGCTGTTCAACAGCATGTCCGGCTGTATCGGGGAGCCTTCACACTCCGGCCATCCGGGCCTTCGCTTTCACCGCCGCGTGTCTCCGATCAAACCGGCTCCTTGAGCGCCTCGATTGCGGCGGGAAGCTCCATCAGGCTGGAAATCACCCGATCCGCGCCCAGTTCATCGGCGGGCACTTTGGTATAGCCGCCGCGCACCGCAATGCTTGCAATGAAGGCCGCCTTGGCGGCGCCGATGTCGGCGGGACTGTCGCCGACCATCAGCGCACGGCCCGCGGACAGTCCCATGGCCCGCAGCGCATGAGTGAGCATGTCCGGAGCCGGCTTGCGCTCCGGACCGGAGTCGCCGCCAACCACGACATCAACATGGGCATCGAGGCCGAAATGCGTGAGTATCTCGCGGGTGAAGGCTTCCGGCTTGTTGGTCACGACGCCAATCTTCACCCGGGCGCCGTGATAGGCGACGATCATCTCCATCGCACCGGGCATCATGGTCGTGTGTTGGGTCAGATGCTTGCCGTAGATGCCCATCATCCGGTCGGTCGCCTGATCGAGCCGGTCGCCCTCGACCGGCTTGCCCGACGCGGCACAGGCGCGCTCGACCAGCTTCCTGACGCCGTTCCCAATCATTCCGCGCACCGCATCCACCGACAGCGGCGGCAGATTGTCCTGAGACAAGAGTTCATTAACCGCGGCGGCGATGTCGGGCACGGAATCGATCAGCGTCCCGTCGAGGTCGAACAGAATGGCCTGCGGCCAGCCGCAGCGGTCTCCCGCCTCCGCGAAAATCCGGGTCACGCCGTTTCCTTCCATTTGATCGAGCATCCCATCGACGCCACCTGGTCGTCCGGCCCCTTGCCGGTCTTTGCGATCTGCCGCATCGCCTCGAAGAGGTCACGCCGCAAATCCTCAGGCCCCGATTGCTTGCGCGACGCATCAAGCCGGCCGCGATACTGCAATTCCATGGCCGCGTTGAAACCGAAGAAATCCGGCGTGCAGACCGCGCCCCAACTCCGCGCCACCCTCTGGTCCTCGTCATAAAGATAGGGGAAGGAAAACCCGTGCGCCTCGGCGAAGGCTTTCATGTTCTCGAAGGAATCCGCAGGGTAGGCCTCCACATCGTTTGACGAGATCGCCACGAAGCCAACCCCGATCGCTGCAAGATCCTGGGCGTCCCGGACGATGCGGTCGATCACCGCTTTGACATAGGGGCAATGGTTGCAGATGAACGCCACGACCAGGCCGTTATCGCCGGCCTGACCGAGAATACTGTGGCTCTTGCCGTCCACGCCAAGCAAGGTAGCGTCGCCCGGCTTCCATCCAAAATCGCACAAGGGGGGAATTGCAGCCATGTAACGTCTCCTTGGTCAGTTCCAGCGACTGTATCAGCGCATGGCGCCATCGGACGCGGCGCGGATCGCCTCTATATTGGCCTTATACGCTGATTGTGTACCCCCTTTGAACACCGCCGAACCCGCAACCAGCACATTGGCGCCGGCAGCCGCCACCAGCGGCGCTGTCTCCGGCGTGACGCCGCCGTCGATTTCGATGTCGATCGGCCGGGCGCCGAGCATCGCCTTTATCCGCGCCACCTTGTCGACCACCGCCGGGATGAATTTCTGGCCGCCAAACCCCGGATTGACCGTCATCAGCAGGATCAGATCGATCCGGTCGAGCACATACTCAAGCACGTTTTCGGGCGTTGATGGATTGAGCGACACCCCGGCCTTCTTGCCGAGATCGCGGATCGCCTGCAGCGAGCGGTCAAGATGCGTCGTGGCTTCCGCATGCACGGTGATGATGTCGCAGCCCGCATCGGCGAACGCCGCCAGAAACGGGTCACACGGCTCGATCATCAGATGACAGTCGAAAATCTTGCCGGTGCGGTTGCGCACCGCCTTGATGATCGGCGGTCCGAAGGTGATGTTGGGGACAAAATGCCCGTCCATCACATCAAGATGGATCCAGTCGGCGCCTGCGGCAACGACCGCCTCGATCTCGTCGCCGAGTCTGGAAAAATCCGCCGACAGCACCGACGGCGCAATGATGGTCGCCATGTCAATCTCCTCGTCTGGAATTGGTTTGCAGTCATCAATTGCGCCGTCCGCAGGGACAAGCACGGCTTGTCGGACCGGTCAGGCGGCGGAGTTGATCCGCAACCGCTCGCGCCAGCGGGGATAGAGCTTATCGGCATCCATCGGAAAACTCTGGAAGGCGCGGGCGAACTCGTAATGATCCTTGGCGAATTCGACCGGATCGGCGCCGGCGCGCCAGCACTCTTCCGCCTGACGCAGCGATATGGCGCCTGCCGCGCCGCCATCGATATGGCCGAAGGCGCCGCCACCGGCGGTCAGGATCAGGTTTGAGTGGCCAAGGTTTTCGAAGAAGCCAGGCATGCGCAACGCATTCATCCCGCCCGAAATGATCGGCGTCGTCGGGTTCATGCCCTGCCATTCCTGATGGTAGAACGGACCATCAGCTGAATCGTCGGTGATCATGTAGGCCATCAATTTGTCCTCGGCCTCACCCTCCATCTTGCCAAAGCTCATGGTTCCGGTGTGGATGCCCGAAGCCCCCTGCAGCCGCGCCATTTTCGACAGCACGAAAGCGGTGTAGCCGCGTTTCGACTGGGGCGAGGTGACCGCGCCGTGACCGGCGCGATGATAATGCAGATACTGCTTGGGGAAATTCCGCCGCGCGGTGGTGATCGCCGCCGGACCGGCGACGTAGCCATCGACAAGGAACGCCACATGGTCGGCGTTCTGCCCGAAGGTTTCCAGGATGTATTCGCCGCGCGCGATCATCTCGTGATGATCGTCGGCGGTGATGTTGAACGAGAACAGCTTGGGCTGACCGGTCTTGTCCTGGGCGCGGATCATGGCGTCATTGACGAGATTGACCGTCTCCTTGAATGGCGCGAACACCTGGTTGCCCTGGGGTTCGTCATTCTTGATGAAATCGCCGCCAAGCCAGAAATCATAGCAGGCGTCGGCGAATGGCTTGGGGCGCAGGCCGAGTTTCGGCTTGATGATCGTGCCGACGATGAATCCGCCATTGACAACCGGGCGGCCAAGCACGCGCCACAGATCCCTGATCGTGGTCGACGGTCCGTCAAACAGCCGCATCAGCGAGGGCGGCATGTAGAAATCGTGCATCTTGCCATATTCGACATCGCCCATGCCCTGGTTATTGCCGATCGTCAGCGTCAGGAACGACGCGATCATCGCCCGCCCGTCGATGATGTTGCGATCGAACAGCTCCACCGGATAGGCGATCTTCATGATCTCTTTCGCCTCGTCGATTTCGTAGACGATGGCATCGACGCCACGGGTGAAATCGTCGGTGGTGGAGACCTCGACATTGGTGCCGGTCGACGATTCGGCCGCGAAATGCGCCGCAGTTTCCAGATAGCCGCCAAAGCCTTTCTTCGGCTTCATCACATAGGCGCACAACACGTGACGGTCACCAGCGATGAGATCGGCTTCCTTGAGGTTGAGATTTGCGTATCGGTTTGACTGGTCCATGGTTCTGTCCTCGGTTTGGTGTTTGCTCAGGCGGCTTCGGCGGCCTGGCTTGATTGCGGATCGAGCGCGCCGCTCGCGTAGCGCGCCGCCATGTCGTCCATGGCAATCACCTTGATTTTCGACGCCTGTCCGGCGGTTCCGAACGCTTCGAACCGCTCGCGGCAAAGATCGCGCATCGCGTCCATCGCCGGCTTGAGGAACTTGCGCGGGTCGAACTCACTGGCCTTGCCGGTGGCGATCTTGCGGAACTGGCCGGTCATCGCCATGCGGCAATCGGTGTCGATATTGACCTTGCGCACGCCATGCCGGATGCCCCGGACGATCTCTTCTACCGGAACGCCGAAAGTCTGCGGCATCTCGCCGCCGAACTCGTTGATGATGTCCTGCAGTTGCTGCGGCACCGAGGAGGATCCATGCATGACCAGATGGGTGTTGGGGATCTTGCGGTGGATCGCTTCGATCACGCCCATCGCCAGAATGTCGCCATCGGGCTTGCGCGAGAACTTGTAGGCGCCATGCGAGGTGCCGCAGGCAATTGCCAGCGCGTCGACCTTGGTCCTGAGCACGAAATCGAGCGCCTGGTCCGGATCGGTGAGCAACTGATCGTGCGACAGCTTGCCCTCCGCGCCCGATCCGTCCTCGGCTTCGGCTTCCCCGGTTTCAAGCGAGCCGAGCACCCCCAGTTCGCCCTCGACCGAGGCGCCGACCCAATGGGCCATCCGCGCCACCCGTTCGGTGATGGTCACATTGTAATCATAGGACGCCGGCGTCTTCATGTCGGCTTCCAGCGAGCCGTCCATCATCACCGAGGTGAAGCCATGGCGGATCGCGCTCATGCAGGTGGCTTCGTTGTTGCCATGGTCCTGATGCATGCAGATCGGGTTCGCGGGGTACATTTCGGTCAGCGCGTCGATCATCTTGGAAAGCATGATGTCGCCGGCATAGGAGCGCGCGCCGCGCGAGGCCTGGATGATCACCGGAGCGTTGCAGGCTTTCGCCGCTTCCATGATGGCGAGCCCCTGCTCCATGTTGTTGATGTTGAATGCCGGCACGCCATAGCCATGTTCGGCGGCATGATCGAGAAGTTGACGAAGGGTGATGCGGGCCATGATGGTCTCCTGTCAGGCTGAAGGCGGTCGTGGTCTGACCGAAACAGATGGTTCCCATTTGTTTCGAAAAGTCAGCCCACAAGCTATTGATCGGGTGGGGCGATATGTCATGACAGATGGTTCCCGTCTGTCATGATCGCACCACGAGATCGGTTGTTGGTTCGGGCAGCAGTTTCGCCAGCTCCCGGATCCAGACGGATGCGGTTTCAGGCATGCCGCCGGGGATGGAAAAGAAATCGCCCAGAACGCTCAGCCTTATGGCGAATGTTCTGGAGTGGCGTTTGGCTTCGGGATGGAACCTCAGGTTCTCCAGAAGAGCGATCGCGCCGGCGGGCGTTGCCGCAAGCCCCGCTTCCGCGATCGGCCCGACACAATCGCCGACAAAATGCACCGGCAGGCCGGTCAATTGCTGCAGCGGCTGGATCAGATGGCGCAGCGACAGCGTCGGGTTCACATCCCCGCCGGGATTGTCATAGCCGGCGATCACCGCGACCCGCGCGCCGCGCCCCGCAAGATCGCGCAGATAGGCAGCGAATGCCGCGTCAAGGCCCTGGCTCAGATCGGAACGGACCAGCACGGTGTGGCCTTCAAGATCGCGCGCGCCACTCATGACCCGGACCTCCCCGCAATTTCAATGGCGACGCTCGCGACCCGCTCCGCGGTGATGCCGAAATGGGCGTAGAGCTCGGCTGCCGGCGCCGACGCGCCAAACCCGTCCATTCCGACGAATGCGCCTTTGGGGCCGATCCAGCGGTCCCAACCCATCCGGGCCGCCGCCTCGACCGCGATGCGCGGCGCTGTTCCGAGCACTTCGTTCTGATAGGCCGCGTCCTGCGCCTCGAATTTCTCCCAGCACGGCATCGAGACGACGGCGGCGCGGATGCCGTGTCCCGAAAGAAGCTGATCGGACGCATGGCAGGCGATCTCGATCTCCGATCCGGTCGCAATCAGCGTGACATCCCGTTCGCCGTCGGGCTTGCGCAGCACATAGGCGCCGCGCGCCGAAAGGTTCTCGGTTGACCCGGTTTCGCGCAACATCGGCAAGCCCTGGCGTGACAGCGCCAGCACGCTCGGCGTCGACCGGTCCCTGAGCGCCAGTTCCCAGCATTCGGCCGTTTCGATGATGTCGGCGGGCCGGTAGACATTCATGTTCGGCGTGGCGCGGAGCATGGCCAGATGCTCGACCGGCTGGTGCGTCGGGCCATCCTCGCCGAGCCCGATGGAATCATGGGTCAGGACATAGACCACCCCCTGCCCCATCAGCGCCGAAAGCCGCATGCCGCCGCGGGCATAATCGGAAAACACCAGGAACGTGCCGCCATAGGGGATAAAACCGCCATGCAGCGACAGCCCGTTCATCGCCGCCGCCATGGCGTGTTCGCGAATGCCGTAATGAATATACCGGCCCTTGAACCGCTTCGGCCGGATGCTCTCGGTCTGCGAGGTCTGGGTCAGATTGGAGCCGGTCAGATCCGCCGATCCGCCGATGGTCAGCGTGGTGGCATTGTTGATCACCTCAAGCGTCATCTGCGAGGCCTGCCTGGTGGCGACCTTGGTGGCCTTTTGCTGATGCTCCTTGCGGAAAGCGGCAAGTTTATCATACACGCTGTCGGGCAGTTCCCCCGACACCGTCCGGTCAAACGCAGCCGCGTTGCGCGCCGCCGCATGGCGTTTCTGCCACTGGCTGCGGGCGGCGCCGCCGCGGGTCGCCACCGCTTCCCAGGCGGCCTTGATGCAAGCAGGCACCGTGAAAGGCTCATGCGGCCAATTGAGCCCGTCGCGGGCCCTGGCGATTTCCTCCTTGCCCAATGGCGCGCCATGGGTCTTGTGCGAACCCTGCAATGTCGGCGCGCCCTTGCCGATGATGGTGCGGCAGGCAATCAGCGAGGGCCTGGAGCTCTTGCGGGCTTTCTCGATGGCTGTGGCGATGGCGTCGGGATCATGACCATCGATTTTCTGAACCTCCCAGCCCGCGGCCTTGAATCGCGCGGGCTGGTTCATCGACGTAGAGAGGGAGGTGGCTCCGTCGATGGAAATTTCGTTGTCGTCCCACAGGACAATCAGCTTTTTCAGCCCCAGATGACCGGCCAGATCAATCGCCTCATGGCTGATGCCTTCCTGCAGGCAGCCGTCGCCGGCAATCACATAGGTGTAATGGTTGACCAGCGCCTTGCCGAACCGCGCAGCCCACATTTCCTCGCCGATGGCCATGCCGACAGCGGTGGCTATTCCCTGCCCCAGCGGTCCGGTGGTGGTTTCCACCCCCAGCGTGTGGCCATACTCGGGATGACCGGGCGTTTTCGACCCCCACTGCCGAAAATTCCTCAATTGCTCCATGGTCATGTCGGAATAGCCGACAAGATGGTTGATGGCGTAGATCAGCATCGAACCATGACCCGCCGACAGCACGAAGCGGTCGCGGTCGGCCCAGTCCGGTATCATTGGGTCGATGTTGATGAAGCGGTTGAACAGCACCGTCGCCACATCCGCCATCCCCATCGGCATGCCGGGATGGCCCGAATTGGCGGCCTGCACCGCATCCATCGCCAGGAACCGGATGGCGTTTGCCATGTCCCGTTCAGTGGCGGTGTCCGCTGCGGCGATTGCTTGGGATACGTTCATTTCGACCTCCTCAGGACATGCGGCGCTTGCGCTCGACCAGCTTGTGGATCAGCGGCGTGAAAATGAGCTGCATGGCGATATCGAGCTTGTCGCCGGGCGCCACGATCGAATTGGCGCGTGACATGTAGCTGTTCTGGATCATCGACAGGAGATAGGGAAAATCGATGCCGCGCGGATTGGCGAAGCGGATCACCAGAATAGATTCAGCCGGCGTCGGGATCCATCGCGCGATGAACGGGTTGGATGTGTCGACGATCGGAACCCGCTGAAAATTGATGTCGGTCAGCGAGAATTGCGGGCAGATATAATGCACATAATCGGGCATCCGCCGCAGGATGGTGTCGGTCACGGCTTCGGTGGAATAGCCGCGGGCGGCCTTGTCGCGATGGATCTTCTGGATCCACTCGAGATTGATCACCGGCACGACGCCGATCTTCAGGTCGCAATGTTGCGCCAGATTGATGTCGTCGGTGACGACGCAGCCGTGAAGACCCTCGTAGAACAGCACATCGCTGTCGCCGAACTCCTCCCAGTCGGTAAATTTGCCGGGCGCCACGCCGTAGCGCTCGCCCTCCTCCTCATCATGGATGTAGTGGCGGGTCCGGCCTTTGCCGCGCCGGCCATAGTCCTCGAACACGCTCTCCAGGATCTTGAGTTCATTGGCTTCCGCGTTGAAATGGGTGAAATCGCGGCCCTTCGCCTTTTCCTCGGCTATCTTGTCCTTCATCGTCTGCCGGTCGAAACGGTGAAACGCATCGCCCTCGATGAAGGAAGCGGACACTTTCTCGCGGGCAAAAATCTTCTTGAAGGTCTGCTCGACGGTCGTGGTGCCCGCGCCCGAGGAGCCTGTGATGGAGATGATGGGAAATTTAGCTGACATGATGGATCAAACCCTGAAAAGACCGCGGTTACCGAACAAGGGCGAACGTTCACTGATCATCTCCGGATCGACATGATAGCGGGCGATCCGCTCGACCTTTGATTTGGAGCCGAAGATCAGCGGAACACGCTGGTGCAGGCTGACCGGCTGGATCTCGAGGATCCGGTTGACGGAATCGGTGGCGGCGCCGTCTGCCTGCTCGACAAGAAACGCAATCGGATTGGCCTCATAGACAAGGCGGATGCGCCCGGCGCCATAGCCCCTGCGCTTGTCGGCCGGATAGAGAAACACGCCGCCGCGAATGAGAATGCGGTAGCAGTCGGCCACCAGCGACGCGATCCAGCGCATGTTGAAGTCTTTTTCGCGCGGGCCTTCGCTGCCGGCGAAACAATCATCGATATAGAGCCGGATCGGCTCCTCCCAGTGCCGGTAGTTGGACACATTGATGGCGAACTCCGAGGCATGTTTCGGGATCGAGACGGACTCATAGGCTTCGATGAAATCGCCATATTTGCTCGAATGGATGAAAATCTGCGTGCCTGTGCCAACGGTCAGCACCAGAGCCAGTTGCGGCCCGTAGATGAAGAACCCGGCGGCAAGCTGGCCCGTTCCCGGCTGCAGAAACGATTGCTCCGGATCTGATTTCGGATCGCCCACAACCGGCATGATCGAGAAAATCGTTCCGATCGAGACATTGGTTTCGATGTTGGATGACCCGTCGAGCGGATCGATCGCCAGCGCCAGCGGCTTGGCCGGGTCGATCAGGATGGCTCCGGTGTTTTCCTCCGAGCCGTAAAGCGCGACGGGCACCTGGCGCATGGCTTCGAGGAAAATGCCGTCGGCCACGACATCGAGGTCTTTCTGGATGTCGCCGTCGGTGTTTTCGCTACCGCGCGAAGAGGCGAAGCCGGCATTGAGCGCGCCCTGGGTCGTGAGTTTGCGAACTTCGAGAGCAGCCTGCGCCAGCGCGCCGATAGTGGCTGCTATGGCTTCACTGTGCGGTGTGCGGGCAAATGAGCCCGATCGCAAAAAGGCTAACAGCGATTGACCTGACATTGTGGCATTCCTCCCAAGCCACAATGAATAGACAAATCCTTATGTTTGTAAATTTTAACTTATTGACAGTTTATATAAGAAATTCTTACATATCTCATGCTCAACATCTCGCTGCGCCAGATGCGCACCCTCCTCGCCATTCAAAAACACGGCAAGATCTCCGCCGCGGCGCGAGCCATGGGCCTGACGTCCCCGGCGGTGACGCTGCAATTGCAGCAATTGGAGCAGGAGCTTGGCTGCCAGCTGTTCCTGCGCACCAAATCAGGCGCCCAACCGACCGAAATCGGCGAAATCGCCATTGAAACCGCCTTTCGGATGATCAGTGAACTGACCTCGCTTGAGGAAACCGTCCAGGCCCACAAGGGCATTGCCGCGGGCACCATCCGGCTCGGCGTGGTTTCGACCGGGAAATATTTCGCGCCGCGGCTCATCGCCGCATTCACCGCGGTCCATCCCGGCATATCGATGACGCTGGTCGCGGCCAACCGGGCGGAGATTGTTCAGAAGCTGCATGATCATGACATCGATGTCGCCCTGATGGGCCGTCCTCCGACGAGCTTCAAGGTCAACGCCACCCTGTTCGGCGACCATCCGCTGGTCTTCATCGCCAATCCCGACCACCCGCTGGTCGGCAGACTCGACATCAGCAAGGAAGAACTGGCTGAGCAGAAATTCATTGTCCGCGAAAGGGGCTCCGGCACCCGCTCGTCCCTGGAGTTTTTCATGTCCGACACCTTGGAGGGCCTGCGCACCACGCCGACGGAAATGGATTCCAACGAAACCATCAAACAGGCCGTCATCGCCGGCCTGGGGATCGCCTTCATCTCCGGGCACACGATCGAGCAGGAATGCCAGAACGGCAAGATCGCCATTCTGGATGTGGTGGAAACCCCGATCCGGCGGCAATGGTTTTCCATAAGGCATGCCAGCCGGACCTCGACGCCGGCGCTTCAGGCGCTTGATGATTTTCTCAGGCTGCGCGGACCCAGCCTGCTGCCGGTCCTGAGCAAACCCTATCCGGCCTCGCCTTCCCAATCGTAGCGGATCACAAGTGCTTTTTGCGCGGTTACGCGATGGCCTCGCTTCGCCCGGCCTGCCGGCCCGAGAAAATGCAGCCGCCAAGGAAACTGCCCTCAAGCGCGTTGTAGCCGTGATAGCCGCCGCCGCCGAAACCGCTGACTTCGCCCGCGGCGAACAGACCCTCTATCCGCGCGCCTTGCGCGTTGAGAACCTGGCCATTGAGATCGGTCTCAAGGCCGCCCAGCGTCTTGCGGGTGATGATGTGCAGCTTGATGGCGATCAGCGGCCCGTTTTCGGGATCGAGAAACCGGTGCGGCCTGGCCGTGCGCATCAGCCGGTCGCCACGATAGTTGCGCGCCGCATGCACCGCCATCAGTTGCGCGTCCTTGGTGAAAGGATTGTCGATCTGGCCGTCGCGGGCGACGATCTGGGCGCGCAGTTTTTCCAGATCAATCAGGTTGCCGCCCTTCTCGTTCATCCCCGCGACCAGCTCTTCGAGCGTGGCCGCCACGACAAAATCCTCGCCATGGCTCTTGAACGCCTCCACCGCCGGCGTCGCCTGTTTGTTGAGCAGCCTCTGCCTGATCACCTGCAGCCAGCTCTTGGATGCAAAATCCGGGTTCTGCTCCGACCCCGACAGCGCCACTTCCTTCTTGAGGATCTTCTGGGTCATCACGAACCAGGAATACTCATGGCCCGTCGCGAGAATCGCCCGCAGGGTCGACAGCATGTCGAACCCCGGCATGCAGGGAGGCTTGAGCCGGTTGCCCTCCGCGTCAAACCACATCGACGAGGGTCCGGGCAGAATTCGTATGCCGTGATTGGGCCATATCGGGTTCCAGTTTTTCACGCCTTCGGTGTAGTGCCACATCCTGTCCGCATTGATCACCCGGCCGCCGGCCGCTTGCGTGATCGCCACCATGCGGCCGTCGACATGGGCGGGGACGCCAGCGATCATGTCCCGTGGCGGCTCGCCCAGGCGCTGGCGCGGCCAGGCCTTGCGCACCAGATCCAGATTTCCGCC